>JAFGBI010000203.1 GCA_016933275.1 Polyangiaceae bacterium | reverse complement strand
TGATTGCTGCGTCAAATCAACAACCTAGAGCACCGAACCGGCAGCAGACCTCTCCAGAGGCAGCGCTGGAAACGCGTCCTCGCCTCGTACAGGCGCATTTCCAGCGCTGCCGTTGCTGTTGGCAACCTGATCGGTGCTCTAGCGCGGGACAGGCCCGCACCCGGAGCATGCCGCGGATCGTGCCCGCGCTAGGCTTCTTCTGGGCGGGGGAGGCGAGCCGTCGCCCGCCTCGCCGCTCGATGAGCGGCGAGTGCCTCCGGCGCCGATCCACCGCGCTGCTGAAGATCCGCGCGTGGCGGGCGGATTCTCCGACCTAGTGGATCAGGGGTCCGTGGGCACGGCTAGCTTTCGAGTCCAGAGGAAGGCGTCCACCCGCTCGTCGCGCCGGGTCAGGTGTGCGCGCAGCACCCCGGTCTTCCGGAAACCGTTGGCGAGAAAGACCACCGCCAGCTCGGCTTCGTCAGCGGGGCTGAACGCGAAGCAGCTCGCAACGTCTTGCTCGAACAGCTCGTCACAAACCAGGCCGACCGCGGCACAGGTGCTGGCCGTCTCCTTGTCGGTCCGGGGCGCAAGGAGCAGCTCGAGGAACGCGTTGTCGAAGCAGAGCTGGCGCTCCGCTCCGAGGACCAGCGAGAACCCACCCCGGGCGGTGCAGACGTACTGCTCGCGGGCAACGTCCCGACCGAAGGGCTCGAACCCGGTGAGCGCGCGCCGAGCCCGACCGGCCGCGGCGATCGCGCGCCTCACATCCGCATCTCGAGCTGGCTGCAATCGAGCCGACGAGTTGGTGGGGGGTGTCTGGACCCGTGGATCACGGCGCGCGAGCTGGTAGGTTCGCTCGGCGATCGCGCTGTCGGTTTCCACGAGCGCGCGTCGCATGCCCGATTCGTCGGTATGGGCAGCCATGAGGCGATCCACCGTGGTCCCCAGGACCCAGGCATCGCTCCGCTTGTAGTATCCCGGAATCGTCCCCTCACGCTGGAATCCAAGGCGAGTCCAGGTGGTGATTTCGTCCCGTTCGACCAGGGTGAAGACCCGCTCCACATCCTCTTGGCGCGCCAAGCGAGCCACGATCGTGCTCTTCGCGGGGTTCGCCCCGGACCTGAAGTCGATCACCCTCATCGAGCGATGGCGACGGTTGGGAACCAAACAGAGGGAAACCCCCTGCGCACTGTAGAAGAGCTCGGTCGTCCCGATGACGCGGTTGCTGCTGGTGTGCATTTGCCCCCCGTGAAGGGCCTCGGCGAATCCCCTCCCCCGTTACCCCCTTGAGGGGTGGGCCCCCGGATTCAGCCACTTAGCCGCCCACCTGTGCTGGTGAGCTTTTCACATTTGAAATGTCGCTTACCACACCCCCTCGGCTCTGGGCAACCACTCAGTTCGTGAGAGCTCGATCCCGCTTTGTCGTGCGAGCAGTCGATCAGCAGATAATTCCCCTTGAGTTCCGGCATATTGAGGGCAGCGGTGCGGAGAAGGTGCCGACCCCGCCGCTCGATCAGCCGGCGATCCCAGCTCGATAGGCCTGGGGATCGACCCCCAGTGCCGAGAGCACCTCGTCCAGCCGCGTGCGAGGGAGGGAGACGCGGGTCGGCATCCCACCCGGCAGTCCGAACAGCGCCAGGAAATTCTGACCGCTGTCGAAGGGCGCCGCGACGCTGACGGAAGCGCGATCCACCACCACACTCACCTCGTCCCGCTCCTGCCCAAGGAGCAGGAGAAGCGTCTTGTCCAGCCGTCCAAAACCGACGGACACATCAACGACCGCAACCCCAGCTGGGAACCGTCGGTAGGTTGCGGCGGCGCGGCGCGTCTCCAATTCCACTGGAACCAGCTCCTGCGCCGCTTCGTCGATGGGCTTCCAGAGACCGAAGTCGTCGAGCCCGGTGGCCAGGTGACGCACGATCAGTCCCAAGAGGCCGGTGTCGGTTGGCCGGCCTCGGATGGCTCGATCGATACGACGAGCCACCGCACTTGGCGTGCCCAGGCGGGTGTCGATGGCTCGAGCGTCGGCGTCGGCGCCCGGGTAGGCTTCGATCCCTCGACGAATCCACTTGGCTCCACTGGCCAGACCATCGAAATCCGTGTGGCAGACGATGGAGTCCACCAGACCGACCCGCTCCACGAGTTCGGGATGGATCATCTCTGGACAAGCTCCGTGTTCGGCTTTGGTTGCCAGGACGAAGCGGGGATCGGCGACATACCGCCTGTGGTCCTCATGGTCATGGTGATCCACCCACGCGCGGAGGCGAGCGCCCAAGCCATCGATGAAAGGCAGTGTGATCTTCGAGAAGCCCCCGTTGCTCCCCGCTCCAGCGAACGCGATGTCGAGGACGATCACCCGTCCAGGCACCTCCCGTGCACGGGGCAGCTTGCGGGGGGTCCCGAAGACCACCGGTATCATGGGAGTCGATTGCATGCTCGTCCCTCTGCACCCCAAGGGGGTGAGCGGCACCAGTCGAAGGAGATAGCATGAACGGAGCTTCCCGTATCGTCGGCGTCGTGGCCGGGTTGGTGGCAAGCTGGTTGGTTGTTGGCGCACCCGTTCACGCGCAGCCCGTTTCTACGTCAACTGCGTCGGGTAGGAGCATGACCTGCGCCTTCGAGGGGCAACCAACCCTCCCACCAGACCTCATGATCTACGACAAACCCGTGGGTGGTGCCGTGGTCGGCCGCTTCACGGGAGGACCGTCGGGGTTCCGGATCGGGGATCTCCCGGGAGACGCGAGCACCTCCCGGGCTCAGGTCGCAACCGGAATTGGCACGGGAGGGTTCCGGCTGGTGGGCTACGTGGAGGTGGCGAAGGTGCCCTTCTTCACCACGCGCCGGGTGGCAGCGAACCCGGACCACTTGTGGATCGGAGCCCAACGTGAGGTCCGGGTGGTTGGTGCCCACGCCGATGAAGTCGAGGTGGAGAAACGGTTGACCGAACCGCTCAGGCAAACCTTTCGAGCCTTGGTACCATGCGGCGCCCTTGCTCTCGTTCCCCGGTCCCCGCCAGATTGGAGCGTCCCCGGCAACGCCCGAGGATACGTGGTCGCCAAGGATCAGATGGAGCTCTATGACCAGGCTGGGAGGGACCGAGCGCTGGTGACCGTCCTCAATCTCGCGAATGGGATGCTCCTGTGGAGCCAGGAGGCGCGAGACGGCTTGGTCCACGTCCAGTACCATGGTGAGATTGTGCTGGATGCCTGGGCGAAGGAAGGTCACCTTCGGGCCCTTCCACCTGGTGAAACGCTGGACGTCGCCGCCGCCCCAACCCGGCGGCCGGGATCCCCTCAGCTTCGGATCGCGGACGTGCCTCGGGAGGTGGTGACCAAGAGGGAGGTCACCCTTCGCGCCGGCGCCGGAGACGGGGCCGCAGTGATCGGGACGATCGAGCCCAATACCCCGACGTACATACTGGACATGGTCGCTGGCTGGGTGAGCGTGCTGCCGAAGAGCCTCCACGTCGCCCCCCCCAACCAGGGGCAGTTCTGGGCTTCCGCCGCAGACCTCGGGGTCCGTAGGCCCACGACCCCTGGAACGAACGCCAACGCGATCGCTGAAACGAGTCGGTGACCAGGCACCCAGAGCTGGGGGCGGCTCGCGGTGCGTCAGGCACGCGGGCCGTGCTACTTTTCCTCGCCCATGGCGACCGTCGACGAGCAGACCATCCGACTCGCACTCCGCCACCCGCTGGAGCGCACCGATTTTGGCGCCCTCGGCCACAAGTACGAGGGGAAGGTTCGGGACAACTACACTGCCCCGGACGCCACGCGCTTCCTCATCACCACGGACCGTATCAGCGCCTTCGACCGAGTGCTCGGCACGCTCCCCCTCAAGGGGCAGGTCCTCAATCATGCGGCGGCTTGGTGGTTCGACAAGACGCGCGACGTCGCGCCGAACCACGTCCTCGACGTGCCGGACCCAAACGTCCTCCACGCACGCGAGTGTGTCTCGCTGCCCGTCGAGATGGTGGTGCGGGCCTACCTCACGGGCACCACGTCGACGAGCATCTGGGTGCACTACGAGCGTGGGGTGCGAACCTTCTGTGGACACACCCTGCCGAACGGCATGCGGAAGCATCAGCGCCTCGACGCGCCCATCCTCACCCCGAGCACCAAGGCCGAGCACGGCGACCACGACGTGTCCGCGTCCCGCGCCGAAATCTTGGCGCAAACGCGGATGCCAGCGAGCGAGTTCGACGCGGCCGCCGAGATGGCGATGGCGCTGTTCCGACGCGGCCAGGACCTCTGTGCGGCACGAGGACTCATCTTGGTCGACACCAAGTACGAGTTCGGAAAGACCGCCGACGGACACATCGTGGTGATCGACGAGATCCACACCCCAGACTCCTCGCGCTTCTGGTTCGCGGACAGCTACGACGACCGCTTCCAAGCCGGAGCGGATCCCGAGAGCTTCGACAAGGAGTACGTTAGACGTTTCCTTGCCGCCCACGGCTTCCGCGGCGACGGCCCAATTCCCGTCATCCCCGACCAGGTGAAGATCGAGGCCATGCGGCGCTACGTGGAAGCGGTGGAACGTATCACGGGTGAATCCTTCCAGCCCAACCTCGAAGAACCGCTCAGCCGGATCCGGCGCAACCTCGGAATCGAATGACGGTGGAGATGCGCGGGAACTCTCCGGACGTCGACGAGCGAACGCGCACCCGCCTCGCGGTGGCCGCGCTCCTCCGACCGCCCGAAGGCCGAGATTCTGGCGCCGCCCCCACGGAGGTCGGCCAGGAGGATCGGCATCGGCGCGCCCGGGCGCTCGCCTGGGTGCTCCTGTGCCTGGCGCGGGCAGTCGAGGCAAGGTGGTGGCGGTGACGCTCGCTCGGGGACGAAGGGTGCCAGGGCCCGGTGCAGGGCACCCCCTCGAAGGGTCGCGGGACCACCGCGCGCCGCTGCCCCGGGGACAGCGAATCCCGAGCGAGGTCGTCGACGCCGAGGCGACCGCGCGTGCGATCGTCACCGCCGCCGAGACGGACGCGATGCGGATCCGCGAGGCCGCGGCCGCCGGGGCCGCCGCCGTTGCCGCTGAGGCGGCGGCCGCGGCGCGCGCCCGCGCTCTCGCGGAGCTGGCCGCGCAGGAGGTCGCGCTTCGTATACGCGAGGAGCGACTCGAGCAAACGGGACTCGAGCGGGCGGTCGCGCTTGCGCGAGTGCTGGCCGAGCGGCTCCTGGGTGAGGCAATCCGGCTCGATCCCACTTGCGTGGCGGCTCTGGCCCGGGAAGCGCTGCGCGAAGCATCCGGTGCACGCCGAGTACTGATCCTCGCCCATCCCGCCGATGCCCCGTTCCTCACGAACGCGCTCGCCGACCTGGGCGCGGGTAGCCGGGTCGTGGAGGTCCTGGTGGATGCAGCCCTCGACCGGGGCTCGCTCCGCGTCCGCACGGACGTCGGTGAGCTCGATGCGGCACTGGGCGTCGAGCTGGACCGCCTCGTAGACCACCTGCGGGAGCTGGTCCCAACATGAACGTCGAAGACCGAACGGGAGACGCGCCACCCCGAGGTCGAGTGGCGGAGGAGGGTGGCCAGGGCAACTCCTTCGGCCGAGAGGTCGCGCTGCCAATGCTGCTCTTCGCGGCAACGGTGGCGAGCGTCTACTGGGTCGGCGAGGACTTCTGGGGCAGCGGCTGGCAGCTCGCAGGCTCCCTGATGGCGATCCTGGTCGCCCACGAGGCCGGCCACTACCTTGCCGCGCGATGGCACGGTGAACGGCCCACCTTGCCCTTCTTTCTGCCGCTGCCCTGGCACAACCCCTTCGGCACGCTCGGAGCGGTGCTCTTCCTGGGTGATCAGCGGCGATCCCGGGCGGCGTTGCTCGACATCGGAGTGGCGGGACCCCTGGCGGGCCTCACCGTGGCGCTTCCGCTCCTGGCGCTGGGGTTGGCGCTGTCGCCGGTGGAGCCGCAGGCCACCGCGAACTACGCGCAGGAGGGTCAAAGCATCGTCTATTGGGCGGCGAAGCGGATCCTCCTCGGTCCCATCCCCCCGAACCACGACGTCATCATGCACCCTGTGCTCGGGGCGGCGTGGGCCGGGCTCTACATCACCTTCCTGAACCTTCTGCCCATCGGTCAGCTCGATGGCGGACACGTGGCCTATGCGCTGCTCGGCCGAAGACAGGCGATCCTCGCGCGGTGGCTCACCTTCTTGCCCTACGTGCTCGCGGTCTACAACGTGATCGTGTTCATGAAGCCATGTCTCCAGGGCGCCGCGGCAACGGGCACGATCTGGACCGTGGTGAGCGCCGCCCTCCCGTGGCTGTTGTTGGGGCTGCTGATCCTGGCTATGCAGCGGTTGGGCGCCTACTCACATTCGGAACCCGCTGACGAGATGCCGCTCGACCGAGGCCGCCGCTGGGTTGGTTGGTCCACGTTGGCGTGGTTCGTCCTGCTCTTCATGCCCTCTCCCTGGGTGGTGCACTGACCAGGCAGCCGCCGAGGATGAGCAACTGGGCAGATCGCCGTTCCTCCGCCTCGCACCTGGCGGGTGGTGTGGGCGCGAGACGGTCTCAAGTCGGGGTAGCAGCGTACTTGCGCGCGAGCGCTGCGCAGACAGCTGGTGGCGCGTAGCGCGAGGGGTCCCCGCCATTGGCCGCGATCTCGCGCACGAGCGACGCCGAAATGAACCCGTAGTTGGTGCGCGTGGGTAGGAACACCGTGTCGATCTCCGGTCGCAGGTCGGCGTTCGCGTGGGCGATCTGGAGCTCGTACTCGAAGTCGGTCCCAGCTCGAAGTCCACGCACGATGACCCGCGCCCCGATGCGCTTGACGTACTCGATGAGGAGCCCCTCGAACGCGGCGACCTCCACGTTGCTCCAGCGGCTGCAGGTCGTTCGAAGCAGCTCGAGGCGCTCGTCGATGGAGAACAACGGGTTCTTTGCGGAATTCCGACCCAGAGCCACGACCACCTTCGGGAACAGCCGCGAGGCGCGCTCGACCAGATCGAGGTGTCCGTAGGTTGGTGGATCGAAACTGCCGGCGTATAGCGCGATCATGGCGACTGCCGGGTGGGCTCGGTCAGTGGCGCCTCCAGCGATTCACCAGCATTGGTACCCAGGCTCGGAGGGCGCAGGGTGGGGACAGGAGACGGCGAGGCACCGGGAGGGAGCGGGGTAGGGTTTGCCTCGACTGGCGGGGCGGGGGACTCACCGTCACCGGGGGGCAGTGCTGCGGGCTCCCCGGATAGCCCAGGGGGGAGGTCCTCGAGCCAGAGCGTTCGGCCGCCCGCGGTGAGCGTGGCTCGGAAAGGGGCGAGAAGGCCGGCTCCGAGGATCCCATCCAAGTCCACGCCGAGTGCCTCCTCCATCGGCTCGACCAGATTGCCGCGAACCCCGGGTACCTGGGGGATCTCGAAGGCTCCCAGTTGGACGTATGGGACCACTCCCTTCAATAGGTCATTCGCACCCGGCACTGGCTGGAGAGAGCTCGTGGCAACACCGGCCTTCGCCCAACCCCCGTCGTCCAGGGCGAGTGGGTACACCATGCTGGTGTCCACCAGCAGCGAGGCAATCGGCGCGTTGGGGTCCGCGGCGAGCGGGCTCCGGACCAGCATGCCGCCACCCCGCAGGTAGTCGATCTTCAAGGTTGTCGCCTGCGGCGGTGGCGGGGGCTCGAAGGAGCGCACCACGAACTGCTGACCGGGGAGATCGAAGGTGAGGTTCAGGTGCCGGAGGAGGTTGGTTCCGAGCAGCACCCGGATCGGCACACCCAGTTGACGCGTAACCCCCGAGAGGTCCTTGGCCAGGGCGGGGACATCGCGTACCTCCAACCCCTCCCCAAACTTGAGCGAAATCCACCCGGGTTCGGCCCCGTTGCTCCCATCGATCACGGCCTCCGAAACCTGAGTCGCGATCATACCGAGGGCGGGCTCACCGTTCACCTCGACGGGCACCACGAGGGACGCGCGTCCGATGGCGGGGATCTCCGACACGGCGAGGAGCGCGCCCGACATCTGGAAGGGCTTGCGTCCGACACCCAGACGAGCAAGCTTCGCGACCTCGCTAGCCCAGGGGTCGCGGACGTCTGGATTGGCGAGCAGTGCCTCGAGCTCGTCCGCAGCGCGCTCGATGTCCCCGGAATACCAGAGGGCGCGACCCCGCACGCTGCTCGCCTCGTTGCCCTTGAGGCCTTCGACCAGCTCGAGGGTCCGGTCGAGCTCCAGGCGGGCAAGCGCGACCTGCCCGGCAAGGAGGCGAACCTCTGGCTCGGCGGGAAGCAGCCGAAGCGCGTTGTCGATCGCTGTTTCCGCGTCCTCGATGTCCGCGACGTGGTAGCTCGCCTGGGCGCGGTCGAACCATTTCTTCGCAATGGGGGGCCACGCTGCCTCCTGGCTGGCGACTGCCCTGCCGCATCCCACGACCCCGGGGAGAGACGCCACCGACACAACGACCAGCGCGATGTTCGACCAGGAGTTATGCACCGTCACCTCGAGGAACGCGAAATGTGGCTCGGAAAAACGGGGACACCGCGCAAAGTTGCGGGTTTGGCGCGGATCCAACCGCAGCCGGCAGCGGGGATAGCCCATCGTTAGCCCGCGGTCGAGTCATCACCCCGCTTCTCCCGGACGTTGGGAATCCGTCCTCGCGACTGGGGTTGGCGAGAGGAGAGGCCCACGGCGACCGCCAAGCTGGTGGCCCGTACGAGCGCCGATCCGGTCGCCAACAGCGAGGGCGCCACTGGAAGCGCCCCCCCTGATCCGCCCCAAGGCCGCCGACTCGCCTCCGCCGAGCTGGGCCCGGAGGACGGGGATCCCTAGGTGGTTGATTTGGCGCAGCAATCGTCCGGAGTGCTGTGGCCGAATGGGCAGGAGGTGTAGGACGGACAGCCCGCGCGAGCGCCAGCACTGGCGAGGAGACCGGAGCCGGATCGGTGGTCCAATCGGGCAGCGTCCAAGGGGGAGGGTGGCCTGGTGCGGGGCGGTTGGGCGAGGAGGGCGGACGTCCAGGTGGTGGGCCCGACAGCGAATCGGAGCGGGCAACGGGGCCAGAACCCGACCTCGGATGAAACGCCCCGCGGCCCGAACGGGTTCGAGTATGCTAGGGGCCATGCTGGCTGAGAGCTTGCGCGGTGGGTTGCTGGTCCTCCTCGTGGCTGTGCTCGGTGTTGGTGGGTGCGGCTCGAATTCCTCACCAGAGGCGAATTCTGGGCACGATGCGGCGGACGGGAGCTGGAAGGACGGCGAGGAGGTCACCGAGGACGAGGCGGCGGCGATGGCATCCATCGAGGAGTACCTCGCCGACGAGGGGGAGACCCACTCCGACTCGACGGTGGAGGACCAGGACGCGGCCGAGGCAACGACCGCCGTTCCGCAGGGGGGGGCGGTCGCGCGACGCGACCAACTCTGGGCGCTGGTCAAGGCGAAGCGGACAGCGGTCGCCGATTGCTATCGGGCAGCAAAGAAGGAGGACCCGAAGATCGGCACGAAGATCGCGGTGCGATTCGTGCTCAAACCGGATGGAACGCTGAAGCAGGACCCTGAGGTCGTCGCCGACATGACCGACATCACAAGTTCCATCATGCGACAGTGTACGGTCGAGGTGCTAAAGAGCATCGAGTATCCTCCCCACCCGAACGGCATGGAAACCACGTTCACCTACCCGTTCGGGTTCTAGTCGCCAGCCGTGGCCGAGCTCGGTGGGGCAGCTTCGGGGGGAGACCGGGCCCGGGTGGAGCCCGCACGGAGACCCTCGACCCCAGCCGAAGACCCATACCATCAGCTGCTCAGTCGCACCCGTGACCTGCGGGTCGAGCAACGTCAAGCGCGTGAGGTCTGGTTCCAGCAGCTGGAGCTCGAAGGCAAGGACGAGATCCTCTTCGAGCTGGAGGTCTTGCTGAAGGCGGCAGCGTGCTTCGCCAACCCGCGAAATCACCCCGGCCCGCCGCGACGAGGCCCGGTCGTGACCCAGGACTTTCGCGAAGCCGTCGGGATCTTCCGAGATGGCATAGCGCACGCGGTGGGGCTCGCGCGGGCGCTCCTCGGCAGCGAGGATCGCGCGTTCGTCTTCCATCGCTATCTGGAGACCGTGCTCCCACAGGACAGCGCGCGCTCGCGGCTGGCGCGCGGCGCTGCTGAGCAGACTACTCCGGAGCAGAGCCTCCTCTCCCTGCGCCACGGTCTCTCGAGCGTGGTGGAGGTGGTCGATGGCCTGACGCGATCACAACGCGTCCCATACCGCACCTTCTACTCCGCCCTTGCGCTGGTCCAGCGCGAGGTCGAGCGCAATACGTTCTTCAACCCGCTGACGGCGCTCGAGTTTCGCCCCGAATTCGACCGCATTCGATCGAGCCATGTCCTCGAGCTCATTCGGAGCGTCGCGGGCCGGGAGTCTCACCGTCTCATCTCCCTCGCCTTCCTGTCGCTCTTCCGCATGCTGCGGTACCTTCGGCTGCTAGAGCGAATTGCGGCGGAGAGCTCGCGGCGCCGACGGCTGTTGGGACGCGCCTACTTGACCCTGAGCGTCCTTCGGTCGGACGCTCGTGCACTGTCTGGCTACCTCCGACAGCACTCGGGGAGACTGCTCGGGGAGAGCTTCCATCGCGAGCTCGTCACCGTGCCCGCCATCGAGATCCGCGGGCGGTCCTCGTTGCTGCGAGCGTCGGGCCACCGCTACCTTACGATCCGTGGAGCGCTGGAGGGCGTCGCAGCCAGTGTGCAGCTCGAGATGCGCCGGGCGTTCCAGCACGATCTTTTCGCGGCAGACGCCGACCCGAGTGAGTCCGAGGTTCGCGCGGCGCTTCGGACGGTGATCAAGAACGTCCGGCCCGCGCTCCGCGGGGCCATTCTGTTCCTCGGTCGAACGCTAGGTGTGTCGCTCCCCGCGGACGGGGTGTTCGACGACGCGACGGCCCAGCGAGAGACGAGCGACCGACTCCGTCGCGACGTCTGGATCTTCGCCCAAATCCTCCGGGCCTTCGCCGCGAAGGCCCAGAGCTCGCCCCCGACCGATCGCTGGGGAGCCGTGGGGGAGTTCCAGTACGTCCGCGAGTTTCTCCGCTACTTCGCGGCCATGGGCTATCCGGTCCTTCGCGGCTCGGACTATCCGCGATTCGACGCCTTCCTGGCTGCAATGACGAGCCTTTCGGACACCGACCTCGTGGATCGAACCCACCTCGATCACGCGGTCGAGGAGTGCCAGGTCTTCTTCGAATACCTGCAGGACCTCTTCGAGCGGGTGTCCCAACGTGAGGTCCTTCGGGGAGTCCCCTTCGATCGGCGCGCCGCGGCCGCGGCACTGCGGCTCTACATCGTTACCTGAAGCGCGCGCCAACGACGTCCGCTCCCCGCATCCTCCAGCGGTCGACGCCAGTTCTCATTCCCCTCGAGAGACCCCCTGGCGCGGGTCGAGGCTACACCACCCTACCTTTCCTGCCCCTCTCGGCACTGGGTGGCCCCTCTCGAAAGGGGCCACCCCTTCCCGGCCGTCTCGAGCGGACGCGTGTGCGGCGCGTCGGCTCGGTCGTCAAACGATCACGGGTTCTCGGCAGGGGCGGCCGCCTTCTTGGGGGCGCGCTTCGCCACCTTCTTGGCCGGCCTCTTGGCGGCCTTCTTGGCCGGCCTCTTGGCGACCTTCTTGGCGACCTTCTTGGCGGCCTTCTTGGCAACCTTCGGCGCCTTCTTGACGGTCGTCTTCTTGGCGGCCTTGGTGGCGGTCTTCTTCGCGGTCTTCTTCGCCTTCTTCACGGTCTTCTTCGCAGTCTTCTTTGCAGCCATGGTGATTCCTCTTGCGAAGGGAACGGCCGGTCAGCCCCTCCCGATGTATGTTGCAAGACGTATATTGCCATGCATTGTGATGTGTCAACGAAATTTGTGCGGCGGTCTCAGCGAACGGTGGGCGTCTGTCGGCAGGATGCCGCGCAAGTGCTGCGCACGGAGCGTCTGTATAGGGTCCCCGGAACACGGGGACGGTTCTGGAAACCGGCTGAATTCCAATACCTTACATTTGTTCCCGCGACCGGCGGGTCGCCCTTGACGGCTGGTTTCCGAGCGGGCTAGAGGCCGGATCGGAATTCGAGAGAGAACTGAGCCGACGAAGGGTGGCAACCACCTTGCCCCGGCTGGCAGGTCCAGGGCCGCGGCCAACGGGGGGGGGTGGGAGAACCCGCGGCAAGCGATGGAGACCGGGATGGATCAGCGTGCATTGTTGGGGGGTCGTTGGGTTGCGCTTGGGCTCGCGCTCGCGCTCGGGGCGTGCGGCTACACCAAGGACGAGTACGACCAGCAGGTGCGAGAGAGCGAACGTCTGCGCGATGAGTTGAGGCAGCAGGTAGCGGCGAAGGAGAAGTGCGACGCCGATCTCGCGGCGGCACTGCGGGAGGTGGAGTCACTCAACGCGGCGCTCACGGAGCGTGGGTTGACGGTTGACAACCTCTCGAACGATCTCGGTCGGCAACGGAAGGCACTCGAGGAGTATCAACTTCGCGTCGACCAGCTCGACGAGATCAGGAAGCGTTTCGTCGCCCTGAAGGAGAAGCTCGAGTCGCTCACGAGATTCGGGCTGAAGGTGTCCGTCCGCGACAATCGGATGGTGATCCAGCTGCCAGGAGACGTCCTCTTCGCCTCTGGGCGCGCGGACCTGAAGAAGGACGGCGAGGAAGTGCTCCGACAGGTCGCGGAGGTGATCCGCGCGGACGCCGACTTGTCGAACCGCGAGTTCCAGGTCGCCGGACACACCGACTCCCACCCGCTCCGTGGGGGGCCGTACCTAGACAACTGGGGGCTGTCCGCGATGCGTGCCCGTTCGGTCGTGCTGTTCCTCACACGGCCGGTGGAGGAGAAAGGGTTTGGGCTCGACGCCCGAAACTGGAGCGCCGCTGGCTACGGCGACACGGATCCCGTCGTCGCCAACGACACCGATGAGCACCGCCAGCAGAATCGACGAGTCGAGCTGGTCGTGCTGCCGAACGTCGGCGAGATGCTGAACCTGGATAGCCTTCTGCAAGAGGGTACCCGCTGAATTCTCGCCGCCTCGCCGCGATCGACATTGGCACCAACACGGTGTTGCTCACGGTCGCCGAGGACTGCGGCGGGACTCTCCACCCGATCATCGAACGTGCCACGATTACCCGGATCGGTGCGGGCGTGGACCGCACTCGACGCATCGCCGACGAGGCGCAAGCTCGGACGTTGGCGTGCCTCGCCTCCTTCGCAGCTGAGGTACGGGCAGCGGGGGTTGAGGAGCTTGCGGTCGTTGGCACCAGCGCCCTGCGGGACGCGAGCGGCGGCGAGGAATTCTGCACTGCAGCTGCCGAGGTGCTCGGGGTCCGTCCCCGGGTCATCAGCGGAGTGGAGGAGGCAAGGCTCACCTTCGCCGGCGCCCTGCAGGGTCTCTCGGTGACTGGCGAGGTCTTGGTGGTGGATGTCGGTGGTGGCAGCACGGAGATCGTCACCGGTGCCATCAACGCCAGCCAGACCCAAGTCGGGTCGACTCTAAGTCTGGACGTCGGCGCCGTGCGGCTCCTCGAGCGCCACGTGCACCACGACCCGCCATTGCCCGTGGAGCTCGCTCGGACTCGCGATGACGTGCGGGGCCGGCTCACATGGCTCCCGATCCCCGCTTCGCCGCGCACCCTCGTCGGTGTAGCGGGGACCGTCACCACGCTGGCCGCCATCGCGGCGAAGATCGAGTGCTACGACGGGGCGCTCCTGCACGGCGCCGAGCTCGATCGCGCCGGAATCGACGACATCGTCGCAGAGCTAGCTTCGCTACCGCTCGCTGCACGGTCGCGCGTCGCCGGACTCGACCCCGCCCGCGCCGACGTCATCGTCACCGGCGGCATATTGGTCGCCGAGGTCATCGCGTGGTCTCGCTGTCAAGGACTCGTTGTGTCGGACCGAGGGGTTCGTTGGGGCCTGCTCGCTGCGATGCAGGCGCGACCGCACGCGATATGACAGACTGTGGGGCTCGCCTCGCGGCGCCTCCCCTGGGTTCACGAGCGGGTGCGGCTCGGTGTCGTTCGGATCCCTTCGGGTGTCCCAACCGACGAATGCGCTTATCCATTGGAATTTTGAGCATCCTTGGATGGTTCCCAAGGCACCCGCCCCGTCGAGAGGCGCCCGGGTGGGATTGTCCTGGATTGCGCGCCAACGGCGGACGACATGCTGGAATCCGAAGCAGATTTCGAGCCTTATCCGCGTTCGGCGCGCGCAGAGCCGAAGTGGAGCGACTGCCGCCTGCTGCAGGTGTCCACAGAGGACCACGGCCCGAGCCCAGCGAGGGAGCGCCGGAGGCGCCGTCCAGCAGCGCTCATTCGGGCACGAAGGGCGCGGAGGCGGCCGAAGGGTGCGAGGAGGGCGGCATAGCGGAATAGAGCACCGATCCGGTTGCCGACAGCAACGGCAGCGCTGGAAACGCGTCCGTGCGAGGCGAGGGCGCATTTCCAGCGCTGCCTCTGGAGGGGTCTGCTGCCGGTTCTGTGCTCTAGGTTGTTGATTTGACGCAGCAATCAACCTGATTGCTGCTCTAGGAAGCACGAGATCCAGGATTATCCTGGCCTCCCCGTTGGTTCTAACCTGACAGCCCCTTCGGATCCTGCACGCTTCGCCACCCCTGGCGTCTCACTCGCCCCGAGCCCACCGAGGGTTCGGTTTCGCGTGATGGAATTTCGTGCGAAGCGGGGGAAGGCCAGAGAGATGTTGACAGAAGAGAAATCACCGATTAGAGTTTCGCGCCTGGCGACCCCTAACCGCAGTTACCGGGGTGGTAGCTCATCTCGATGGGAGCCGAGCTCCCACGAGCGTTTCGAACGCCGCGAATGGTTCAGACAGGTGAGCAGTTTTCCCCGTGAGTCTCTGCCGATGCGTCGTACACGCAACCGGTCGTCCGCCGGAGCTTGAAGAAGGTCGGTTTCGCGATGGCGCTGTCAGTACGCGGCGTCGTCGTCTCGCGCCGAGTGCTGGCGCGCCACAAGGAGAAGTCATGCAGTCAACCCAGGAAGTTGAGTTCAAGGTCGGCGACAAGGCTGTTTACCCCGCGCAAGGTGTAGCGGAGGTGATCAGTATCGACGAGAAGGATATCGCCGGCGCTCGTCAGCGCTTCTATGTGCTGCGGATCCTGGATACCGATCGAAAGATCATGGTCCCCGTTTCGAACGCCAACGCCGTTGGCCTCCGGCAGGTGATCAGTGAGCAGGAGATCCGCGAAATCTTCGATATCTTGCGCGAGCGCACCATCGGTTTCGATACCCAAACCTGGAATCGTCGCTACCGCGGTTTCATGGACAAGATCAAGACTGGGTCGATCTACGACGTCGCCGAGGTTCTTCGCGATCTCTATCGTTTGAAGGCCAACAAGCAACTCTCCTTTGGCGAACGGCGCATGCTCGACACCGCGCGTTCGCTCATCGTGAAGGAGATTTCTATCGCCCGCGAGCAGACTGAAGAAGACGTGAAGAATCAGATCGAGGCGATCTTCTTCTCCAACTGACCGGGCCGAACGAACCCGACGGGGCCAGCCTGGTCGGACTCGCCACCCTATCGGTTCTCGAATGTCCTTCACCCTCTGCGCTCGGCAGCAACCGCCGAAGCGGAGGGTGAAGGTGCATTTGGTCCCGGGCACCGACCCTGGTTTGGCTGGGAGAGCGTTCAGCGCCGCGGTTCCGAGCGATGCTCGATGGGAGCGAGCTGCGGTAGCTCGAGTGCCACCCGCCATCGACCGTCTTCCTCGACGCACCGGATTGCGTGCGGTCCGCTGGCTGGGTCGTCGGTCGTGACGATCACCTCGGCCCAACTGCCGGCCACGCGAGCCGACAGCTTCCTCGGCGTCTCCCGCATCCACAACCGGGACGGCGCGAGCATGTCCTCAGGGGCGAGCTTCTGCCCCGTGACCGCACTCGCTCGCTTCGCGCGGTCGGCGAGGTTCTGACGTCCTTCGGCCCACAATAGCTCGTAGGCGGCCCGCGCGGCCCTGGGGTCGCCGTGCACTCGGTTCATCCGAGCGACAAACTCCTCCACCACCCCTTCGGGGCGCTCGTCTGCCTCCTGTTGTTCGCACCCCAGCACGGGACCGAACAACAGGAGGCACATCCCGCGACGGATCGAGCAGGATCCGACGGGACGCCTTCGCCGACGCCAAGCTCCGGCCGTCGGCCCTTGGGCGTCGCGAGGATCGCGCGCCGCCCCCACGCGCCTCACTCCATCCCCGCCGTCGAGAGCCCCATCGCGCGACGGACGTCCGCCATCGTCCTCGAGGCAATGGCGCGAGCGCGAGCGGCCCCCTCTCTGAGGGTCTCGATCACCTGAACCCGGTTCGCCTTGAGTTCGAGGCCGCGGGTCCGGATTGGCGCGAGTTCCTCCACCACCACCGCCGCGCAGCGCTGCTTGCACTCCCCGCAGCCCAGCGCGCCGGTCCGACAATCCCGGTCGATTGCGGCCACCTCACTCTCGGGAGTCAGGGCACGATGGATGGTGAAGATGTTACAGATCTCCGGGCGGCCCGGATCGCCGCGGCGCAGCTTCGCTTCGTCGGTGAACGCGCCCTTCAGCTTCTTCTCGACTGCGCGCGGCTCGTCGAACAGGCCGATGGTGTTCCCCCTCGTCTTGCTCATCTTCGACTTCCCGTCGAGGCCCATGATGCGAGGGGTCGTCGAGAGGCGCGGGACCGGCTCCGGGAACACCGCGCCGAAGCGAGCATTGAACCTCCGCCCGATCTCCCGCGCGAGCTCGAGATGTTGCACCTGGTCATTGCCCACCGGCACGACCGTGGCGCGATAGAGAAGGATGTCCGCGGCCATGAGCACGGGGTACGTGAAAAGCCCTGAGTTGATGTTCTGTTTGTGCTGCTCGCTCTTCTCCTTGAATTGCGTCATGCGGTGGAGATCGCCCATCGCCGTGACCGTCCCGAGATACCACGTGAGCTCCAAGTGCTCGGCCACGTCGCTCTGGACGAACACGATGGCGCGCTCTGGATCCAGCCCGGCTGCCAGGTACGTGAGCGCGGTCTCGAAGGTGCGCGTCGGCATCTCGCGCGGGTCGTACTCAACAGTCGTCGCGTGCGCGTCCACGATGCAGTAGATCGGGTCGAACTCTCCGGACCGCGTCGTCGCAACCCACTGCCGTAGCGCCCCCAGGTAGTTTCCCAGGTGAAGCTCGCCCGTTGGTTGCATGGCAGAGAAGATGCGCGGCCGGTCGCTCATTCTGGGTCCCACGGGTACAACCTCGCGCGGGCCCGCGCAACCCGCCGTTGTCCCCCGCCTTTCTTGGCCCTGCGTTCCGGGCCCTCGTTACGATTTCGTTCCGATGGTCCCCCCCCGACCTTGTGTGCACTTGGAGTGGCCAGGAAAAGGACCCGACCCCGCGGACCCCGGACCGACGCCTGCCCTCGAGGTGGCTCGCCCCGGGCACCCCGCCTGCATGCTCATCCAGGGCGACAACCTGCACGCCCTCCGCGCGCTTCGGGCGCGTGCCCCCTCGTCGTTCGCCCTCGTCTACCTCGATCCGCCGTTCTTCACCAAACGCCAGCACCACCTTGTCCGGCGGCAGCTCGATCGGGCGAGCGGCGAGATCATCCGCGGAGTGGTCCCGGCCTTCGATGACCGCTGGGAGGGGCTCGACCAGTATCTGTCGGCGCTTCGGGCGCGCCTCGTGGTGGCGCGCGACCTCGTCACTCCGGACGGGTCCCTCGTGGTCCACGTCGACCCGAAGACGAGCCACTACGTGAAGGTCCTCGGTGACGAGGTGTTTGGTCCCGACTGCTTCGCGAGTGAGATCATCTGGCGATACCGTCGCTGGCCCTCGAAGACTCCGAACTTCCAGCGCGTCCACGATGTCCTGCTCCGTTACGTCCGCGACGCGACCGTCGCGCCCCGTTTCCGGCAGCTCTACGAACCGCTCGCGCCCAGCACGATTGCGACTTGGGGAGACCGCCGCCAGCGCGCCGTGGTAGACGACCTCGGCCGTCGTCGCCGATCGAGCACGGTCGAGGAGGCCACCCCCGGCACGCCCCTCGGTGACGTCTGGGAGATCGGCATCGTCGCGCCGGTGGCGCGCGAACGGACCGGCTACCCCACACAGAAGCCCGAGGCCCTCCTCTCTCGGCTCCTGGAGGCCTGCACCCATCCCGGTGATCTCGTCCTCGATCCCTGTGCTGGGAGCGGAACCACCCTGGTGGTCGCGACCAAGCTCGGCCGACGCGTCGTCGGGATAGACGAGAGCGCGGCGGCGCTCGAAATTACGCGACGCCGACTCCGTGGCCTGGGGGTCCACCCGCTCGAGGAGCGGGTCGTCTTTCGCACGAGGGCCCTCGCTGGCTGACGCCCCCGGGCCGCACTTGCCCATCGCCCCGACGTCGCCTAAGGGGTCCCCATGCGGGTCCCGTCTCGGTCCCCCAGCACCTGGCGCCTACTCGTGGTTGCTTCCCTGGCCCCCGGGCTGAGCGCCGCGGCCGACGACGTCCCCTGTGTCCGGGTCGGTCCCCTGACGGCGTCGGCCCGTGCCATCGAAGAGCGCCTTGCCGAGCTCCCGGAGTTCCAACGCCGATCCTTGGCCCCGCTCGCCGAGGACATCCCGCACCGCTTCCTGGACACGGTCCTGGTCCCTGAGCTCCTCCTCGCGGCCGAGGCTCGCCGACGCGGCCTCGGCGACTCCCCGATGGCCGCGGATGCGATCCGCGAGACCCTTCGACGCGCGCTCGTCGACGATCTCCGACGCGAGCTCGCCGCGAAGAACCCGGTAACCGCCGCCGACATCGAGCGATACTACACCTCGAACCGCGAGCGCTTCGAGCGCCCGCAACGCCTTCGCGTCTGGCGCATCCTGGTCGACGACGATGCAGCCGCCCGAGCCGTCCTCGCCGCCGCCCGCGGTGTGGACGGACCCCGTCGGTGGAGCGAGCTCGCTCGCGAACGTTCCCGCGACAAGGCGACGGCAATGCGCAAGGGAGAGCTCGGCTTCATCTACCCCGATGGGCGAACGGACGTACCGACCGTACGGGTGGACCCCGCGCTTTTTGCGGCCGCCGCCGAGGTCCGCGACGGCGAGCTCGTGCCCGAGCCGGTACCCGAAGGGAAGTATCTGGCCGTCGTCTGGCGACGGGGGACCCTCCCCGCAACCCATCCGCCGCGCTCCGAGGTCGACCCAATCATCCGCGGTGCCTTGGAGCGCGAGAGGCTCGATCGCGAGGTTCGCCGCCTCATCACCTCCCTTCGCACGAAGCACCTCGAGCTTGGCGACCCCGCCGCGCTCGAGCTGGTCCCGTCCCTACCCCAGCCGGAGGCGCCGGCTCTGCCCCCACCCGTCCTCTCGGTGGTCGCGCCCCAGACCTCTGGTGGTCCTCAGCCTACGGACCGCGGGCTTCGCTAGAGCACCGATCAGGTTGCCAACCGCAACGGCAGCACTGAAAACGCGTCCATGCGAGGCGAGCACGCATTTCCAGCGCTGCCTCTGGTGGGGTCTGCTGCCGGTTCGGTGCTCTATGTCATTGATTTGACGCGGCAATCAACCTGATTGCTGCTCTAGGGCAGGATCCGGCAACCTCAGTATCGGGGCAAGGTCCAGCCCAGCTGGCGAAGCACGCCACGTAGGATCTGTTCCTCTTCCCGTGCCTGCGCCACCGCCGTGAGAAAACGCCCGCCGTCCCCTTCCGCGGCTGCACCCGCGGCGCGTTCGTAGCTCGCCAGCACGAGCAGCAGATGCGGATGGGCCTTGCTCACCTCCGGTGGGACCAACATCGTGCTGGCCGCCTTGGACCGCGCCGTTGCCAACCGCAGGATGGTCCGCGCGAGCTCGCGATCGGAAAGCCGTACCCGAAGGTACTCCGCCTCCCTCACGGCCTGCCCTGTCAGCAGCGCCGCGCGATCGAGGTAGCTGCCGGCCTCGGCACGACGAGCCGCCAGAACCACGGGAAGGATCACCAAGCCAGCTACGAAGGCCCGCCGCGATGGGGCGGAACGGCTACTCCTCGTCGTTGTGTCCATGTGCTGCCTCGTGCTTGCGCGCCTCTGCCGGAGGCTGCCACGTTTCCGAATCGAGCGCCGCGGTCGCCGCCGCCCGCTCCGCCGCCCGTTTCGACCTGCCGTTGCCACTGCCGAGGACCCGCCCCCCAACGCGAACCTCCACTTCGAACCATGGCTCGTGCGCGGGTCCCCCGCTTGCCACGACGGCGTAATGCGGCGCGGCCTGACCGCTCGCCTGAACCCTCTCTTGAAGCTCGCTCTTCGCATCATGCACCGCGATCGGATCCAGCGCCCCCAGCCGGTCCTCGATGATTCGGCGCACGGCGTGGCGCGCTGCCTCGAGGCCCCCATCCAGGAAGGCGGCAGCGATGAGCGCCTCGACGGCGTCCGCAAGCACGTTGGTGCTCTCGCCAAGGCCACTCGCCGTCGCGCCGCGCCCGAGGCGGAGCGACTCGGCGAGCCGCCTCGACCGCCCCCACTCGGCGAGCGCCTCATCGTTTACCAGTCCCGCGCGCAACCGCGTCAACGTACCCTCGTCCGCCGTCGGAAAGCGCGCGAAAAGGACCTCGCTGGTGCAGAAGCCCAACACGGAGTCGCCGAGGAATTCGAGGCGCTGGTTGTCCTTGGTACCTGGGCGCTCGTTGGCGAAGCTCGGGTGGGTGAGTGCCTCGAGCAGGTGCGGCGCGTCCGCTGCAAGCCCCAACGTGCTGGTGATCTCGTCAACCATATGAGGTCGAAGGTAGCGCTCCCCGCTCCCTCCGGGTAGGGACTGCCAGGGTGGGGCCTGCGGGCGGGGCTTATTCCGGGTATCCTCGGCTCGTGTCAAGCCTCCTAGCCTGCCCATTCTGTCGCGCCCTCTTTGGGAGCCGGGAAGGCATTCGCGTCTGCCCCGACTGCGGGGTGACCTTGAAGCCGCTCGACCGGCTGCCCCCCTCCGCGGACGCCATCGCTGAGGAAGCAGCGGAGGCGGAGCTCACCCTGCCCGAGGACCGGGTGGTCTCGTGGTTCTTCTTGGGCCGCTCGCGGGGAGTCCTCCTCCTGTTGGGCGTGCTCGGTCTCGTTGCCTTCACCATGCCGTGGGTCGAGTTGGTGGAGCCATACGAAGAGTCGATCAGCGGCTATCTCCTCGCCCGCCGGGGTTCCGGTTGGTTGTGGGGCGGCGCGGCAGCGTGGCTCGTCCTCGTTCCCTTGGTGCTCACGCGACGCACCGTGCGTAAAATGCGGGGGGTCCGTGCGATCGTCACCGTCTTCGCCGCCATGACCGCAGTAGAGGTGGCAATGCTGGCGGCCCTGCCGCCGCGCGGCTCGCCGTTGGTCCGATACGAGTACGAGTGGGGCCTCGGGCTGTATGCGAGCGCCGTCGTCAGCGCCCTGGGGATCGCCTTTGGACTGCGCTTCGGCGGCCCTCTTCCGCGGGAGACCCCACGGCCTCCACCGCCCGGCACTCGTGACGAGCGGGCTCCCCCCGGGGTAGCCCTGCACTGACCGTGAGCGGTGCCACGGCGGCCAGGACACATCTCACTCGTCATCGTGGTCGAACGTGAGCGATTTCGCTCACCCACGGCGCCGCGTTCGCCTTGTTCGCCCCTTTGTGCTATCCGAAGGCGATGGTCGAGTGGGGCTTGCGAACGCCGAAACTGGACCGAGCCGAGGTCGGCGACGACGCGGTAGAGCTCGACGAGTTCCCCGCCGCGGTGGTCTGCGCGCATTGTGGACGCGGCGATTGCGCCGGGCAATGCGAGGATCACGATCTCGCCTCCCAGGTCTTCGCGATCGTCCCGTGGGAACGCCCGGGGAGCGGTTGGATTCGCCGCCTATGGAGCACCGCGCGGCTCGCCACGCTCAAGCACGAGACCTTCTTCGGCTCCTTGCCGGGCGGGGACTATGGGTCGGCGCTGCGCTTTGCCGCCACCGCCGAGCTCACCACCGTAGCCGTGCACGCGCTGCTTCTGGCCGGCGTGGCGAGCGCGATCTTCCCTGACCTCGCGCGCGCAGTGGTCGCGGACAGCGCCCTGCAAGTCTGGCTGCTCCGTGGCTCCATTCTCGGCCTTCCGCTGCTGGCGGCGGTGATGGTTGCCCTTCACCTGATACATGGGGTTGGGCTCGACTTCGGCGCCCGCCACCGTGCGGGACGTTCCCGCCATGGGTTCCGCTTCGGGTGCTATGCCTGTGGCTGGGATCTGCTCAGTCTCCCCATTGGAGTCGTGGTCACTGCGCTCACGGACGGCCCCCGCGACGCGCTGCGGGCCATCGCCCTCGGTCTGACCGCACCTCGACGCGCTGGCGCTGCCTACCTCCGAGGAGTGCATCGCCTCGAGGGACCAGCACTGCAGCGAGCGCTGCTCCTCGGCAGCATCGCACCCGCGGGCGCGCTGCTCACCGTGTTGCTGCTGGCTGCCGCGGGAACACTCGCCGCCGTCCTGCTCGGCGTCCACTGACGAAGCGCTCAGAACGTCGCACCCAGCTCGACGATGAAGGCCCACTGTGACTTCTCATCGGCGAGCAGCTCGGAATCGGACACTTCGTCGATCTCCGCACCCGTCGAGTCGTGGATGGTCGTTTCCCCACCCCCCACCTGAGCGTCCGCGGGCGGGATGATGTCCGTGAGGAACTCCAGCCCGAGCGACACCATCTCGAAGCGGTAGGACACGCCGAAGATCAAGCGCTGGCGCTCGAATCGCGCCGCGTCGAACACGGTGTTGTTGTTGAAATCCTCCCGGCTTCCGCCCAAGCAGTTCGGCTGACCATCGTAGAGGAATTCACCTTCGGTGGTGGTCTTGTTCGGGTCCGGATTGCCGGGGACGTTGTCGCCAGCATAGTTGCAGTAGCCGATGGGGTCGGTCCCCGGAGTCATGTCCACGAGCCCCGAGTCACCGAAGATCCACAGATACTGGTAGCCGATCCACGGGGTGATGATCGATGAGCTGGCGATCGCGAACGGCTTGGATAGCTGAGTGTCCAGGCTGGCGACCGTGAGCTGGAACGCGTTGGTCCCCGTGATGGTCCGCACCCCGCCCCCAAAGGCTACGTCGGGCAGGAACCCAGGCCAGTCAGGGGCGCGGAAGCCCTCGAGCAGCGACAGACGCACATCCGCACCGCCCACCGCGAGCTCCGTCTGGGGCACAAAGCCGATAGCACCGGTGATCTCGAGACCGAAGCCGAAACTCTTTCGCACCTTCAACGAGTAGAGCTGGAGGATCGGATCGGGGCTGTCATTGGACAGCGACGCCTCATTCGTAGACCCATCGGAACGACCTCGTGTACCAAGCTCCAGGTACTCGGCGCCATCATCGATTTTCGAGTACTGCCCCTCGATCGACAGATGGAACCCCCCGAAGCCCGTTGTCCGGGCAGAGTGCATCGCGCTCGGGGCAACCGCGAAGCCGTATTGGTTGATGAGGCGCTTGAAGGCCGCGTCGTCTCGAACACACCGCGCCCCCGTGGCGGACTGCCCGTCCTCTCCCAAACACTCTTCCCGATTGACCACCAGCCGCTCGACCGAAGGGTCCATTCTGTCGGCCGCCGCCCACGCCGAAACCAGGGTGCCGGCGAGAGCGGTAGCGCAAGCGAGCAGGCGGGGCTTCATCCTCAGGCGGTCCTGATTGATCCGGTGGGGAGGCTACTTGCGGGGCGGGATTCGCGTCAAGCAGAGGGATCTCGCGGAGATCCGGACGCAGTTTCCCCCAAGAGCCTGCGAAACTCAGGCCCATCGCGGGCCGCGTTCCTCTCGGGCTAAGATGGCGGGCGCGATGGGGCACGTTACTCCATCCAGGAAGCGATGCCCCTCGACCTTCCGCCCCCACTCCGTGCGCACGGACTCGCGCGCACCTTCCACGTCGTATTGGTCGAGCCAGAAATCCCGCCCAATACTGGCAACATCGCGCGGCTGTGCGCCGCCACGCGAGCGGTTCTCCACCTCGTAGGTCCCCTTGGCTTCAGCGTGGACGAACATGCCGTGCGGCGGGCCGGCCTGGACTACTGGCACCTGGTGGAGGTCCGACAGCACGCCAGCCTCGCGGCGGCTGAGTTGGCACTTGGGCGAGGGGCGGGCCCTGACTCCCCGCGGTCATGGCTGTTCAGCGGACACTCGGTCCAAAGCTTCCTCGATGTACGTTTCCGTCGGGGGGACCTGCTGGTCTTCGGCAAGGAGAGCGTCGGCCTCCCTCCCCCACTCCTCCACGAGCGAAGGGAGAACGTCGTGGCCATCCCAACCCTCGGCGAGGTCCGCTCCCTCAACCTCTCCAACGCCGTCGCGATCGCGCTCTACGAGGCGCTGAGGCAGACGACCTCGCTGACCGTGGATCCACACCGCTGATTGCCGGCCAGGCCACCGCGGATCCGGCGGGCTCAGCGCTTGAACAGTCTCCCGAAGATGCCGGGGTTGCTCGCGGTGCGGTCTGGCTTGGCACGAGCGGGTGGATTGCTCGGCGGCGCGCCGCGGTCGTGCCTCATCCGGTGGAGCCTGATCTCTCGGAGAGCCTCGGTGTGGTTCGGGCGGAGCTCGACGATGTGGCGGTAGTCACGCATCGCAGTCTCCTCGCGCCCAGCTCGCTTGAGGGTTTGCGCCCGACAGAGCCGAACTCGGATGTTGTCCGGGTCCTTTTCCACGTTGGCGTCGAGGATCCGAAGGACCTCGGCGAGGATCGCGCGCGCGGCGGGATCCGCCCTCTGGCCCCGGATCCACGCGTGGAGGGCGGCGTACTCCGGTTGGTCCGGATCCCCCTCGGTTGCCATCTTCGCCTCGCCCTCTGCCTCCTCCAGCTTCTGGCGCTTCACCAGGATCTCGGCGCGCTGGAAGGCTGCGGCCGCGGCCAACACCGCCTTGACCTTCTCCTGCTCTTCAACGGTCGCGCCTCCCTCCTTGAGGAGGCGGTTGTAGTCTTCCCGCCGTTGGAGGTCCGACAACACGCTGTGGGCCTCGCTCATCCGGGCGAACAGGTTCGTGGTGAGGTCCCGTAGCTCATGGAGCTCGGAGGGGAGTCGGTCTGGATGCCAGCAGCGCGCCAACTGGAAGAACGCGCCTTGGATGACGGCCGGCTCCGAGGCGGAATCGACGCCGAGGATCTCGTACAACGTCTGTTTCGGCAACGCGGCGACGCGCTCGCGGAGCTCCTTGGCGTAGGCCTGCAGGTCCTCGGTGAGCGCTGCGATCGGCGCCGGTCGGTCGCTGCTGCCACGCCCCGCCGGCGTCCCGCGCCCGGGACGCGAGGACCGCGTGCTGCGCCCTTCCCCGACCACGATGGGTGGCGGCGCGGTAGACCCGAGATCGAGTTGGCGGGTCAAACCCAGAAGGAACACCAGCCGGCGAGCCGTGGGGCTGGGGAGGACGCCACAATCCTCGAGGGCGGCGAGCGCCTGTGGTTTTGCCCGCATCACGTCGATCAGCGCCTGCTCCGATCGATTGAAGTGAAAGCCGGCGACCTGGGCCTCGCGGTGTAGCTTCAGGGTCCGGGCTCCCAGGCTCTCGAGCGCGGAGTCCACCCCGCTCGCCTCACCGTGGTCCCGAACCACGTTCCAGAGGAGGGCCAGCGGCGGTACGGCGGCAAGCTCTGGCGCTCCCCATTTCTCGAGCAGGTTCACTTGATCGTAAAACCCAGCAAGGCTGTCGCCAGGCAGGTCTGCCATCCAACCGATCTTGCGCTGGACCTGCACGCGCACCACCTCGGCGAGGTCCGATCGGGTAAGCTTCCCGCTCCCGAGCAGGACCTGTCCGAGCAGGCGGCGTTCCGCGAGAGCCCGCGACAGCGCGGCGTCGACCACGCTGGGTTCCTCATAGCCGAGCTCGGAGACCAGGGTGCCGAGCAGGTGCACGGGAAGCCCTGACTTGACCTTCCCTGGCACGCCTCGGTCTAGGAAGACCGCGCTCCGGTGGTGCTCGGGGGCCTCGATCACGATGGTCCCGGTCAGCTTCCGATCGAGGGCGTGCACGAGGAGTCGCGACAGCGGCATGGTCGCCAGACGAACGGTTGCCGTCGGAGTGCGAGCAGTCATCGGGGGCGTGGCGAGAACGAGCGTACCATCGGGGCAACCTTGCACCAGAGGGGACGCTAGGCACCGCCGGACACGACCTTTCCGGGGACGCCGCCTCGCCGAAGGCGTGGCAGCGGCAACGGTTGTCGAGTAGCGTGGTCTCATGCCGCGGGGACATATCCTCATTGTTGACGACGAACCGGCCATCCTGAGCACCTTGAAGAAGGCGCTCTCGCTGGAGGGCTATTCCGTGGAGGTCGCGGGTGGGGTGGGGGTCGCGGAAGAGAGGCTGGCGAAACGTTCCTTCGACGTACTCCTCCTGGATGTCTCGCTGCCCGACGGGGACGGGGTGACGCTCCTGGAACGCCAGCGTGCCGCTGGCAACGAAGTGCCAGCGATCATGATGAGTGGCCACGCGACCATCGACGCTGCGATCCGAGCCACGCGCCTCGGCGCCCTGGATTTCCTCGAGAAGCCGGTAAACTCGGACCGCCTCTTGCTCGTGCTCGAGAACACGATGCGCCTGTTGCGCGCGGAGGAAGAGGCCCGAGAGCTCCGGGCCGAGGCGGGATACCTCGAGGAGCTGATTGGAACGAGCGCGGCGATGCGCGAGCTCGGTGAACAGGTCACCCGAGCTGCCCGGGCCCAGGCGAGTGTCTTGCTCACGGGGGAACGGGGCACGGGGAAGGAGCTGGTAGCTCGCGCGATCCACCGCGCGTCCCCCCGGGCGAAGGGCCCGCTCGAGAAGCTCAACTGCGCTGCGGTCCCCAAGGAGCTGATCGAGAGCGAGCTGTTCGGTCACGAAGCGGGGGCTTTCACGGGTGCCACCCGGCAGCGTCGGGGCAAGTTCGAGCGGGCACATGGGGGCACCTTGTTCCTCGACGAGGTGGGGGACATGCCCCTCGATATGCAGGCCAAGCTCCTCCGCGTGCTTCAGGAACGCGAGATCGAGCGGGTCGGGGGCAGCGAAACCCTCCGGGTCGATGTTCGCGTCGTGGCGGCAACGAACCGAGATCTGATGCTGGCCGGTAGCGAGGGGGTGTTTCGCCCAGATCTCTACGACCGGCTCAACGTGCTGCCTCTCTCGCTCCCGCCGCTCCGCGCGCGGCGAGAGGACATTCCCCTGCTGGCGGCACACTTCCTCGAGGCCACGGCCCGCGCGAACAACCGCCCCGGAGCTCGGCTAGGCCCCGACGCAGTTGCTGCGCTGGGACGCCATAGCTTCCCCGGCAATGTGCGCGAGCTGCGGAACCTGATCGAGCGGCTCGTGATCCTCAGTCCGGACGACCTGGTGACGGCACCCGAGGTCGAAAGAGCACTCGGCATGGGCCAGGCTCCCCCCTCGCTGGGCCTTTTCCGCCCTGGGGTACCGTTCCGTGTCCTCGCGGAGGAGGCAGAGCGGACCATCATCGAGGAGGCGCTGGCCGCGCATGGGAGTCAGATGGCCGCTACGGCCCGAGCCCTCGGCCTCGAGCGAAGCCACCTCTACAAGAAGGCGCGGGCGCTGGGACTCCGCAGCGCCGCGGGCGAGCGCGAGGACGACTGAACCTGGATTTCGCGCCTCCTAGAGCACCGATGAGGTTGCCAACCGCAGCGGCAGCGCTGAAAACGCGTCCATGCGAGGCAAGGACGCGTTTCCAGCGCTGCCTCTGGTGAGGTCTGCTGCCGGTTCGGCGCTCTAGGTCATTGATTTGACGCAGCAATCAAGCTGATTGCTGCTCTAGTCCGCCATGCCACACTCCTCGCATCCTTCGGCCTTCTCCGCGTCCGTCGTGCTCGAATCAGGGCTGCTAGTGCATCGCGCCTCCGACGCTCCCTCGCTCGGCTCGGGCCGTGGTCCTCCGTGGACTCGTACAGCAGGCGCCACTCCCTCCACTCCGGCTCTGCGCGCGCCGAACGCGGATACGGCTCGAATTCTGCCTCGGATTCCGGCATTTCGCCCGCCGGCGGCGCGAAATCCAGGCTGAAGGCTCTTCGGGAGCAGACCTCGCCGCCGGCGGCGCCGGAGACGCACCCGATGTCGCCACCCACACCGAAATGCGGCGTCGGGCCCGCGTGACCCGGCTCCCTCGCCCTGCACCGGAACCCAAGCCCGGGGGCCCCCGGGTGTCGCGGTTGCTCGGCGGAGCCGAGTGAGCGAGCCCCGGGGGCCCTCGAGCTTGGTGTCCAGCGCTGCCGTTGCTGTGGGCAACCCGGCCGTTGCCCTAGAGCGGCAGGTCCTTCAGGCGGCCGTTCGTCGGATCGAGCTCGCGTCCCTTGACCGCCGCGCTCCGCGCCCGACTCCGGTCACCGAGCGTCAGCCACGCGCGCGCGAGATCTGCATGCACGGCCGCGTAGTCCGGGGGGCGCCCCGGACAAAGGAGCGCGGATTCGAGCTCGAAGACGGCGTCTCGATGCCGCTCGGCCCCAGAGAGGGCCTCGGCGTAGAGCAGGTGCGTGTTGAGCCCCGTCATGTCGACGTAGACCGCTGCCCCGCCTACCCGCACCGCCTCGTCCCAGCGGCGCGCATCGATGAGCAGACGCATCAAGCGCTGGTGCGCCGCGGCGTGGTGCTCCTCGATGATGGTGAGAGCCTTGAGAGCGGCGATCTCGCCGTCGCGATCCTTGACCTCGCGGGCGAGGTCGGCGAGCGCACCGAGCGGCTCCGACGCGAGCGGGTCGTACGTGCGTGCTCTCTCGAAGGCCACCTTCATCCCTGCGAGATCCCGGCGGTGCTCGTGGATGGCGGCGAGCCCGAGCTGGATATCGTACCCGTCGTGCCCCGCAGCGAGGAGAGCCTGGATCGCTCGTTCCGCACCGCTGAAGTCGTCGCTCGCGAAGGCGAACTGGGCCTCGAGCCACAACACGTCCGGGTCCTTCGGGGCGATCGCGCGCGCCCGCGCCATCGCCTCCGTGGCGGTCTTCTGGTCGCCGCCCCGGATTGCGGCGAGGGCGTGGCGGCATTGCCGCTGCAGGTCCTTCGGTGAGGCCTCGGCTTCCGCACGCGCGCGCTCCGGGTCCCCCGTGCGTTGGATCGGCACGAACTGGGCGCGGAAGCGCGCGGTGTCCTGGCCAGCGAATTCACGAAACGCCGCGTCGAGCGCCGCGGGGGAGGTCTGGAGCGCAATCTCGATGACCTCCGGCGTCCGCTTGCCTTCGCCCCACAACGAAAGCATATGCTCCAGGCGCTTCATCCCGTACTTGCGCTCGAGCATAACGATGATGCGAGTCGATGCGTAGTACGCCGTAGCCATGTCGTCCATGTCTTCCGCGCGCGTAAACGCCCGGTTCATGTCGCCAAGCTCAGGGAGCCGCCCGAGCCGCAGGGCGTCATAGAGCTGCGGGTCGAGCTCGCGGCGCCAACCGCGCTCCTGGTTCAGGGTCTCCCACTCGGCGAGGCCCTCGGTGAACCAACGCGGAACGTGGCTCTTCGAGCGCTGGATATGGAACACGTGCGAAAGCTCGTGCCACAGCGTCATCCCGAGGTTGAACTGCTCCTTCCCCGGACTCATCGCGGCAATCGAACGACCGAAACAGACACCCTGAATGCCGATGTTCGGCAGGCCCGAGGTGCGCACGGCGAATTGCTCGCGCTCCGGATAGAGCTCGACCGGAAGCGGCGTCCGCGGGGCGAAGCCATAACGCTCCACCATCTCTCCCCAGGCCTTCTCGAGCAGTTGGGGGACATATCGCTCGAGCAACGCGCGTTGGTCCTTGTGGTATCGGATGCGGAACGGGCCACTCGCGACCGACTCGTATTGGTTCGAGATCACCTTCTCGTACAGGTTGAGTGTATTCAGCACACGAACGTTGAACGGGTCCTGGTCGAACGCGGCAGCGAGCGAGCGGACGCCATCGACATCCTCGCCAGCG
This sequence comes from Polyangiaceae bacterium, assembly GCA_016933275.1. Taxonomy (GTDB): domain Bacteria; phylum Myxococcota_A; class Polyangia; order Polyangiales; family Polyangiaceae; genus JAFGBI01. The sequence continues at coordinate 28,471 of JAFGBI010000203.1, read as the reverse complement.
CGGAGCAGGTTGATCCCGAGATCGGCCCGAGCCTTCGCGTCTCTGGCGTCGATCAGGATCGCGCGACGCATCAGGGCGACGATCTCGTCATATCGGTGTTCCCACTCGGCGTACTCGCCGATGATCTGGTAAAGACTGCTGTACTCCGGGTTCAGATCCAGCACGACGCGCTCGGCGCCAGCGAAGCCCTCCGAGTCGTCGGCGAGAAACCGAACGGCTGCCTTGAGCGAGAGCAGCCGCAGGTCCCTGGGGTGAGCCCGCAGCCCTTGATCGAGCTCCGCGTCGGCACGCGCCAGCTCCATGTCGCGAAGCGCGATCCCGGCCAGCACGAAGCGGGCTTCGGCGTGGCGTGGATTCGTCGTCAACGCGGCGCGAGCGAGTTCCTCCGCTGCGTCGAAGTCATAGGTCTGAGCGAGCTTGATGTGGGCCATCGCGACGAGCGCGTCGGGGTGGCTAGGCGCCCGCTCGAGGATCTCCTGGATCACCTCCTCGGCGTGCCCGGAGTCGTACTTCTCGAGGAACAGCTCTGCCCGATAGAGGAGGAGCTCGACGTCGTGGTCGAGCTTCTGCTCGGCGAGGTTGTACGCGTCGTTCGCGTCGCGAGGGCTCCGAAGCAGGTGAGACGCCCGACCCACGAGAACCAGACCGGGACCGTCGTCGTCACGGATCCTGTCGGCGTTGTAGTCCTCGAGCACCGACATCAACGGCGCCTCCGCGTCACGACGATCGCCGCGCTCGATGAGGAGCTCCCCCAGTAGGACCCGCACGCGGCGAGCCTCGGGGTTGGCGGCCTCCGCCGTGAGAACGGCGATCGCCTCGTCGAGGTGACCCTGCGCGCGGAGTGACCGCGCGTGGAGCTCCAAGAAGGCCAGACCCTCCTCCCCGTCATTGCGGGCCTGCTCCGCCAGCTCTCCCGCTTCAGCGTAACGTCCCGTGAGCAGGAGCAGATCCCCGAGCGCGCGTCGGGCCGGGACACGCTCCGGCCCGTCGAGCAGCGCCCGCAACCCCGTTTCGGCGGACCGGTACCGACTCGCGGCAAGGTCCGCGACGGCCTTGGCCAGCCGGGCCGCTGGTGTTGCCTCCGCCTCGGCAGGCTTCGTCGCCGGGGCGGCGGTCGCTCGCGGGGACGGCATGGCCGCGGCGCAGCCGGAGGCCAAGAGGCCGAGGAGGAGCGAGCTGGCGAGATTGCTGAGGAGCCGTTCAAAGGCGCGCATGACGGGATCTTGAGGGACCGCACCCGGGGGCTCAAGGTCGGACGTTGGTGTTGCCCGCCGGCTTGGGTGGACCCCGCCGGGGCTCCTCCGCTGGATACGACGAGGCGAGCGGGCCGGAGCTTGCTAGAGTACGGCTTCTTGCCACGAATGAAGGGACGAGCCATGGGGCGCCACAGGGGATGGGGGTTACGGGTCGGGGCGCCATTGCTTGCCGTGGGGCTCCTCGCGCCGCTCCTCCACGCCGAGCCTCCCGCCGACCCCACGGGCGTGCCCCCTAGCGAGGAGTCGGGGCCTTTGACGGCCGAGCCGACAACTCCCGCCCTCGCCCCCACGCCGATCCCAGTCGCGACCCCGCCAGCAACGGCGACCACCGCACGACCCGTGTTCGCCCCCGCAACCGCGCCCGCGCCGGTCGCGTACCCGACCCCCACCGGCCCGGCTGACTACGGCTTCGAGGCTTCCTGGGCACCCGTCCTCGTCTGCAACGGCGAACCCCTGGAGTCCTTGCCGAGCACCCTCCCCTATCGCAGAGGGGATCCGGTCCCTTCCTGCTACCACCCGTGGTTTCGGGAGCGTTTGGGGCTGATCATCACTGGCTCTGTCGCATTCGTGGCCTCCTACGGCTACGCCGTGGCAGCGGCGCCCGTGGATCGGCGGCTCAGCGCCCTCTACGTCCCGCTCGTCGGTCCCCTCGTGGCTGCAGCGACGGTCTCGGAGAGCCCCGCGCGCGACGGCGCACCGATGGAGCTTGACCCGGACAATCTCGCGCTCCTCGCCTTCGTTCAGTGGGCCAGCGCCGGACTCGCCGCGGTCGGCTGGGCCATCCGACGCGAGGTGCTCATCCGGAACGACCTCTACCCGCAGCCGCCCTTGGCATCGAACGCCCGCGGCAATTCTCCCCTGAGGACCCACGGAGGCCGGGCCTCCCGCCCCGGGCCTCGAGTGTCGTGGGACCTCTTCGCCGTGCCCGGGCCGCGAGGAGGCGAATTCCGCCTAATGGGTGCCTTCTAGACTGCCTGGCTTCGGCTCGGGTACCCGGAGGCACCCTACCTTGCGAGAGGGCTCTGCCGAGTCAGGGTCCAGTTTCTGGCCATCAGCGACCACCTGGCCGATGACCTCCCAAGGGGCCGTGCCTACGTCGCCGACCAACCGCGACGAGCGGCCACCTCGCTCCCGCTCGACACCCGCACCACCCACCCAGCTTCCGCTCTCGTGCCTTGGCGCTGCGGTCTTGAGCGACGCTGCCCCGAGATTCGTCTGCGTTCTCGTGGCGATCAGCGATCAGCCGTCAGGGACCAGGGCTCCCGCGTCCTACCTGACAGCGGATGGCGGACCGCTCATGGCCTTCGAATGGTTCCGGCTCCGCCGGCTGGGGGGACGAGGCCACGGGCAAGCTCGACGCGGACCGGGGTACCGCGACCGGCGCCGAGGGTCTCGGCGGCGCTCCCGTCCCGTTGCGCGATCTCGACGTCGCCGTGGGAGTCGTCGAGTGCCACGAGCTCACCGACCTCGACATCGGAGTACGTTCGTCGCCAAGGGACGGGAACCTCTCCCACCCAGACCAGAAGACCGTGCCCGAGGGTCGCGCTGCCAGCCTTGGCGAGCCGGGCCACTGCCTCGGTGGGGATGTCGGTGAGTAGGTTCCCGAAGCGGTCGCGAACGATGACCTCCCCCTCGAGGCGGCCCGCACGCTCGCGCGGAAGGGTGTAACCCAGTGCGGTGAGCGTGGTCAGCGGCCCGACCGCGGACAGAGCGCGGTGCCCTGCCGCGAGGTCGGCGGCCACGGGGGCCAGCACGTCGCGACCATGGAAGGTTCGGCTCGGCTCGGGCAGTTCGCAGGCAACACGATCGATGGCATGTACCGCACCCACGCCGTCCCGCACCACAAGGTCGCCGAGGAGGCCGTTGTCCGGAGCGACGACCCACTGCCCCCTCGCCTCGACCGCGACCAGTGGACGCGCCGTACCGACCCCGGGGTCGACGACGGCGACGTGCACCGACCCCGGCGGGAACCCAAGGTAGCTCCGCGCGAGCCAGTACGCCCCGGCACGCACGTCTTGGGGTGGGATCTCGTGGGTCAGATCGACGAGGCGCGCGGCGGCGAATCGCGCAAGGATTGCTCCCTTCATCATCCCCACGAAGGGGTCTTTCATGCCGAAATCCGTGAGCAAGGTCACGATCCCGGAGGGTCTGGTCACGGCGGGATCTCCACGGGACGACGACGACCCCCCCAGCAACCGTTGCCTGCGGCCGAGAGCCGCCCTGCGATCGGCGCGCCACAACCGAGGCAGCGTCCCTCCTGGAGACGGAAGCGCCCCAGCACGAAGGCGTCCCGTTCGATGACGATGGCGCCGCACGCGGGACAGTGCGTGCTCTGGCCGGAGGGATCGTAGACGTTGCCGGTGTAGACGAAGTCCAGTCCCTCGCGGATCGCGATCGCTCGGGCGCGGGCGCAGGTCGCGGCGGGTGTGCGAGGCAGATCCCGAAGCCGATAGTCCGGGTGGAAGGCGCTGAAATGCAGCGGCACGGTCGGACCGAGCTCCCGGGCGCACCAGGCAGCGAGGCGCGCCACCTCGTCGGGTCCGTCGTTGTGCCCGGGGACGAGCAACGTCGTGACCTCGAGCCAGCAATCCGTTTCCCTCGCCACGTAGCGGAGCGTCTCGAGCACCGGCTCGAGCCGGGCCGCACAGAACCGCTGGTAGAACTCCGGCGTGAAGGCCTTGAGATCGATGTTGGCAGCGTCCATCACCGCATAGAACTCCTCGCGCGCCGGGGGGTTCATGTAGCCGGCGCTGACGGCGACCGTGGCGACACCGCGGTCGCGACAGGCGCGAGCCGCATCGATCGCGAACTCGGCGAAGACGACGGGGTCGTTGTAGGTGAAGGCAACGCTCCGGCAATGAGTGTCAAGCGCCGCCTGCGCAACGCGCTCTGGCGAGACCGGCTCGGTCCGCGCGTCTACGGCGCGGGCCCTCGACGACGCCCAGTTCTGACAGAACTTGCAGCCGAGGTTACAGCCAGCGGTACCGAAGCTCAGGACGGCGGAGCCCGGATAGAAATGATAGAGGGGCTTCTTCTCGATGGGGTCGACGCAGAACCCCGTCGCGCGACCGTAGCTGGTAAGGACGATATCGTTGCCTCGCCGTTCGCGCACGAAGCAGAACCCGCGTTGCCCCTCGCGCAAGCGACAGGCGCGCGGACAGAGCTCGCACTCAACGCGGCCGTCCGCGAGCAGGCGATGCCACCGTCCACGGACGACGCCCGGCTCGAGAAGGTCGGTCGACGGCACCCGCTGAGGCTAGCGCTGACCGCCTGTTGGTGTCAGGTGGGGATCGGCACCCCTCCACGCGAGCTCGACGGGCCCCCGACTCGGGAAGGCGGAGCCGCCCGCCCGGGCTCGAGGGTCAGGACGTGACGGAGTGGAGACCGAGCCCCACCCCGGACTCGACCGCTCCCACCCGAACGTCGACGGAGCCGATGGCACCGAAGTCCGCGCCACCGCTCGAGATGCCACCGAAGGCGCCGCCGTTGGTGGCGGTGTGACCGAACGCTCTCCGTGGAGCCGGCCCGGGGCAGGCTACGGACGGGGGATCATCACCTTGCCGAGGTCGACCCCCGCCCCGACGAGGGCGTCGCGCTGGATGCGACAGAGCTCGGCCACCCCCTTAAGGGCGAGATCCGTCAGCGACTCGAGCTCCGAGCGCGGGATCGCCTCGCCCTCTGCGGTGCCCTGGATTTCCACGATCGAGCCACAATCGGTGGCCACCAAGTTCAGGTCCACGCGCGCCGTCGAGTCCTCGGCGTAGTCCAGATCGAGGAGGATCCGGTCGCCGACGTGACCCACGCTCGCGGCGGCAATCTGATCACGCAGCACGGGGATCTCGAGCAGGCGCCGTCGCCGCAGGGTCGCCAGCGCGAGGGCAACCGCGATCCACCCCGCCGTCACCGACGCGGTCCGCGTGCCACCGTCGGCTTCGAAGACGTCGCAATCTATCGCGACCGTCCGCTCCCCGAGCCGATCGAGGTTCACCCCCGCCCGCAAGGCGCGGCCCACGAGGCGCTGGATCTCGCGCGCTCGGCCGCTCAGCGGCCGGTCCCGACCGTCGCGGTTCTCGCGACGGTGCGGGTTGGCGCGAGGGTGCATCTGGTACTCGGCCGTAACCCAGCCACGCCCGCGTCCCCGCATGAACTCGGGCACGGTGTCCTCGACCGATGCGGTCGCGAGGACCACGGTGCCGCCCGCACGATAGAAGACCGAGCCCTCGGCGTTCCGATGAAACCCAGTCGTCACCTCGACCGGACGCAGGGCGTCGAACGCTCGGTGTCCGCTGCGTGTTGCTCCCATCGCCGCCGATCTAGCACGTCTCGCGGGCGACTGGCACTTGCATGCCGCCGAAGCGGCCGCCAAGGTCTGCGAGATGGACTCGCCCCACAGTTCTGCGCCCACCGTCATCGCGCCGCCGGTGGCCGTGGTTCCCACCCTCGAGGTCAACGAGATCTTCGTCAGCCTCCAAGGGGAGGGCCCGTCGACGGGGCTGCCGGTCGTCTTTCTGCGCCTGGCCGGCTGCAATCTCGCTTGCGCCTGGTGCGACACCGCCTACGCCTGGAACTTCCGCCGTCACTCCGTGGAGGAAGAGGTGCATACCCTGTCGGTGGCGGCCATCGCGGATCGCCTGGCCACGACGGGGCGGCAGCGGCTCGTCGTGACCGGTGGCGAACCCCTCCTCCAGAGAGAGACGCTAGCGGCGCTCTTCGCGATCCTTCCCGAGTCGATGGTCATTGAGGTGGAAACCAACGGCACCATCCTGCCGAACGGGGCGCTCCTCGACCGTGTGGCGCAGTGGAACGTCTCCCCGAAGCTCGAGAACTCCGGGGTCGGTCGCCGCGACCGAACTCGCCTGGCGGTCCTCCGCGCGTTCGTCGCCACGACCCGAGCCTGGCTGAAGCTTGTGGTGGCGACGGACTCCGATCTCGCGGAGGTCGAGGCCTTGGTGATGGACACGTCCTGGCCACCCGAACGCGTCCTTCTCATGCCGGAGGCGGCCGAACGCGAGGTGCTCGCCGCCCGCCTGCCGTGGGTCGCGGCCGCGGCCATGGCGCGCGGCTACGGCGTCTCGAGCCGCCTTCACATCGCGCTCTGGGGCGGCGGACGCGGACGGTGACCCGCGCCAAGTGTATCTTCTGCCCCGTGACGAGGCGAGCCGCGGCTTCGAACCAAGCTCAACGCCTCGCGGACTTCTGCCGAGGGAACGACACCACGGCGCTCGTCGTAGAGGGCGAGGCTCTCCCCCTGCTCCGGAGGATCCCCGCTGCCACGGTCGACTGTGTGATGACCAGCCCACCGTATTGGGGGCACCGAGCCTACGCCGCCGGGGGTCTCGGCCAGGAGCGCGCTCCGAAGGAATACGTGGACGCACTGGTGGCACACGCAATCGAGATCGCGCGCGTCCTCAAGCCCACCGGCTCCTTCTGGCTCAATCTTGGGGACTCCTACCGCGACAAGTGCCTCGCCGGCATTCCTTGGCGGACTGCGCTTCGCCTCGTCGACGAGGTCGGCTTCGTGCTCAGAAACGAGGTCGTGTGGCACAAGGTGAAGGGCGGACCCGACACGGCGCGGGACAAGCTGCGCAACGTCCACGAGCAGCTCTTTCACTTCGTGCGACAGCGGCGGGGCTACTTCTACGACGCCGACGCGGTCCGGTCGCGGCCGCGCACGGCGCGGGTCGAGCAGGGGGCTATCGTTTCCGCCACGGGGGTCCGGGGCGTGCGCTACCGGCGGCAGCTCGAGCTCTCGACGGCGCTGTCACCTTCGGAGAAGAGCCGCGCGCTGGCCGCGCTCGCGTCCATTCTGGAGGATGTCCGCGCGGGTCGGCTGGCGGACTTCCGAATGATCATACGGAGCCAGCAGCGCACCACCCACTCGGACTCGGCACTGGTGTCAGGACGTGCGCGAGAGCTCGCGAGAGATGGCTTCTACTTTCTCCGCTATCACCCGGGCGGCAGCAAGCCTGGCGACGTCTGGGACATCCTCCCCGAGGACTCGCAGCATCGAGCGGCGCATTTCGCTCCCTTCCCCGCCGATCTCTGTCGGATCCCGATCCTCGCCACCGCCCCGCCCGGCGGGCTCGTCCTCGACCCTTTCTGCGGAACGGGCACGACGCTCGCGGTCGCAGCGACGCTCGGAAGGCGGGCGCTCGGCTTGGAGCTCGCACCCACCTATGCCGGGTTGGCCCGGGAGCGGATCGCGGCGGCTATTGCACATCCCCCCAAACGATGAGGGCGGCCGCGAGATCCGGGTCGATGTCCACTGGTTCTCGCGCCGCGGCCCGACGGTCGATGCGGGTCGCGGCCCGCTCTGCGAGGAACGTCCATCGCCAGAGCGCCTGGCCCGCCAGGGGACGCGCGTCGAAGACGTCGTTGATGCAGGCCGGGTCGACGTCGAGCTGGCAGAGGAAGGGCACCCGGCCCCGGGTACCCGAGAGGAGCCACGTGCCCAGACGCGTGGCGTAGCGGTTCTCGAACGTCGCGGTCAGCGCCCGACCCACGACCGGCTCCTGCCGCGCCGCGACCGCGAAGAGATCCTCCCCCTGGAGGTGCGCTGGAACGTCGAGGCGGAGCGCGCGCAGCGTGGTGGTCGCGAGATCGATCGTGGTCACGGTGGTGGCCGCCTCCGAACCGCCCCGCGCACCCGCTGGGAATTTGACGATCAGGGGCGTGACCAGCCGCTCCTCGCCGATGGGCGGGGCGGGATCATAGGGCACGCGCGGCGGATCCCCCTGCGCCACATCGCCGGCGAACACGAGGAGGGTGTCGTCCCAGGCGTTCTCCCGCTTCAACATCTCGACCAGGCGTTGGATCGCCTCGTTCTGTTTCCCGAGAGCGGCCTCCTCCATCGCCCGCAGCCGAATCCATTCCTCGTGCGTGAGCCGACGCGTCGCCGCCACCTTCCGTGCACGAATCTGGCCGAGCACGATGCCACCCCGACGCGAGTCGATCGCCCCACCGTACTCCTCGGGAGGCAGGTGGGCGACTTCCTCCCGGGTCAGGTCCCAGGGCGGGTGGGCGCCACGAACGTGCACGACCGCCAGTTGCTTCTCGTCGCGAGCGCGCCTCAAGCCTTTCTCGAGCCAGCGCGCGGCCTCGTCGATGGGTTCCGCCGCCGCGATGTCGCGGACGGGAGAGTACGCGACGAAGCGGTCCCAACCCGTGTTGAACCCGAAGGGAGCGAAGGTCGTCGGAACGCCCGTGAAGAAGGCGGTTCGACCCCCAACGGTCTTCAGCGCGGAGCCGAGTGTGCGTGGCCCGGTTGGGAGACGAGCGCCTTGATCCTCTACGCGGTGTGACCGCGGGTCTAACCCCGTGAGTAGCGATGCCATCACGGCAGCCGGGATCGTCGTCGGCACCCGGTAGTCGCTGAACGCCACCCCGGTTCGCGTGAGCTCGCCAACCGCGGTGAGGACACCGATGGGGCCCCAGGGCGGGATTCGCCGACGATCGAGCGCAGCGGCGATGATGATGACCACCGTGTTCGCCTCCGGCGTAGCCACAGTCTTGTCGTGTCGACGGACCACGTGAGGCTCGCCGAACACGACCCGACCGCCGCCCTCGCTCTCGAGCGCACGCAGCTCGATCCCGACGATTCTGCGATTGAACCGCCCGAGGTCGATTTCGAGCGGGACCCACTGGGCACCCTCCCCCCCCACCACGTGGCGCTGCTGCATGGTGATCGGCGGCTGTCCGTCCTCGAGCACCCGCACTTCGGCGGTCCCGCTGCCCTCTCCCCAATAGCCAAGGGACATCCGAAGCAAGGCGTCTCTCGCCGGGCGCACCGGGCAGCGCACGCTCCCGGGCGCGCGGAGGACGATGGAGCGTCGCGGGGTGCCGTCGAGCGCGAAGTCGGCGCGGATATCGTTGAGGGTGGGGGCAGCGTAGGTTGCGCTGCTGTCGTCGCGCACTCCGATGCGGATCCAATCGACGTCCGCAAAAAAGGCACGCTGGGTCGGCGCGGGTCCGGCAAAGCGCAGGCGCAGGGTGTGACGTCCGCGGGCAAGCATGGGCGCAGCGGCACCCAGCGTCGCGACGACCGGTTCGGTGCCAGAAAGCCGGATCGCTCCCAGCGCTTTGCCGTCGATCTGAACGGAGACGGCACGGGCCGTGCCGGGGCGGGTCCGCAAGGCCAGGATGAGGTCCCGCTCGATCGGCGGGTCCAGCCAGAAGGTCAGCTCGAAGTCCCGCTTGCGAACGCGGGCATAGGTTGCCCCGCTCTGTTCGACCTCCTCGTAGGAGGCGGCGACCGCGAACGCGAACGAATTGAGCGCGCGGATGGATGGGGTACCAAGGTCGAGAGAGAGCCCGCGATGGCGAACCTCACACGCTTCGAGGTGGTCGAGGAGGTCAACCCTCGCCGTCGGTGGCTCGAACGGAGGGGCACTTGCCGGTTTGGACGAGGACGAGGGCGCCGACTGGCTCGGTCCGGGTTCACTGCGACCGCAGCCGATGGGGGTCGCAAGCAGCGCCACCAGCACCATCGTGCGCCCACGCCGGGAACGGTCCATGGCTGCGTGGTTCGGGGTGGAGCTTCGCGGGGGCTCCGCCTGGCTCGGGAGGGGGGTGGTCCCCGGCAGCCGAGTCGGGGTCGCTGACGCAGGCCTCACTGGGTGCGCTCTAAATCACTGCTCATCGGCCCGCAACGTGAGCAAGCTCGGTGGAGCGGTTCGGGCCAAGGGCCGCTCCCCTACCCGCCGAACGTCACGCGGGCTCGCCGACCGGGAGCGAGGATGACCTGCTGGCGCCGGGACCCGTCCTCCGCTCGGATCTCGATCTCCTGGTTGCCTGGGGCGAGCGGGACTCGGCGGGTTGGACCGCGACCCACGAAGGTCCCATCGATATAGATCGACTCCCGACCCCCAGTGACGACCTCGAGCAGCGCTTTGCCCTCGCCGACGATGAAACCAGGCGGGAGGTCGAGATCCTCGATGCGTGCCTCGGGGAGGGTCGGGCTGGCCGAGGGGACCATCGCCGCATGCGCCGGGGTGCGAGGCGCCGCAGCGACACCGTCGTCCATCGTGGTGGGGGCGCTGGTGTCGGCGTCGTCGGTAGCATTGCTCGCCGCTTGAGGCGCACCAGCGTCGCTCGGGGCGAAGACGACACGCACCAAGCCGAAGGACGCGAGTGCCGTGGCCGCCGTGATGCCCACGACCCGCGCTGCTCCCACGATGGAGCGGACGATTCGGCGTCGAGCTCGTACCGACCTGGACGGCTTGCCGCGTCCCTGGCCGGGGTCGTTCGATCCCACGACCGCGTGGGGCGGGGTAACGGAGGTCGCTACGTCCGCGTCCTCATCCTCATCGAGGGCCGACGGGGCCATGGACGAGGCGCGTAGGGTGGGTCCTGGGGCACCTGCGTCCGCCGGGGCGCCACGCGGGGGAAACACGATCGCGCGCGCGGGAGGGTCCATCCCCCCAAGTGGCTGGGGTTCTGGCTCCGACGCTGGTTCACCGGGCCCGGAATCGGTACCGGGCGACCCACGGGCAGGTCCGATATCGGTAGCTGCCGCAGCCGACGGCTGGCCCGACGGCCCGAGATCTCCCTTGCCGGCTGGGAAGAGGATGAAGGGTTTGATGGCAACTGCCGTCGTGGGGGCCGGCTGGGGTTCGGACCGGATTGGCCTTGGTTCCGCCGGGACCGGCGAACCTCTCTCCTCGCCGGTAGGTTCGGCTGCGACGGTAACCCCGCCGGCCTCTGGATGGGGAGGCGGGTCGGCGTTAGGTCCGTGGGCTGGTGGCAGCTCGAGCCTCGGGGAACAGCCGAAGGCGGGCAGGGCACCCCCATGCTCGATGAGCAGCGTCGAAGGCAGGGGCCGCCGCAGTGCATCCGGGGCGGACATCGAAGGGGGGAGCGAGGAGGGGGTGCCTTCCACCGGACTCGATGCGCTTTCGGGGAGATCCGGCGGGGGGCCTGCTGGGACGACCTGGGGCAACGTTCCGGCAAGGGATTCCGTCATGGTTGGTGCTGGAGGAAGGATGGACGCCGCCGCTCCCCCGAGCGGCGTGCAGGCAACCTCCCCAATCCCACCGAGCGGCAGCGGCGCGGGGGAAAGGGCGAAGGTGAACATGGGAGAGGGGGTGGGCAGGTCCGAAGCTGCGGGGACGATCCGACGGACGGTTGGCTCCGCTTGGATCCTCGTCACGAGGTCCTCTCCGTTCGGACCCAGCACGGCCATGATGGCTCCCCGCCAGGCGATGTCGGTGAGAACATCGGCAACCAAGCGAGGTGAGCCGACCCCCGCCGCGGAAATGGCCACCGGGGCCAATCCCCTCTGCAGCTGTTGGGCCACGAGCCCCGCGTCACGCGGGGAGGCGGCGAGGTATGGCGCCATGCGATCGAGATCGAGCTCCACACGGGCAACTGCGGGCAGCCGCTCGGGGGCCAGCGCCGCGAGTACGGCGCGAGCTCGAGCCACTACGGGCGTGGCAAGCTCGTCGAACGGCGCGTCATAGTCGCACCGGCAGGGTCCCGACTCGGGAGTGACTGCGAAGCGACCCGCCCCGGCCCCCAGTAGGCCAGCTAGGGCGGCTTCGCCGCGATCGTGTCGCCCGTCGGGAGCGCTTCGCGTAAGACTCCGGACCTGCCCGGCGCGAACCTCGACCTCGTACAGGTAGGCCGCATCCCGGAAGGTCACCCGAGCGTCGGAGCCTCGCGCGCAGACCAGGCCAACGATGAGGCGAGGAGTCAGGCCGTCGAGGCGCCCTCGTACCTCACCGCCGCGTTGGAGACGAGCTTCGACTCGCGCGCGTGGTCGCAGCACCTCCCTCACTCGTTCGAGCACCACTGATGCGGGAGCCTCCTTGCGCAGGTACCCTTCCGCGTCCGCGCCGAGCTCGCGAGCTCGCTCGAGAAGGTCATCCTTCCATGACAGGAGGACCACCGGGATGTCCCGGGCCACCACGTCGCGCTTCAACTCGCGCGCCAGGGAGAACCCGTCCCGCAATGGCATCAGCAGGTCTGTGATGATGACATCGGGAGTGCTGGCAAGAACGAGGGAGAGGGCCTTCTCACCGTCGTAAGCCTCGAGGACCTCCATCCCCGCCGCTTGGAGCAGTCCGCTCAGAAACCAGACGACGGCGGGATCGTCGTCGACGACGACCGCGCGCCGATGGGCGAGGGGTACTTCGAAGCTGGATGCGTGCCGGCGTCCCCCAAAGGAGCCCCGATCCCTCCCGGCCCATGGTGCGAGGACGATGGCTCCCTCGGGACCGGTCGACTGGAATCGCACCTTCCCGGCCGAGCGCATGGTGACAAGCTCCCGGATGCGCGCCACCGAAGCCCAAACCGCCGAGAGCACGTCGACCCCGTCGCCGAGGGGAACGGAGAAGGCGTCGCTGCCGAGCTCCGCTGCGCCTACGAGTCCGCGACGCACTTCGGTCGCCACCCGATCGGCGAGCGCCCCGATCGTGACGTCACCGATCGGCTCCGCGTCGGTGCGGGGAGCCCCCCGCTCCTCCAAGGCAGCTCGGATGGCCCGCGCCAGCGCGTCTGCGCTCGCCGGCTGCGGGAGGACTCGCGCCGCACCGACGGCAGCGAACTGCGCCGCAGCCTCGGGCGCCTCGAACGTGCCGACGACCACGATCGCGGGGGCGTGAGGGAGTCCGGCGGAGACCAGGGCCTCCACCGCCTCCCGCCCACCGTGACGGTCGCTGTCGATCACGACTGCGTCCGGGGCGAGGGCGAGCGCGCGGTCGGGCAGGTCGTTGGGGAGGTCGACCGTGTCTACTTCGACCCCCTCGATGGCCTCGGCCAGAGCCTCAGCCAAGGACCAGGAACCGAGAACGAGGACACAGGTGCGCGCTGACGCAGTCGTCAGGGCCGGTCGTTCGTCGAAACGACCGCCACGGTCCTGCGCTACCACGTCGTTCAGGGCTGAGAGTGTGCAGCTGACTTCGGAGAGGACATCTTTGGGGATCGGTCCCTCGATGGCAGCTCTCCGCAGCCGCAATTCCACCCCCTCGAGGACCCGGGCGGAGAGCTCTAGCCCGAGTGCGCGTGCGGTGGCCGCCGTGGCGCGGACGGTTCGTTCCAGTGCGGTTCTCCGGTCCGCGGACCCGGGGTCGCCCGCGAGCGCGACGGTCGCCTCCTCCAGGAGCTGCTGGCGCCGGGGGAGACTGGAGACGAAATCGCGGACGGTCGCTTCGAGGCCCCTTGCCACGGTACCGTTGACGGCGAGCGAGGTCATGCTCTCGGGGCCGTATCACAGGCCCACAGGCTGGCCGAGTTTTGGGCGATCACTCACCAGCCAGCGCATCGAGTACCGTACGGATCAGGTTCGCCACTTGGGCCGGCTCGGCCTCGTCGAATTCGCCGATCAGTGCCGGCACCTCGAGCACGGTGGCCCCCACCACCGCACAAACATCCTCCAGGAGCCCGACGGTGTGGTCGTCCAGGTGGATGACCGCGGCGGATCCGGCGAGCGCCAACGTCCAGAGGGGAGCATAGGCTTCGACGGTAGGGAGCGCAGCCACCACCAGCTCGGCGCTGTCCCCGATTCGGAGTACGCCAAGCGCGTGGGGGATGGGCAGGGTGGGAACGGCCTCCAACGGCGCCTGAGCATCCGTGATTCGCTGGACGGTATGGGCCATGGTCGCCAGCCTTCGCGGCGATCCGGCGAATACGATCCTCGCGGGCCCAACGTACCCAGTGGCCCGAAGCCGCCCGGCCAAGGCACCGATCAAGGGGAGCTGCTCGGGCGGTCCGAGCGGGACTCGCGCCGCACCCCGAGGGACCCGCCGAACACGGCCGTCGTCGAGGAGTTTCTGTACAGCCTCGAACGCCGCATGATCGGAGATCATCACCTCGTCCAAGAGCTCGTTCACGGTGCGGGGGACAACCAGCGCCTGCAGCGTCGTTCGGACGTTGTCGGCGTCGTTCGGGAGGGGTCGCATGCTGGTCACCAGCACGTCGTCGTCCCCGCCGAGCTTGTCGCGCCAGAGCTGGATCTCGTCCAATTGCCGCAGCCCATCGAGGAGTAGTGCCCGCGTGGGCATCTGGATGCGGCCCGGGGTGCCCCCGGGCGTGCTCGTGAAGGCAAACGTCCCGTCCCGCTCCGCGAGCAGGCGGAACAGGGCCTTCTCCGCCTCGAGGCGGCGGAAGCAGGCATCGACGACCTCACCGTCGTCGAGCCGGACTTCGCCCGCGCCCGCCCCGGTCGTGATCGCGAGCACCCCGGTGCGGCGGTTCATGCTCAGAAGCTGCAGCAGATCGAGGACGCTCACCTGCTGCAGCTCACCGCGGAAGTCGTCGCGCAGCGCGGGAACGGCAGGAGCGCGGCCCTGCAGCGCATGAACCCGCTGGGCGATGCCGTCGTAGTCTCCATGCCGGGCGACCTCGACTCCAGGTGGGGGGAGGACCCCATGGGCACGGGTGAGGAGGATCCGGGGGACCGTGGCGAGGTCGGGTTCGGAGTCGATGGCCGCGAGCAGGCCCGGGAGGTCCGTCAGCGAATCACTCAACACGAGCACCTCCGCCCGCGCCGACCGGGCGCGTTGGACGACGTCGGCCTCGCTGTCAGCGAGAGCCACGGTGAGGCCCAGCGCACGCAGCTTCGACGCCAGGGCCCCCAGCGCATCGACATCGGGTTCGACGACCAACACGGTGCGCGCCATCAGTCCACCAACCGTGTCCGTGCGGCCTCGCCAAGCCGTTGCGTCACCACGTCGACGAGGAGCGGATCGGCGGCGTGAATGCCACGGACATAGCCGCGCTCCACCCGACCAAGAAACAGATAGCAGGAATGCTCGGCGATCAACGTGAAGGCGTCGAGGTCACGGCAGCCGGGAGCGTCCGCGATGTCGACGAGATCGAGCTGGACTTCGCCGGCCTCCCGGCCGATGGCCGAACGAACCGCGGCGCCGATGCTGACTCCAGGACGTACCGTCGCGACCGCGCGGGCCCCGCCGCCACGGCGAGCATCGTTCAGGGCCGCGATGGCGAGCGAGAGGACGTCGATCGCAGGAAGCTCGATCATCTGCGGCGTCTCCGGCAAGCTCCGACCGCTTCCGGGTGCCGACAGGTCCCAGAGGATGACGTCGAGGATCTCCGCCAGCGAGAAGCGAGCGAGCGCGAGCGTGCGCACCACAGAGGTCCGCGAGGCATCGGCCCGGGATTTCGCGACCCGAAGCAGATGTGAGAGGTCGGTGCCGTTGAGCGGATACATCGCGACGCCGAGCGTGACATCGAGGGGAGCCGCGCCCTCGGAGGACCCAGCTCCGGTGAGGTTCCGGAGCACCCGCCGCCGGCAGACGTGCCCGCCGATGCCACCGGTCTCGGGGAGGAGGAGGTAGAGCTCCTCTTCGTCAACGCGCGCCAGGATGTCGGTGGCGCGCACGGTCCCCAAGACCCGCTCGACGACCTCGATGGCGCGTTGTCCAGCCGGGGGAGGGGGCACACCGGAGGACGGCTCGACGTTGATGGTGGCGAGCGCGAAGCGGCGTCCATGTCGCCGAGACTTGTCGATCTCGCGCCCCGCGATGTCGACGAAGTAGGCGAAGGTGTAGGCGCTGGAGGCCGGGTCCTTCATCGCACCACGATGGGACTGCTCGCGGGCGGTGAGCAGCGCGAGCGCGGACGCAGCCTGGGTTGCCACGAGTCCAGCCAGGGGGAAGACCTCTTCCGTCGTTGCCTTCGGCAGCCCGGCCAGCACAAGGAAGCCCGCTGCTTCCCGGCCAATTGCGAGCTTAAGCACGGTGAGATCGCGCGTGTTGGCGGCGGAGAGGAGGTCCATCTCGTCGCAGAACGGCGGCAGCGAGACAGGAGCCCCCACGCGCGCCACCTGCTTCAGCTGTCGCGCCCCGTCCGTGGCAGGAAGGTAAGCCGAGGCGCCGCTGGCGTGAACGTGTTCCGTCACCAGCTCGCAGAATCGCGAAGCCGCGTCGCGGCGGTTCCGCGCTTGGGTGAGCTCTCCGGTCCGGGAGAGTAGGTCCACGCCGCGGTCGAGCCACCGCGCTCGGTTGGTGAGATCCTCGGAGGCACGGCGCTCCGTTTCTCTCGCGCGCGCATCGGCGACGGCGCTGAGGATCTCGTCCCCGGAGAGGGGCAGCATCAAGAGACCGTTGGCGCCGAGGGCGATGGCCTGTGTCCCAAGCTGGAGGGTGTCGCTCTGGGCAAGGGCGTAGATGGTCGCACGCGGGATCAGGGCGCGGATATGGTGCACCGCCGCGACCCCGGCCCCGTGCCCCAGCCCGATATCAATGAAGATGACGTCGGCAGCCGACGCCACAGCATGAGAGAGGCCCTCGGCCAGGTCGATGGCGACCGAGACCTCGTCCCTCGGTGCGGCTCGAGCGATGACTCGCTCCACCAGGTCGGCCGTGGCGCGATCCGAAAGGATCCCCATTACTTGGAGATCGACCGGGGCGGGGCCCGAGGACGGGTGGCTCATGGGCTTCCCCACTTCATGGCTCGCACCTCGCCCGGACCTCAGCACCCGAGACCCCACGGATGTCAACAAGCTTCCGTCTTCCCGTAGCACCACCGACCAGCGACAGGGCGCTGCGGGGAACGCCGAGCCACTTCGCAAGCGTCGCGATCAGCTCGGAGTTGGCGGCACCGTCCACGGGCGGAGCAGCCACCGCGATCTCCAAGGCATCTGCCCGCAGCCCGATCACGCGGCTGGTGGACGCACGTGGTTTGACGCGCACCGCCAATCTCACGGTGCCGTCGGGGCGGATCGAGATGGGTTCGGCCACTCCGAATGGGGAGGTTACGACGGCCAGCCCGCAACCTCCACCGCCGAGGGGGGGTGAAGCGGAGTCCGGGCGGAAAGCGCGCTGGTGCGGCTGTTCCCAAGGGGAAAAACGTGCGATCCCTTGCCCATGCAACGTCCCCTCGTCATCGTAAGCCCCCCTATTCCCGTTGCAGGCGTCGTGGCACAGCGCGTCGCAAGACGCGGTGCGGTCGAGGTCGTCGACCTGATGCGGCGCGGCGGGAGCCGGCCGGGAGCGGAAGGGCCTGGCGCAATTCGGGAGCGTTTCCTCTGCGAGCTTCGGGGGGAGGGACGGGTGATCCTCGCTCCTACCTTGGTCCTGCGACGCCGGGAGACTCGGCTCGCTGCCTTGGACCGAGGCGTCGTCGTCGCCCTCGATTTCCCCGTCGCCTCACTCGCGACCTTAGAGACCCGAGGGAGCGAGGCCGAATTGGAGGACGCACGAGCAGCGGAATCCCTGGTGTACGAGGAGGCACACGCGTGTCTCGATGCCGAGCGACTGGACGAGGATGCGTTGACCGCAGCCGTGGTGGAGACGTGGGGCCGCGATGGTGTCGCCGTGGCCGCTGGGGGGCGATCCTACGTGGTGGAAGTCGGAACGGGTTTGCTGGAACCCCGCATCCCAGAAGTGGTGGGAAGGGCACCGGTCGTGTGCGTGGTCACCGACTCGACGGTGGAGGGGCTCCACGGCCACCGGGTGCTCGGCCCGATTGGGGCGCTGGGGAGGCCCGCGGCCACCTACGTGATGGAGCCCGGTGAGAGGAGCAAGACCTTGGACTCCGTGGTCGGAGTGTGGGGTCGGGCGGCGGAGGCGGGGCTCGATCGGGGTTCGGTCGTGCTCGGCTTCGGCGGAGGGGTGGTGACCGATACCGCGGGGTTCGCTGCTGCGACCTGGATGCGGGGCGTTCGTTGGGTGGCGTTGCCGACGACCCTGCTTGCCATGGTCGACGCGTCTGTCGGCGGAAAGACCGGGGTGGATCTGCGCGAGGCGAAGAATGCGGTGGGGGCCTTCTGGCAGCCTTCCGCGGTGGTCTGCGACATGGATACCCTGCGGACCGAACCGGCCCGCGGGTTCTCGAGTGCGTTGGCGGAGGTGATCAAGACCGCGCTGATCGGGGACCCGGATCTCTTGGACCTCGTCGAGGGTTCAGTGGGCCGGATCGCCTGTAGGGAGCCCGAGGTGCTGGCGGAAATCGTTCACCGTTCCGTCCGGGTCAAGGCACGGATCGTCGGGCTCGACGAGCGCGAGGGGGGGCTCCGCGCGGTCTTGAACCTGGGACACACGATCGGCCATGCCCTGGAAACGTTGGGGCAATACGAAGCGCTCACCCACGGAGAGGCGGTGAGCCTCGGACTGGTTGCCGCCCTACGGATCGGCGAGTCGCGAGGGGCGACGTCTTCGGATCTCTCCGCCCGGGTCATCGCTCTCCTCGGCCGGGTGGGGCTCCCCACCGACCTGTCCCGATGGGACCTGGAAGCGGCAGCCCGCCTGGTCGGACATGACAAGAAGCGTGCCGGCGATCGGATCCGCTTCGTGCTCGCGCGAGCCCCTGGCGAGGTCGGCGTGGAAGAGATCCCCCTCGCCGAGCTGCAGGGGTTCGTGGGAAGGCTCGGATGACTGCGCATCCGTTCAGCGCCGGATTGTTGGCGTGGGGGGTCGCGGGCCGATAGAGTTTGTCGTGTCTCGCGCCTGGTCCCTCTGGGGCGGGGTGCTTCACGAGGTCAACATGCGATCGTCGCCCCTATCGCTCACTGCGTTCGCCGCCGCACTTGCCCTCTCGACCACGGCGTGCGTGGAGAACGAAAGCTCGCTCTTCCTCCGTGGCGTAGTGGCAATCACCTCCGAAGACTGCAGCGCGACGGCCGATCCTGCGTCGGCGATGCTGGCGAACGGCGTCCTCGACACCGGCTTGACCTCCACCTATACGGCGGCCTTGCTGGTCGGAAACCAACTCGTGGCGAGGGGTTCCGCAGACCAGCTCCGCACGGAGACAGCGCGGATCGCCCTTCGCGGGGCCGAGGTGCGGCTCGAAACCACGACCCAGCAGCGGCTTCGGGAGTTCTCCGTAGACGGCACGGGGTTCGTAGACCCCGCGAACGGGACGAGCCCCGGGTACGGCATCTTCTGGGCCACGCTAGTCCCCAGCCTCACCGGCGTTCGTCCACCAACAACCGTCCTCGCGAACGTCCGTGTCTACGGCCGAACGCTGGGTGGTCGGGAGGTGGAGTCTGGTGAGCTTGCCTTCCCTATCGTGGTCTGCACGCGGTGTCTGGTGTCCTTCCCACCCGAGGCGCTGGACGGAGACGGGGAATGCACGGTCCCCTCCAGCGATGAGACCGAGCTGCCGTGCTTGCTGGGCCAAGACCAGGCGGTGGATTGTCGCGCCTGCACCGCGACCCACACGGCTTGTCGTCGCCCGTAGTGGTCCTGCGCGGCGCGGCAATGCTGCGGCCGACTCGAGTCGCCGGCCTCTTCGCGAAATGCGCCACGAACCACCGTGGACTCCGTTCGACGCGGCCACCGCGCGGTCGCCTGGGTCAATGTCGCCGATGGAATGAACGGATGACGCTACGAGCGGTGATGGCGGTTGCCGCGGCCGCGACGACCATCACGACGGCGGCGGCGGCAGTCGCCGCCGAGGGCGGAGGGTGGATCATCAACGGCTTGTGCGGGGTCGGAAATGACAGCCAGGTCTGGAGTCGGACCCGGTGGTGCGGGAACGTTGGGGGAGATCTCCTGTTTCTGCGGCGAGCCCCGAAAGAGGTTGCGTTCGGGGTCGCGTCGTCGGTGGGGACCTCTGCTTTTCGAGACGTCTCTTTGCTGGTGGGGCCGAAGGCGCTGCTTCCGCTCGCCTCGGCCTGGGTCACCGAGATCACCTCGGGGCCCTTGGTGTATCGAGGCGACGGAACCACCGGAGCCGGGTTCGGCGCGTGGCTGTTCGTTGGCGAACGTCGCTTCAACTACCATGGTCCCTACTCGATGGCCTGGGGTCTCACGGCCGGGTACGAGCAGAGCTTCGGGGAAGGGGAGAGGTCGGCCTTGATCATCGGGGCGCGACTCGATGGAGTGCTCTTGGGTGTGCCCATCGTCATGGGTATCGGCGGGCTTCGCGGCCGCGGCCGCTAGAGCACCGATCAGGTTGCCAACAGCAACGGCAGCGCTGGAAACGCGTCTGTGCAGGTCGCTGCTCTGGCTTGGGCCGCCGGGCTGGCACGACTGATGTCGACCCGATCGAGCCGAGATCGATCCCTGGGATTCGCCCGGCTACCTCCGGGTTGCGGGTTTGGCCGGGTGTGTCTTTCCATCGCTGGGTGTTGGTGGTAGCGTCGGAGGGATGGTGGAGTCGCCGGTCGACGTGGTCGTAGGGGGAACATCGTATCGGCTCGTCTCCTCCGCAGGGCCCGACGTCGTTCGTCGTCTCGCTCGGGTCGTCGACGACAAGCTCCGTGCGCTCGGCGGAACGGCCCGTCCCCTCGCCCCGCAGGCGCTGTTGTTGGCCGCGCTGGCCTTGGCCCATGACCTAGAGGAGGAGCAAGGGCGGCGCGCGGAGGTCGAACGGCGCGCGCGGGAGACGCTCCGGTCCGTGCTCGCTAGGATCGACCGAGCCATCGAGGAGGCGGGGACGCGGGCACCGCTCCTCGTCCACGATGGGACCAGCCCAACCACGTTCCGCGACGACGACGCCCCAACGATGGACGGAGAGGACTGAGCCGGGACTCCGACCCAACGAGACGCGGCCAACTTCGATCGCCGGTGGCGCGCGCGTCGGGACCTCCGCGGACTGGAAAGGGGCGGGCCCAGCGTGAGCCGGATGGGCCCCGCCTTCCAGGGGTGGCCCAGGCGAGGCAGCTCCCTCGCCCTGTGCTGGGACCCAGGTCGGGCCTCGTTCCGCAAAGCCGAGTGGGCGATCCCGACGCCGATTGGGGTGCATGTGCAGCGCTGCCGTTGCCATTGGTGGTCCGAGCATTGCGCAGGCCTCGTTTCGCACGCCGCGTGGTGGTTCTTCGATGCGGTCGGTCAGCGCGCCATCTTCCAGGCCATCTCGGCCAGGCGCTCCGGCAGATTCGCGGGGGGCGCTCCATCGCGCGCGTCGCCCGCGGCGGCGAGCGCCCACGCCGCCGCAACGAGCTCAGTCACGGTTGGGTCGGGAGGCCGAGCAACCAGCCCGAACGTGCAGGCGAGACGGAACGCGGCAGCCAGCTCCCCGGCGAGAGCGACCCGCATCGGAGAACGCCCCGGCGAACAGGCGAGGCGTATGGCCAGGGGTCCGTATCCGGTCCCTTCCTCGGTGAGGCTGCACCACGCGCGGGCGAGCGCCCGTAGCCGCTCGATGGGGGTGAAGGCCCCGGCCGCTGCCGCGCGGAGCGACACGATCGCAGCCTGAACTGCCCATCGGCACGCCACCTTCTCCAGCCGGGGCCCGTGACCGTAGAGCCCGTAGATCGTGGCGCGGCTCACCCCCGCCGCAGCGGCAATTGCCACCAGATGGAAGGCCGCGGGCGGTGGGTCGGCGAGGGCTTTGGCGGCACACCGAGCCAGGCGCGCGCGGGTAGCTCGCGCACGGTCGGCGCGGCTAACCGTGCGATCGTAGCGGCCGCGGGGATCGGCGGTCGGCTGCATAAAATCGCTGCTGCTTTTATAGCGTACAGTCGCAGATGGCGCTGCTGCTTTATGAAGCCACACGTGTATTTATATTGGTGCGGGCCAAGGGATGGTGCTCACGGCCCGCCCAAGCAGCTCGAGGGCTCTCCGCCGGGGGCGAGGTGTCTGGGCAGGCGTTCACGCCCCAGCCGCCCCAGCCGAAAGCCGCTTCGCTGGCAAGGCTCGACGAGCCACGGAGTGGAGCGCCCTTGGGTTCACATGGGCACCCCGCGCCGCCACCCGCATTGCCATGGCAACGCGGGACCCATGACGACGCGGGTCCCGGGAGCGCAGAAGCAACCCCAACGCGCCTAAAGCACCGATCAGGTTGCCAACAGCAACGGCAGCACTGGAAACGCGTCCCTGCGAGGCGAGGACGCGTTTCCAGCGCGGCCGCTGCCGAGGTCTGCTCCCGGCTCGGTGCTCTAGGTCATTGATTTGACGCAGCAATCAACCTGATTGCTGCTCTAGGCCCGCGTTGGGTCCCGGAGCGCGCGGCCCCGCCAGCGGAGCGGATCTCGGCCGGTCGTTGTGGCTCGGGACTCCGTGAACGATACGTTTCTGAATCCGGGCGCGATCGGACGACCCAACCCCGAATGAGGTGACGAGCAGTGGTTGGCTCCTCGCCGAGAGTCCGGTGGCGCTGGGGAATCAAGGCTGGTATGCGGCCGGGGTGAGCGCGACGGATTTCGTGGAGGAGGAGTTACGACGGCTGGAGTTGGCGGGCCAGTTGCGTATCCCCGACAGTGCTGCTGACCAAGCGGTCCTGGCGCAACACCTGGCGGCGCAAGGAAGGCCAGTGATCGATGTCAGCTCCAACGACTATTTGGGGTTTGCGAGGCAGAGTGTTTCACGTGAAACATTGCCGGATCCCGCTTGTCGCGCTGGAGCCGGCGCCTCCCGCCTGATCTTCGGGACCCACCCTGCCCACGATCTCCTCGAAACGGAGCTCGCCCGGTGGCTCGGCTACCCCACAGCCCTCCTCTTCTCCTCCGGCTACGCTGCCAATGTCGGAGTTCTCTCAGCCCTCGCCGGACCCGGCGACCTCATCGTCTCCGACGCCCTCAACCACGCGTCCATCATCGACGGCTGCCGCCTCTCGCGAGCCGAGGTCCGGGTAGTCCCCCACCGGAGCATCTCCGCGGTGGCTCAAGCCCTCCAGGCGCCCGCCCGCCGCCGTTTCGTGGTGACCGAGGCCTACTTCAGCATGGACGGCAACGGTCCTGACCTCCGCGCCCTCGCCCACCTGGTCAGGGAGTCCCAATCCGTCTGGATCCTCGACGAGGCCCACTCCCTCGGAGTGTTCGGCCCCCAAGGCCGCGGTCTCGCCGCCGAAGCCTTGGTCACCCCCGACCTCCTCATCGGCACCCTGGGCAAGGCCTTCGGCCTCCAAGGGGCCTTCGTCGCGACCCACCCACTCCTGCGCACCCTTCTCTGGAATCGCGCTCGAAGCCTCGTCTACTCCACTGCCACCTCACCCCTCCTCGCCACCCTTGCCCGTCTCCGTCTGCCCGAGGTCGTGGCCGCCACCCCAGCTCGCGCTCACCTCGCCGCCCTCGCCACCGAGGCCCATCTTCGTCTCCGGGACCTCTCCCTCCCCACCACGGCCGACCGCCCCGGACCCATCCTCCCCGTCCTTGTCGAACCGCCTGAGCTCGCAACCCAAGCCGCGATGGCCCTCCGCCAGAATGGATTCTTGGCCCGCGCCATCCGTCCCCCCACGGTACCCCCAGGCACCGCTCGCCTCCGTCTCGTGCTCCACTCCGACCTCACCTTCCCCGACCTGTCCCGCCTCCTCCACGCCACCGCCACGGCCTGCCGCCCCTGAAGGACCGATCAGCTAGCCCACAGCACCGGCAGCGCTGCAAACCCGTCCGCACGAGGCGAGGACGCGTTTCCAGCGCTGCCTCTGGTGAGGTCTCCTCCCGGTTCGGTGCTCCAGGTCATTGATTTGACCCAGCAATCAACCTGATTGCTGCTCTAGGTTGTTGATTTGCCGAAGCCATCCTTTCGATCGCTCGTTCTGGGTCGACCCTCCGTGACCGCGTGGGCCCCGGCCTGCACCCCACCCCGCTCCAGCAACAGCCGTTCCCCTCCCAGCCGCGACGCAACCTCGGTCTCGTGGGCCACCACCACCACGATCGCTCCGCGCGACCGCTCCTCCGCGATCACCTCGTCGAGACGCCTCCGTCCCCCCGCGTCCAGCCCGGTCCATGGTTCGTCGAGGAGGAGCAATGCTGGACGGTTCACCAGCCCTCTCGCCAGCGCGACCCTTTGTCGTTGCCCTCGCGAGAGGCACCGGGTCTCCCGTGTCGCGATACTCCCAAGCGCAAACCGGTCCTCCGCTTCCTCCCAGGCCTCGCTCGCCTCGACCCCCTGCGTTCGCGCTGCCAGCTCCACGTTCTCCCGAACGGTCAGTCCCCCGTAGGTCAGACTCTCGTGTCCCACCCACCCCACCAGACCCCGAGCCGCCTCCCCCATCTCCCCCACCCCCTCAACCCAAACCCGCCCGCGTGATGGCCGTGTCACTCCCCCGAGGACCGCAAGGAGCGTACTCTTGCCCGCCCCGTTCGCTCCCTGGACCACCGTCACCCTCCCCGCCTCGAATCGACCGTTCACCCCCCGGAGCGCGACCACTGCCCCATAGGTCTTCCATACCCCCTGGGCATCGACGTGCTCGATCCGTTGCGGAATTCTGCCGCCCACCCTCACCCTAATACCATCCCTCCCCGACCCTGCCGGGACTGTGCGTTTGTTCAGCTTCCCCGCCGACCCTCTCCACCCTCAAACACCCCGAGCCCCATCGCAGCCTCCCCGGGGCTATCCTTCCCCCCATGCTAGGATCCCTCCGATGACGACCTCCGCCCTTGCCTTGGACGCTGGCCGCATCGAGCAGCTCGTCGACCTCCGCCGAGCCGTCGAACGCGCCCTCGAGGGCAAGCCAGACGCGGTCGAGCTTTCCATGATCGCCCTCCTCGCCCGGGGGCACATCCTCATCGAGGATGTACCCGGGGTCGGCAAGACCACCCTCGCACGCGCGCTCGCCAAAGCCGTCGGCGGGGAAATGCGCCGCGTGCAGTTCACGAGCGACCTCCTCCCCAGTGATGTCCTCGGTGTTTCCATCTACGACCAACGCCGCGCCGAGTTCACCCTCCGCCCCGGACCCATCTTCAGCAACATCCTCCTCGCGGACGAAATCAACCGCGCCAGTCCCCGCACCCAGTCTGCCCTCCTCGAAGCCATGAACGACGGCGCGGTCTCTCTCGACGGGCAAACCCTCCCCCTCCCCGATCCCTTCCTGGTCGTCGCCACCCAGAATCCCCAGGACTTCGCCGGCACCTTCCCCCTTCCCGAATCCCAGCTCGACCGCTTCATGCTCCGTATCCGTATCGGATACCCCCCGTCCTCGGTCGAAACCCGAATCATCCTCGACCCCGAGGTCGACCGCGTCCGTGCGGTCCCCACCGTCCTCGACCCCCAGTCCCTCGTCGCCCTCCAGCGCCAAGTCGACCGCATCGCAATCGATGGTTCCCTCGCCACCTACCTCCAAGCGCTGATCTCTGCCACCCGTTCCTCCCCCGCCCTCGCACTCGGCGCCTCCACGCGCGGCGGCATGAACCTCGCGCGCGCTGCCCGCGCCCGCGCCCTCCTTCACGGTCGGTCCTACTGCATCGCCGACGACATCCACGATCTCGCCGTCGCTACCCTCTCCCATCGTGTCCGCCTCGCCTCGCACGCCGAGGGCTACGTTCCTTCTCGCGAGGAAGCCGAGGCCGCGGTGCGGGACGTCATCGCTCGCGTTCCAGTTCCGCTCTGAGGCCCCCCATGGCGGCCCCGCGAATCGCCGCTCATCCCACCTCTCAGGCCCCCCTCGCCCCTTCGACCCCGGCGCGCGGCTGGCTTGCGTACCTCCGCGCCCGCCTCCGCCCCGCCCGCCGCCTCAAGCTCACGCGGGAGGGCAAGTACTTCATCGCCATCACCTTCGGCGTCGGCATCCTAGCCATCAACACCGCGAACAACCTCCTCTACCTCCTCCTCGGGATGCTGCTGTCCCTGATCATCGTATCCGGGGTGCTCAGCGAGATCAGCCTCCGCCACCTCACCGTGATTCGCCGCCTTCCGCCTCGCGCTCAGGTCGGCCGCCCCCATCTCGTCGAGATCGAGGTCTTCAACCACAAGCGCTCGCTCCCCTCCTACGCCATCGAGATCGAAGACCTCCGCGATGGTCAGCCCGCGGACAAGCGCTGCTTCTTCCTCAAGATCAGCCCTCGCTCCGCCCAAATCGCCGCCTATCGCCGTACCCCTGCTCGCCGCGGTCGCGACCGCCACGTCGGATTCCGCGTGGCCACCCGCTTCCCCTTCGGGCTCTTCGAGAAGTCCCGCGAGCTCGCCGCAGATGGCGAGCTCATCATCTATCCCGCCGTCGACCCCGTCCGCCTCCCCGCCCATCTCCCTGGCCGTGTCTCGGGCGGTCCCACCTCCCACGCCCGCGGTGTCGGCGACGAGATCGTGGCGGTTCGCCCCATGCGCGAGTCCGACGACCCCCGGGACATCTACTGGCGAAAGAGCACCCTCGCCAACCACCTGGTGGTCCGCGAGCGCCCTCGCGAAGCCCGCAACGACGTCGATCTCCGACTCGACGACGTCTACCCCACCCCACCGGCCAGCGACGATTTCCTCCGTCGTTTCGAGCACTCCATCCGGGATGTCGCCTCCCACGCGGTCGCCCACCTCAGGCGCGGTGACTCCGTCCGCATCACCCTCGCGTCCAACGCCCGGGTCCGTGCCAGCCCCGCCGTGGGCGCCGACCCAATTCTCCGCTTCCTCGCGCTACTCGACCCAACCCCCCGCTCCAGCCCAAACCCCACCCCATCGGGCCTTCCCATCCCCCCCCCCTTCACCCCACCACGTCGGCTCCTGCGCCATCTCTTTCGCACACCCCGACCTCCCCGGATGACTCCATGAGGTTCGGCCTCATCCATCGCGTGATGACCGATGCCCTGGCGGTCTTGGGCATCCTCACCCTTCTGACCAGCGGGGATCTCGAGCGTGCGGTCGTCGTCGCGCTGGGCGTCGGCCTCGTACTGGCCCTCTCCGTACCCACCTCCTGGCAGGATCGGACCTGGCTCAACCGCCTGTCCGTCCTCGGCCCCCTTCTTCTCCTCGCGCTCCAGCTCTTCCGCCTCACCACCGGCGGTAGCTTCCTCGAAATCGCCATCGAGTTCGCCGCCGGCCTTCAGGTCTTCCGCCTCGCGACTCGACACGGCGCAGCTCACGATCAGCAGCTCATCGTCCTCGCTCTCCTCCACCTCATCGCCGGCACCATTCTCACGGGTGGCCTCACCTATGGCCTCTGCTTCGTTGGCTTCCTGGTCATCGCCCCCGGGGCGCTCGTGCTCAGTCACCTCCGACGCGAGGTCGAGGGCAACTACCGCCAAGGCGCCCGTGACCGCACTGGTCTCCCCGTCGATGTCCCCCGCATCCTCCGCAGCCGTCGGGTGATTGGACGGCCCTTCCTCGCCTTTACCTGCCTGCTCTCCCTTCCCATCTTCCTTTTCACCGCGCTGGTCTTCCTACTCTTCCCCCGGGTCGGCTTCTCACTGCTCTTCCTCGGTGCCGATCGACCCGAACGGATGATCGGCTTCTCCGATCGCGTCGACCTCGGTGGGGTCGGCCGCCTCCGAACCGACCCCACCATCGCACTCCGTGTCCACTACCCCTCCCTGGGACCCAACCCTCCCCCCCGCCTCGCCCTCTACCTCCGCGGCACCGCTTTCGACCAATACGATGGCCGCACCTGGTTTCGTTCCACCACCACCCGTCGAGCCCTCGCCTCTCGAAACAACGTCATCCCCCTCGCTCGCCTCCCCAACCCCGACGACCGAGTCCTGCTGCTCGACCTCGTTCCCATCGATCCCCCCGTCGTCTTCATACCGCGCGATGCCGTAGCCTTCCAGCCGGTCCATGACCCCGAGCTCCTCCGCCGCCCTCCCCGCATCATCGCCGGCCCTGAAGATCAGTACCAATACACCACCTCTGGCGACCGAGGCCTCCAGTACCACGTCTATGTTGCCACCTCTCCCTCCCCCAGCAACGTCTCCCTCTCGCCCCAAGACCGCGCCCGCTACACCACCCTGCCCGCGCAGCTCCCTGCGCGCATTCCCCAGCTCGCCGCTCGCTGGACGGCCAATGCACACACATCCCTCGAGCGCGCCAAGGCGGTCGAAGGCCAGCTTCGCCGCCAATACCATTACGACCTCGACTCCCTCTCTGGCAACGCCGCGAACCCCCTCGACCATTTCCTCTTCCAGTCTCACCGCGGTCATTGCGAGTTCTACTCGACCGCAATGGCCATCCTCCTCCGAACCGTCGGCGTCCCAACCCGCAACGTCACCGGGTTCGTCGGCGGCACCTACAATCGCTTCGGCGGCTTCTACGCCGTCCGCCAAGGCGACGCCCACTCGTGGATCGAGGCCTTCATAGACGGCTCCGGTTGGGTCAGATTCGATCCAACCCCCCCGGCGAACGCGGTGCCCCAGACCGAAATCGCCGGGCTTCTTGGCTTCCTGCGCGATCTCGTGGAGGCCGCCGCTCAGGGTTGGACCGCCCACGTACAGAACTACGACCTCGACCAACAACTCGGCCTCCTCCGTCGTCTCCAGCAGGGCATGGCGGGACCGCAGCGCCTCGCTTCTCCGTTCCTTTCTCCGCTCCGCTTCGGCGTCGCCGCGGTCGGTGTCGCCCTGTTCCTCCTCGGCTTCCGCTTGCTTCGGCGGCGCCTCCAGATTGCACCGAGCCCCCCCCCCCCCCCCCCCCCCCCCCCCCCCCCCCCCCCCCCCCCCCCGCCCCCCCTCCCCC
>JAFGBI010000202.1 GCA_016933275.1 Polyangiaceae bacterium | reverse complement strand
GGCCAGCGGGAGGTCATTGTCGCAGGACGGATCTGCTAGGTATCGCGCTACAGAATGGAGGCCTCCTGAGTCGCGGCAGAGAGCCGTTGCGGCCCAGTCATCGGCGCCGCCTTACAGAGCAGCAGATAGACGTGCCCCTTCGGAGGAGTCGGCGACAGAGCAGTCGTCGCGATCACCCTGCACTATCACGATCAGTTCAGCGTTGCCACGCAGTGCCTCATCCCGAGCGGCGAGGACCTCCTGGTCGAACCCGCCGTCGTCGATCCGAAACGGTTCGGGTTCCGCGAGTAGGCGTCGCTGCGCTTCGAGCGGCGACTGGATCGGACACCCGTCCTCACCCATGCCGACCAGCACATTCGGAATCGCCTCCTCACCGAGCTCGCCGGCTGATTCTTCGTGCTCGCCCCGGCGCGCATCGACTGCGCCGACAGGTAGCACCGGGCGGGAAGCGCTGCCGGGGGGGAGGGACCGAGGTCGGGGTCGATCGACCGCGCGACGCGGCGCCGCTCCGCGGACGCGTTGCGCGTCGCTCCACGGGCGCTCGAGTGCATCGCCTCGTCACACGCCTGCTCCCGGGGGGCGTGAACTATCGATGGATCTGCTGGCAAGGTCCGTCCGGGTTGCAGCGGGCGCGCAGCGACGCCGTGCCCAGCAAGGACTTTGCGGTGATGAGCTCTGCCTCCACCTTGTCGGCACTGTCGGGGGTGGTCGGCTCGAGGCTCACCGCGTCGAGGGCATAGAGGACGATTTCGTATACGTTGCCGCAGGCGCCCGAGCCCGTGTAGGCCTGATCGCTGCGGAAGCTGGTCTGGCGCGTCGCGGCCGCCGGCACCCCGGGCTCCTTGCCCGCCGGGAGCCGGGCCGAGAGCTGGGTCTGCGAGCCGGGGATGTTCCACATCACCCAGTGGGTGAAGGGATCGCCGTCGTGCAGATTGCTGAGGTCATGGAGCGCGATCGCGTAGCTCCTGGTTGCTGGTGGGGGGCGTTCCCAGACGAACGCGGGCGAGACGTCCGCGCCCATTCTCGTATTGTCGGTCTTGAAGAAGCCGCACGCGGCGGCCTCGCCGCCCGGTCCGCAGCCAGGGCGACTCTCGATATCCGGCGAGGTCAACGAGAAGCCTGGCGGCGAAGTCACCGAGGTCGCAGCGGAGGCGGGGGGTGCCGCCGAGCCCTCGCGCTTCGCCCGCTCGTTGCAGGCTCCGAAGGCGAGGGCCACCGCGAGGACTGGGAGCTTGGCGTGCATGACGAAGCCCATCTACCACGGCGAGTCGGGGTCGGCTCCTAGCAGTGGGGAAGCGAGGGGGCGCCGCCCCGTCCGCGAAGGACCGGGGGGGTAGTCCGGTGCGCAACCGCTCGAGGGGCTCATGTTGCCGTCGTCGCCCGGCTCCCACCGCCGCTGCACGCAGCCCTTGTCGTCCGCGTAGGGCTTGATCGACGGCGGGGAGCGGCCCGCTTCGCGGACTCTCGAAACCCACGGCCCGTTATGGCGCGCGGGTCCACTCCGACACCGTCGCGCTCGATCTGTCTCTCGTCAGCGCGTTCGACGACCTGGGCGTGGTGTTCCCCGCCGTCCCCTTCCTCACGTTCACGGCACGGACCCGCAGCGCCCAGGCTCGCGCCGCGCGCGCGTCGAGAGGGCCACTTCAGGTCAGGGGGCCGCCCTACTGAGGCCGTGCGATGGGTCGCCGCTCCGCGGACGCACAGCACGTCGCACCTCGGGCGCTCGCGGCCTACGGCTCCCCCACCGGGGGCGGCAGCGCGTCCGACCGCCGCGGCTCGAGGCGGCCGTCGCGGGGCGCGCAGGCGTCCGCCAGGAGCGACCAGAGCTCGCCGAGGGTCACCGTCGTCGGCGGCCCGAGCGAGGTCGAGGCGAGCCTGCGCTCCGCCTTGGCGCCGTCGGGGACGAAGAGCTCGAGCGTGAGCAGCGGCGCAGCGGCGGGGAGCTCGACCAGCAGGCGCAGCCCGCCGGTGAAGGGCGCGCGCTCGAGCGCGGCCCCGCGCGCTCGCGCCTGCGGCGGGTTTTGCCGAGGAAGCGGACCTCCGCGCGCCCCGGTGACGGCGCCGCCGACTCGTAGCAGTGCTGGCCGTACTCGGGACGCGACCAGTCGCTGTAGGTGAGCACGAGGCGAGCCCCGGCGACGATCGCGTCGTCCGCGAGCTCGACGACCAGCGTCCGCGAGTCGAGCGCCAGCACGCGCAGAACGGCGCTACCAGGACCGGCCAGGCCGCTCGCGGTACCCTCGGGGCTGATCGCGGCGCCGCTCGCGCCGAGCACCAGCGCGCAGTCGCCAAGATCGGTCTTGTGCCAGCCCTGTCGCCGGAAGGGCTCCCCGAGCGGAACCAACGGCAGCAGGGGCCACTCCGTACACGCCTCGTCGCCGGCGGGCGTCCGCTCCTCCTCCCCGCAACGGGGCACAAACCACGCCCCCGTCCCAGAGAAGGTCTCCCAGCTCCAGGCCGTCGCCCGGCAGTTCGACGCGACGTTCCAGTACCCCAGGTCGCTGAAGGCGAGCCGCCGCGGCGGCTCCAGGGATCCATACAACCCAAGTAGCCGGGATCGCTCACGTGCGCTGGCGGCACGCCCGCTGCGCAAACGCGTCCTGTGCGCGAATCCGCAGCGAAGTT
>JAFGBI010000201.1 GCA_016933275.1 Polyangiaceae bacterium | reverse complement strand
TACCTACCCGACAGGCCCTGGTTTGTCTCCCGTCATTTGCGCCTAACTACGCGATATCTCAGCCGTTACGAAGGATCTGCTCCCATCTCCGTGTAGCCGTGGCTGACCGCGATCCAGAGCGCAGTGGTCCCATCGTCGGTCTTCGCCGCGTCCACCCCCGCGTTCCTGGCCAGAAGGAGCGCGACGATCCTCGTGAACCCGCGGCTGGCCGCGATCCAGAGCGGCGTCGTGCCGTCGTGGTTCCTCGAATCCACGTGGGCACCATCGGCGAGGAGGAGCTCGGCGACGGCGTGGTGACCGCGGCTGGCCGCGACCCAGAGGGGGGTCGTGCCGTCGTCCGTCTTCGTCGCGTCCACGCTGGCACCATTGGTCAGCAGCAGCCTGACCATCTCGAGATTGCCGTCACGGGCGGCAGCGTGGAGGGGGGATGCCCCGTCATCGGTCCGCCGGGCGTTGGGGTCGGCGCCCTTGGCGAGGAGCAATCCTACGATCTCGGTGCGCCCCTGGCTCGCCGCCGCCCAGAGGGGGGTCGCGCCGTCGTCCGTCTTCCTGACGTTGACGTTGGCGCCCTTGGCGAGGAGTAGCTCGACGACGTCCGCGCGTCCCTGCTTCGCCGCGACCCAGAGGGGTGTTGCCCCGTCGTCGGTTTTCTGGCGATTGGGGTCTGCGCCCTTGGCGAGAAGCAGGTCGACCATCTCCGTCCGTCCTCGACTCGCCGCCGTCCAGAGGGGGGTCGTGCCGTCGTCGGCCTTGATGGCGTTGGGATTGGCACCCTTGGCAAGGAGCAACTCGACGATGCTCCCGGAGTCGGCGCGGACTGCCGCGGAGAGGACCGGTTCGGCGTGGCCTGGTCGCTCTGGATCCACGCTGGCGCCTTCTGCGAGCAGAAGCCCGACGATCTCCCTTCGCCCCCGATTGGCCGCGGCCCAGAGCGGCGTGGTGTCATCGTCCAACCGGCGGGCATTCACGTCGGCGCCCCTGGCGAGCAGCATTCGCACGATCTCCAGGTGGCCGCCCTGGGCGGCCGCCCACAGCGGGGAGATACCGTCGGCGTCGGCGTCGGCGTCGGGGTTCACGTTCGCGCCGTTGGCCAGCAGCAGCCTGACCACGTCCGGGTGACCCCGCTGCGCCGCCGCGAGCAGAGCGGACGGTGCCTTGGCTTTCGGACCCAGGTCGGCGCCACGGACCAGGAGCACCTGCACGATATCCAGGTGTCCATGCATCGCCGCCAGCGTCAGCGGGGTCACGCTCCGGCCGTCCTTCGCGTTCACCGATGCGCCCTCGGCGACCAGGATCCTGAGGATCTCCTGGTGACCATGCTCGGCGGCTTCCATCAACGCCGTCGTTCCCTCCTTCGACGCGGCGTTGACCTCCGCGCCCCTTCCGACCAGAAGCTTCACTGTCTCCGCGTTGCCGTGCCGCACGGCGGCCATCAGGGGAGTGGTCCCATCCGGAGCCGTGGCGTTCACGTCCGCGCCCTCGGTCACCAGGTGGCGCACGACCTCCACGCGACCTTGCTCCACCGCCGCCCTCAGCGCAGTCTGACCTTGGCTGGTTGCTCGGGTGTTCAGCGTCGGATCTTCATCCAGAATCCTTCGCACCGTGTCAAGATCACCGGATCGGGCGGCGGCGATGAGGCGGTCGAGCTGGTTCGGGGCGGGCCTGGACGGTGGCCCATGGCTCGATCCCACCGCCTCGACGCAAGCCGGAGCCTGGCTGCCGACGTGGGCACATCCGCCGAAGAGCAGCAGGGCAAAGGATAGACCGCCCGCGAATCGGCGCCGATGGCTCGCTCCCATGATGCGAGCGGACTCTATCATGGAACCGAGCATGGCCTTCCCCCCGCCGCACCGGACTCGGGCGACACGGCTCTACGGCTCACGGGCGATCGCGCGCAGCAGCGGGAGGACATCACGCTCGCTACGTACAGGCACCGCGTCCCGTGGTCGCGGGCCACCCACGGGGTCGTTACCCACCATTCGCTTTGTTCAGGGCCTCGGGCGTGCGCGGACTCCCTGCCGACCCCGTGCCATCGTGGCTGCTCGGGCTCGGAGCGCTCGTCCGCGTCCACGGGCTGAACGGCGTCGGGGAGGTGACGGGGCTTCGCCGCCGCGACGTCGGGCGCTGGCGCGGCGGTGGGCAGGGACCAGGCGCTCGCCCGAGCGACAGCCAGGGCACGCGATCCCTCGCCAGGCCTTCCCGGCGGGCTCTCCCGACTCGATGCGGCTCGTGGCCCGAAGTGCGTCGAGGCCCACATCCTTGGTCGCCCCTTGGGGCCCCCGGCCAGAAACCCTGGGTCCTCCGCCAGCTGCCGGAGGATCCCGATTGCCGGGTGCAAGACCTCGGTCATAACCTCCCCCTCGCTCGTCCTCGGGGCCCGGCGCGCGTTCGCGCACCTCGGGATGGGCGAAGGAGCTTCGATGGATCCCAAGCCACCCGATCTGGTCGTCACCACCCTCGGTGCCCGCGTCGCGCGGTCGCCCCTCAACCTCTCGACGATCCCCGACGACGAGATCGCCGACTTCGTGTCGGACGACCAGCGCGTGCTGCTCCGCCCGGAGCTTCGGGCGGGTGATTGCCGTGATGCGTCCGTGTCTCTCGAGAAGGCCGGACCCCGAGAGATGCTCCACTTCCGTCCCGAGGAGGTCAAGGCTGCGGTCGTGACCTGCGGTGGTCTCTGTCCAGGGCTCAACGCGGTCATCCGGTCCATCGTCCTCGAGCTTCACCACGGGTATGGGGTCGATTCCGTGCTCGGCTTCAAGTTCGGCTACTCCGGTCTCGATCCGGCGACGCCGCACGTGCCGATGGCGCTTGGGCTGGAGAGCGTGCGCAGCATTCACAAGACCGGCGGGAGCCTCCTCGGCTGCGCGCGCGGTGGACCGAAGGCCGAGGTGATGGTCGATACCCTGGAGCGGCTGGGTATCAACCTGCTCTTCACGCTCGGTGGCGACGGCACCCAGAAGGGCGCGCACGCCATTTATGATGAGATCGCCCGTCGTGGCCTCCGCATTGGAGTCGTCGGGGTCCCGAAGACCATCGACAACGATGTCGCCTTCGTCGATCGTACCTTCGGCTTCGAGACGGCCGTGGACGTGGCCCGCGTCGCCATCGATGGCGCGCACACCGAGGCCGCGAGCGCGCCGAACGGGATCGGGTTGGTGAAGCTGATGGGGCGCGACGCCGGGTTCGTGGCGGCCAACGCCACGCTGGCGAGCCAGGACGTCAACTTCTGCCTCGTCCCCGAGGTGCACTTCGATCTCGACGGCGAATACGGGCTCTTCGCCGCGCTCGAGGCGCGGCTCAAGCAGCGGGGCCACGCCGTCGTGGTGGTGGCCGAGGGGTGCGCGAAATCGCTCATTCAGGGCGAGGTCGAGCGCGATGCCGGCGGTAACATCCGCTACGCGAGCGCCGATGCCGACATCGGCGTCTTCCTCAAGAACGAGCTCGTGCGGTACTTCAAGCCGACCGGGCTCGGGGTGTCGCTGAAGTACATCGATCCGAGCTACATGATCCGGAGCGGCCCGCCCAACGCTGCCGACACCATCTTCTGCGACATCCTCGGGCGGCACGCCGTGCACGCGGGCATGGCCGGGAAGACCGACGTGCTCATCGGGCGCTGGTACGGGGTGTTCACCCACGTCCCGCTGCCGCTCGTGACCTCGCAGCGCAAGGCGATCGATCCCGACGGGGCGCTCTGGCTCGCCGTGTCCGAGACGACGGGACAGCCGACGCTCTCCAACATGCCGGTGAGCAAGCGGGCCGAGGCCTGGCACAGCCAGTCGCACCGACGGAAGTAGGCCGCGCCCCCTCCGCCGTTGCGCGGCACAGAATGGCACAGCACGGGTCGTGTCCTGGTGCCGATACGGTGGATTGATCTGGCCCGGTCGTTGCGCGGGGAGGTCGCACCGTGAGGACGGCCCTTCTTTCTCCACCGGTGGCTCGTCCGGCAACTACTATTCGGCCCCGGGGATTGGTGTTCGACGTCGCGAACGTGGGCGGCGTGAGCCCGAGGGAGGGCTCCGGTGGGAGCGCAACCGGATGGAGTGGCCCGAGCGGCGGCGGCGACACGGGCGGCGCGGGTCCCGCCACGGGCGCAGCTGCCGGGGCGATGGCGACGGGCATCGCCGGCGCGCTCGTCACGGCAGGATCCTCCGGGCGCGCGGGCTCGACGGGGCTCGCGGGTGCGTCTGGAATCGCGGGAGTTGGCGTCTCGGCGGTCGGGGTGGCGGGTGCGGCGGGCTCTGGCCAGGCGAGCGCCTCGCGGCTGCCCCAATCCCGACGCTTGTCGCCCGCCCGGCGCCGTGTGACCGTCAGTCCATGGTGCGGAAGCAGTCCCCGGGGGTGCTGGTCGGACGTTCGTCGTGCGTTTCGCACCGCGCGATCGCGTTGATCCTCGCGTTGCTCGCGGGGATCGCGGTCGGCGGCTGCCCCCGTCGGCCGCCGATCGTCAAGAGCGCCCCGCCGCCCACGGCGAAGCCGGCGCCCGAGAGGGTGGTGTGGCGTGAGTCCAAGAGTGGGGTAGGCTTCCGGCTGAGCGACGCCGATCCGGAGCGCCCCACGCCCCCGGCCGCGAAGACTACGCGCCTCGCGGCAGAGGACGCCCAGTCCCTCCTCGCGCGACTACCGCCCATGGCGAGAGCGCCCGAGGTGAAGGCGTTCGCGCTTCGGGAGAAATCCCTGCGTGCGCCGCGTCCGGGACGGACCGTCAAGACCGCGTTCCCGCCGGTCGCGAAGCCGCCGTTGCCCAGTCTCCCAGTCGCCGCCCATCAGGCGCTCCGCGTCGAACGGCACGCTCCCGAGGGCGAGATCCGGATCGCCCCAGAGCTTACCGTCACCTTCTCGGAGCCCATGGTCGAGCTCTCCTCGCACGGCGAGCTCGCGAAGCTCCCCTCGCCCGTCGAGCTTCGGCCCCAACCCCCTGGGCGCTGGCGCTGGATCGGCACCCAGACCGCGGTGTTCACGCCGGACCATGAGCGGTTCCCCATGGCGACCCAATACCGCGTGACGGTGCCCGAGGGCACGACGAGCGTTGCCGGGAAGCGGCTGGCCGCGGCCGAGCAATGGACGTTCTCCACGCCGCCGGTCGTGGTGGAGAACGTGTACCCCACGGACCAGCGGGTCCCGCAGGGCCTCGAGCCGATCCTGTTCGCGACGTTCAATCAGCGGATCGATCGGACGAGCGTGCTCGCGAGGACCGCGCTTCGGTCTCGGAGCGCCGGTTCCGACGCGGCCGCGATCCCGTTGCGGCAGGCCACCGACGAGGAGATCGACGCGGATCGGCAGCTCCGGTTCCTGCGACAGCATGCCGAGCCGGGGCGCTGGCTCGCGTTTCGGGCGACGAGCCCGCTGCCCAAGGCGACGTCGTTCGGGGTCGTGTTCGATGCCGGGCTTCCGTCCGCGGAGGGCCCCACCACCACCGAGAGCAGCCAGTCCTTCCACTTCAGGACGTATTCGCCGCTCTCCATGGACGGCGTCACCTGCTCCTGGACCGCCGAGTGCGCGCCGCTCGCGCCGTGGTCCATCGAGTTCAACAACCCGCTCGACGCCGTGGCGTTCGACCGCGAGCTCGTGCAGATCGAGCCGCCGCTCGCGGGGCTCAAGCTCGAGGTCGTGGGCAGGCACATCGTCGTCCGCGGCCGTTCGAAGGGTCGCACCAAGTACCAGGTGACGGTTCTGCCCGGACTCCGCGACACCTTCGGGCAGTCGCTCGAATCACCGGCGACCGGCGAGATTTCGGTGGGGGCGGCCGAACCCGTGCTCTTCTCAGAGCAGGATCCGATGGTCGTCGCCGATCCGGCCTTCGCCGATCGCCTCGCCGTCTTCAGCGTGAACCGTCCCGCGCTGCGGGTTCGGCTCTACCAGACGACGCCAGAGGACTGGTCGAAGTACCTCGCCTTTCGGGACGCCTGGGATTACGACCAGACGCTCACGACCCCGCCGGGGCGGCTGGTGGTGAGCCGCACCGTGCAGACGCGGCGCGCGCCCGATGAGCTCGTCGAGACGACGATAGAGCTCGGCCCGGCGTTGAAGGACGGTCACGGTCAGGTCATCGCCATCGTCGAGCCCACCACGCCGCCGAAGCGCGATCGCTGGGGCGGGATCCATCGCGAGTGGGTGCGCTGCTGGGTGCAGGCGACCAGCATCGGGCTGCAGGCCTTCTGGGATCAAGACACCCTCTATGGGTGGACGAGCACGCTCGCCGACGGCGATCCCCTCGCCGGCGTAGACCTCGGCCTCGTTGGCACCAGCGCCAAGGGCGCGACGGACGCGAGCGGGATCGCCAAGCTCGCGCTCCCGTCTCCGAGCCAGCTGCTTGTCGCGCGGAAGGGCTCGGACCTCGCGTTCCTCACCACGCGGCGGAGCTCGCGGTGGGGTGGGGACTACTTCGCCGCTCTGCGTGTCGGCAGCAGCGAACGGTGGTTTCTCTTCACCGATCGCGGGCTCTACAAGCCGGGCGAACGGGTGCACGCCAAGGGCTGGGCGCGGGTCATCGAGGGTGGCCGCGGCGGCGACGTCGAGCAGCTGCCGGCGGGGGCCGATCGTGACGTGCGGTACGTCGTGCGGGACCCGCGCGGCGCCGAGCTCGCCAAGGGGAGCACGATGCTCGACCAGACGGGTGGCTTCCACCTCGCGTTCGACCTCCCGAAGAACGCCAACCTCGGCCTGGGTACCATCACGCTGGCGACGACTCGGAGCTCCACTGCGCTGATCCACGAGCTCCGGATCGAGGAGTTTCGACGGCCCGAGTTCGAGGTGACCGCCGCCGTCAGCGAGGGTCCGCACCTGGTCGGTGACCACGCGATCGCCACGGTCGCCGCGGCATACTATGCTGGGGGTGGCCTCCCGAGCGCACCCGTGAAGTGGAGCGTCGCGGCCCACAACGCGACCTACCGACCCCCGAACTTCGGCACCTACCACTTCGGCGAGGCCCCTCGCTTCTTCTCCTGGTGGCTGCCCAAGGATCGCCCGGAACCCGAGATCTGGGAGGCTCGCACGGGCCCCGATGGCGCGCACCGTCTGCGCATCGATTTCGACGCACTGCCCCCTCACTATCCCCGCAGCCTCGATCTCGAGGCAACGGTCACCGACGTGAACAGCCAGGAGTGGACCGCTCGCTCGAGCCTCCTCGCCCACCCAGCGAGCGTGACGGTGGGCCTCCGGAGCGCCGAACGCATCGTGCGCGCCGGTGAGGAGCTCGTGTTCGATGTCATCGTGACCGATCTCGACGGGAAGCCGGTGTCGGGGCGAGCGGTTGGGCTCAAGGCGGCACGCCTCGATTGGGATCAGGTCGCGGGCGACTACGTGTTTCGGGAAGCTGACGCCGCGCGATGCGAGATCACCTCGAGCATCGCGCCCGGGCGGTGCACCTTCCCCACCCAGGCCGGGGGTGAGTTTCTGGTGTCTGCCGTCGTCGCCGACGTGCATGGGCGGAAGAGTCGCAGCGAGGTGCGGGTGTGGGTGCTGAGCGACGACCTCCCGGAGGGTCCGCGAGTTCCCGCGGGCAAGGTGGAGCTCGTCCCCGACCGTGAGGCGTACCGCAGTGGTGACGAGGCGCGCCTGCTGGTGATGGCGCCGTTCGCGCCCGCGGAGGGTGTCCTCACGGTGCGCCGGGACGGGATCGAGGAGATCCGGCGGGTCACCGTGCGCGAGACGACCTCCGTGCTCGAGGTGGGCCTGCTCGGTCGGTACGTGCCGAACGTCACCGTGCGGCTCGATCTCGTGGGCGCGGAGGTGCGCGAGGGTGAGGCCGGTACGCCGGATCCCACGCTCCCGAAACGGCCGGCCTTCGCGACGGGGAGCGCGGTCCTGCGCGTTCCCCCCGTGGATCGCTCGCTCGCCATCGCCATCGAGCCCGCTTCGCGTACCGTGAAGCCGGGCCAGAAGACGCGGATCGATCTCGACGTGAAGGACGCCACCGGACAGCTCGTGGCCAACGCCGAGGTCGCTCTGGTCGTGGTCGACGAGTCCGTGCTGGCGCTCACCGGCTACGAGACGCCGGATCCCCTTGAGGTGTTCTACCCCCAGCGCGGCGAGGGGACGCGTGATCTCGAGCTTCGCTTCCGGATCGCGCTGATGCGACCGGACACCGCGCGACACGCGGTGGAGGCGAAGCAGAAGGCGGGCGCCGACGGCGACACCGCGGCCTTTCGCGGGGGCCGCGCGAGGGGCGCGCCGCCGCTTCCGATGGCGGCGCCCAAGCGCGCGAGCCTCAAGGAGGCGGTGGCATCGGGATCTCCCGCGACGAGCGCGGCTCCGATGGAGGCCGAGATCACGGAATCGGCGGTGGACAAGAAGGGGACGGCTCCTGGGGGAGGGAGGGACACCACGCCGCTCACGGTGCGCCTCGACTGGAGCGCGCTCGCCGCCTTCGTGCCCTCGCTTCGCACCAACGTGCGGGGGCACGCTGCGGCGAAGGTGAAGCTGCCCGACAACCTCACGCGCTATCGGGTCATGGCCGTCGCCGCTTCGGGGCGCAACCGCTTCGGGAGTGCCGAGGACGCCATCACGGCCCGGCTACCGCTGATGGTGCGCGCGTCGCCGCCGCGGTTTCTCAACTTCGGTGACCGCTTCGAGCTTCCCGTCGTCCTGCAGAATCAGACCAACGATCCGTTCGTGGCCGACGTGGTGGCGCGGGCGGCGAACCTCGAGCTTCTCGGGGTGCCCGGGCTCCGTGTCGAGGTGCCCGCGAACGATAGGGTCGAGGTGCGGTTCCCGGCGGCCGCCGCCCGTCCGGGCACCGCGCGGTTCCAGGTCGGGGCTACGACCGAGGTCGGGACCGACGCGAGCGAGCAGGAGCTTCCCGTTTGGACTCCGGCGACCACGGAGGCCTTCGCCACCTATGGCACGGTGGACGAAGGGGCTATCCTACAGCCCGTCCGCCAGCCTCGCGATGCGGTGAAGGAGTGGGGTGGGCTCGAGCTGACGACCTCCTCGACCGCGCTCCAGGGGCTGACCGACGCGGTGCTCTATCTGGTGAAGTATCCCTACGAGTGCAACGAGCAGATCTCGTCGCGCGTCATCACCATCGCAGCGCTCCGCGACGTGCTCGATGCGTTCCAGGCCGAGGGTCTGCCCCCGAAGGACACCCTCCTCGCGAGCGTGAAGGAGGACCTCAAGCGGCTCGCCGACCGCCAGCACTGGTCGGGAGGCTGGGACTGGTGGCGCCGCGATCGCAACCCGGTCCCCTACGTCAGCCTCAACGTGGCGCACGCGATGGTCCGCGCGAAGGGGAAGGGATTTCCCGTGCCCGAGGAGACCTACCGCCGCGCGCTCGCGTTTCTCCGCCAGCTCGAATCGTGGATCCCGGCCGAGTATCCGCCCCCCGTGCGGCAGGTGCTCATCGCCTACGGCCTCTACGTGCGCAACCTGGCGGGGGACGGCGATCCCGAGCGGGCGCGGCGCCTGATTGGGGAGGCGGGCGGCCTCGAGCAGCTGCCGCTCGAGGGAGTGGGGTTCATCTGGCCCGTGTTCACCGGCCGGCCCGGGTACGAGGCGGAGCTCGGAGAGATCCGGCGCCTCGTGAACAACCGCGTGACGGAGACGGCTGGCAATGCCCATTTCGCTACCAGCTACCGCGATGGCGGGTGGCTCCTGCTCCACTCGGACCGGCGTGTCGACGGCATCCTGCTCGACGCCATGATCGGTGACGGGCCAGAGAGCTCGCTCATCCCCAAGGTCGTCAAGGGGCTGCTCGCGCATCGAAAACGAGGACGCTGGTACAACACGCAGGAGAACGCGTTCGTGCTCCTCGCGCTCGATCGCTACTTCGCGAGGTACGAACGAGTGACGCCGGACTTCGTGGCGCGGATCTGGCTCGGCGACGGGTTCGTGGCCGAGCACCCCTTCCGCGGTCGCAGCACCGATCGCCAGGAGGTCGACGTGCCGATGGCGTACCTCGCCAAGCTGCCGCAGCCCTCGACGCTGACCCTCGCCAAGGAGGGACCCGGACGACTCTACTATCGCCTCGGCATGCAGTACGCGCCGAAGGACCTCTGGCTCACGCCGGTCGACCACGGCTTCGCGGTGAGCCGCACCTATGAGGGGGTCGAGGCGGCGCGGGACGTGCGGCGCGCCCGCGACGGTGTCTGGCACATCAAGCGCGGCGCGAGCGTCCGGGTGCGGGTCAACCTGGTGGCCCGTGCCCGCCGCTACCACGTGGCCCTGGTGGATCCGATCCCCGCCGGCTGCGAGCCCCTCAACCCCGCCCTCGCCACCACGGCGACCATCCCCAACGCCCCGCCCGAGCAGGCCACCCTGCCCTGGTGGTGGTCGAGCGCCTGGTACGAGCACCAGAACCTCCGCGACGAGCGCGCCGAGGCCTTCGCGTCCCTGCTCTGGGAAGGCGTTTACGAGTACCAGTACGTCGTTCGGGCCACCACCCCGGGCAGCTTCGTCGTCCCCCCGCCCAAGGCCGAGGAGATGTACGACCCAGAGACCTTCGGACGCGGGGCGAGCGATCGGGTGATCGTGGAATGACGGAGTCCCGGGGGGCCGTCCCGGAGGCGGGCCGCGCAGGGGATCGCGCGGTCTCTCGCCGGACTCCACTGTGCTCGTCTTTTTCGCGGACGACCGTGATCGGCAGCTTGGCCATCGCCTTCGGTCTCTCGCGCCGCCACCGAGGGGGCTCGCAGGATTCCTGAGGCGGGCGCGCCGCCAGGTCGAGGCGGGGTCCGATCCGCTTTTCCGAGCCGAAAACCATGGCATAGTCGGCGAATGAGAAGGGTGTGGCAAGCGTTGCTCATCGCCACCTCCGCGGCGTTCGGTGGGCTCGCCTGCCGCAACCAATGTGACTTCTTCGAACGCTGCAACGGACATGTCCGCGAGGTGTGCGGTGGGGTAGACCAGATGATCGGCCGCAAGATCGAGAGCTACCCGTGCACCGGTGCCAACCCCGTCTGCGTCAGCCTCGACGAGTACCATGCTCGCTGCGTCTTCGAACCGGCGACGCGTTGCGACGACGGCTACGACCCGCGGTGTGAGGGCGATCTGCTCCTCGCCTGCATGGAGTCGATCTACATCAACCCGGGGCCGGCGGACCGACGCTTCGTCGTCGCCACCGACTGCACCGAGCTCGCTGATCCGTCGCTCCCGGGACACGCCCCGGGTGTCGAGGCCCATTGCCTGAGCGATGACACCGGCGTGGTCTGTGTGTACTGAACCATCGGTGGACGTCGCCCCATGGCCTGCCCTCGGTCTCCTCCCTCGTCTGCGAGGGAGACGGGTGCCGACCGGGCTCCCCGCTCGGCTCGAACCAGCGCTGGACCCAGTGGTCCCGGCCGGCAATACTCCGGTGCCGCTCCGCGATCGGAGCCCTCCCCTCCCTGAAAAATGCCGAAGAACCAAGCCATTCTGCGGCTGCTCGAGGTCGAGCGGCGCGAGGATCTCTGGTCACGCAAGGTGCTGGGGTACGAAGTCTGGGGGCTCGAACGGCTCCATCGCTACCAGCGTGAGCTGCTCGGGGCGGAGACACGCATCGACGTCGATCAGCGGGGCGCGCTCGCGAAGGCCCTGGCCCGGTTCTCCGGCCCGGTGCGGCGTTCCGCGGAGGCGATGCTCCGAGGCGCGAC
Organism: Polyangiaceae bacterium; assembly: GCA_016933275.1. GTDB lineage: Bacteria > Myxococcota_A > Polyangia > Polyangiales > Polyangiaceae > JAFGBI01. The sequence goes on along the minus strand of JAFGBI010000201.1, from coordinate 56,693 downwards.
CGCGCGGCTCCGGGAGCGGGACATCTGGGTGCTGGCGCCGGCCTCCTTCCGGCGCGCCGACGAGCGGGGCGAGCGCGTCTGTATCTTTGCGGAGCACCTCCGGCAGCAGCTCGGTGAGCGGGTGCTGTTCCTGGAGTACGACCCCTTCGGTTTTCCCACGCCCCCGCGCGACGACCTCCTGCCGATCGATGTCGCGATGCTGGGCGCCCTTGGCGCGGGAGACGCGCTGGGTCGCGTCGCCGGGGGCAGGTTGGTCGACGAGCCCACCTTGCGGGCCTTCGCTCCCACTCCGGCCAAGCTCCTCGTTCGTGACGCCGTCTATGGCCGCGCGATGCGCGCCCTGATGAGACGCTGGCTCCGCCACGCCCGGCCCCGGGCCATCTTCGTGCTGAACGGATACCATTTCTTCACCCCGTTTCTGCTGGAGGCCAAGCGCGAGCGGGTCATGGTGATCGAGCTGCAGCACGGGATCATCCACGAGAGCCACCCCGGCTACATCCACGAGCGGGTGCCGCCCTACCTTCCCGATCATTTGGTGGTGTTCGGCGCTCACTACGGCGAGCTGCTGGAGCGCGAGGCTCCCTGCTGGCGCGGCCGATGGAGCGTCGGGGGGCACCCGTGGATGTCGAAGGTGCTCGCCCGGCAGTCACGCGACGAACCAAGAGACGCGGTCGTGATCTTCAGCCAAATCGATCCGCCGGTGGTCGAGGTCATCCGGCGCTGGGTGCCCCGCCTGCGGGCGCTCCTCCCTGGTGATCTGCGCCTCGTTATCAAGCCACATCCTAGAGAGCACGACGCCCAGAACCAGTACGGAGCCGTGCTCGGCCCCGGGGTGGAGCTTGCCAGCCACAGCGACGACAGCTACCTGCTCCTCAATCGTTGCCGCGTGGCGGTGGGGCTCTACTCGACGGTGGTGATCGAGGCGCTGGCCTATCCCTGTCGCAGCGTCGCGATCCGTTGCCCCTTCTGGACCGAGGACATCCGGGTCCTCGTTGACCAGGGGCTGCTCCTGGCAGTGGATACGCCCCAGCAGCTCGCCGAGCTCGCCATCGCTCCGGCGACGATCGCGGCCAACGACGTCGCGGCACGCCTCTTCGGCATCGGCCAGGCGCCCCTCGATTTCGCCGCGCTTCTGCGGCGAGTGAACCCGCGAGCGCTCGACGGAGACCGGGGGACCCTGGCGAGTCGCCACGAGTGATCCCCCGCCTCGATCCCCCAGCGGTACTCGAGCGACCCCGGCCGTTACCGCCTGCACGTTCCTACCAAGGGACTGGGGGCCGCCATGCCCGCTCACCCGGTGGGCACGGTCGCCACCCCGCCAACGAAGGCGACAGGGGTGTCCAATTCGGAGACGTTCGGTCAGCGGGACCCGCGGAGGCTCGGGCTCGGGTTCGAACCGGCCCTGTGAAGACACTCTCTAGAGCCAACGCCCGACGAGCGAACGTGGTGCATACTTGGTGACTGGCCGAGGTACAGCATGGTTCTGGCCAACTACAGGAGCTCCCCTCGACGCAGCGCGGGCGTCGTCGCCGTCATGGCCGGCATGGGCGGCGGAGTCATGGGCTGCGCGCGAGTCGGACTGGATCCGAACACTGCGCAGGAGCACCACCGTGTCCTCTATCAGGGTCAGACCGAGGAGACTGCCCATCCAGCTCTGTCGGCGTTTATCCTTTCGGACCGGACTCGCCTCGGCATAGCGCTCGAGCGTTTGTGTGTCCGAGGTTCAATCGCGAAGGTCGAGGGCTTCAGGACCGAGGAGCGAGTAAACCTCACGCCGGCGCGGGATTGGCTCTGGGGAGCGACCGGCGTAGCATTCGCCGTCACGGGGACCGCAGTCATCGCCGCGCATGAGCGCCCCGAAGGGCGCGCCGCAGACGCGGAGGGCGACGGCACTGCGGTTGCCCTCGGCACCGGGATGATCGTGCTCGGCGTGGCAGCGCTGGCGGTGCCGGTCGTCGACGCCATACGCAGCGGCGGCGCGGAAGAGACCATTCGGTTCGACGAGGTTGCCCGCGAGCCAGCTCCCCTCGGCGCTCGCGCCTCGCGCTGCGTCGCCGACGGGCGGGTTCCGAGAGCGACCCTGGAGCTCGCCGGTCCCAGCGGGACGATCCTGCCCCTGGGGAAGACCAATGACCAAGGGCTCTTCCGCGTCGATCTGGCGCGGTTCGACGAGGAGCAGATGCGGCTGCTCTTTCCGGCCGACCACGGTTCGGGATACGAGGTCACACTTCGCGCCAATGGGGTTTCGGTGGGTGAGGTGGACCTCGGTCCGGTGCTTCGGCTCCTCGACGATCGGGCGTGGCAGCAAGCGCGCCTGGCGGACTGCCGTAGCCCGCTCTCGATCGACGCCTGCTCCGGCGTCGAGACCTATCTTGCCTCCCATCCGTCCGGTGCACACGCGGAGGAGGCACGACGGGCGTTGGCGAATGCGGCGGATACGCTTCGTCGGTGGCGCGACGATGCGGCGTGGGATCGATCGAACAGCACGGTGTGCTTCGTCCCTGGCCAGGGATCCGTGACCGACGGTGGATGCCGGTAGCCTACGGCCCGGGGCGGTCCAGGGTGTATGTGCTCGCTTCCGGAGCACCGATGCCAGAGCTAGCCGCCAACCCAGCCTTCTTCTTCTACTCCGCGGCGGCCGTGGTCTGGTGCCTCGACCTGCTCGCGCTCTGGTTTCTGAGCGGCTGGGTTCGCGCCAAGACCCACACGACACCGAACCTCGAGGACGGCGAGAGCATCGTCAAGGGGGCGATCGTGGTGGCCGCGGAGCCCCCGGAAGTGGCGCGGGCGCTGCGAGCCCATCAGAACGCGATGGCGACCATCCTGCCCTTTCTGCTCCATGCGAATGGGGAGTGAGAGCGAGGGTTGGGGATGATGGGGGTAGCGATCCAATGACGTGCTCCTTGGCACCGCCCGGGGACGAGAGGCCGAACCCGAGGCGGGCGTTCCGTCAATACGGCCCGATGGCGCACCGCATGACGGAACGTCGCGATTGTCGTGCGCGCGGCGCCCACTCGGTGGGACAGCTGCGCGACCTCCACGGCTCGGTCGCCCGGCCTTGTCAGCGCCAGGCGCCGGATCCCACCGGTATCGGCGGCCGCGATCATCTGGTTGCTCACCCCGAGGGCCGCACCGAGCGCGGAGATGCCCCCGCCTCCATCGCGAGAAGCGGTCCGCACGGGCGTCCGTGGGGTAGCCGGGCGGAGCCACGATTGCCGCCGGCATGCCTGGCGCTGGGAAGCTCCGGTTACAAGGCGCCTCAGGCGAGGTTCAAACCCATACCTCGAGGTGCGAACATGAGATGGTCAAGTGCGCTTTTCTTCTGCAGTGCTCTGGTTTTGGGCATCGTGGTGGCTTGCGGCGGCAAGGACGACGACGACGGTGACGATGAGACGGGCGGCACGGCCACCGGGGGCGCGACCACCGGCGGCACGAGCACCGGCGGCACGAGCACCGGCGGCACGAGCACCGGCGGCACGAGTACTGGCGGTGCGTCCACTGGGGGTCGGACCACTGGTGGCAGTACGACAGGCGGTTCGGGCGGCGCGACCACCGGCGGCACGAGCACTGGCGGCCGAAGTACCGGCGGCACGAGCACTGGCGGCCGAAGTACCGGCGGGTCCGGCGGGGCCGGCGAGCTATCCTGCGCAGGCCCTGGCGTGAACGACGGTCAGGAATGTACGGCGTACGGTGAGGGGTACATATGTGACCGGATGGATAGCCAGAGTGACCCCCGGATCTGCACCTGTGACGGCTCCGAGTGGGTGTGCACCCGTGAGGGCGTCGGCGGGGCTGGTGGCGGTGGTAGCAGCACCGGCGGCGCGGGGGGGGCCGGCCAGCTAACCTGTCTGGGACCGGGTATCAACGACGGTCTGGATTGTACGGAGTATGGGGACGGCTACGAGTGCGATCGAATGGACAGCCGGAACGACCCGCGGATCTGCACCTGCAACGGCTCCGAGTGGGTGTGCACCCGCGAGGGCACTGGTGGGGCCGGCGGCGGAGTCAACACCGGTGGCGCCGGGGGGGCCGTCGAGCTCGCTTGCCAGGGCCCAGGCGTGAACGTGAACGACGGCGAGGACTGCACGGCCTACGGAAGCGGGTATGTGTGCGACCGCACCGATAGCCAGAGCGACCCCCGGATCTGCACCTGTGACGGGTCCGAGTGGGTGTGCACCCGCGACGGCGCGGGTGGGGCTGGCGGGACCGGCGCTCCTGGCGGCGGCGCGGGCGGAGCCTAGAGCAGCGATCAGGTTGATTGCTGCGTCAAATCAACAACTTAGAGCACCGAACCGGCAGCAGACCTCACCAGAGGCAGCGCTGGCAATGCGTCCTCGCCTCGCACGGACGCGTGTCCAGCGCTGCCGTTGCTGTCGGCAATCTGATCGGTGCTCTAGGCGGCCGTGGGACGGCGTCCCGAGGGCCCGAAGGGGCCCTCGGGCGGGCCCCCAAAGGGATCGAGCCCGAGTCATCGGGCGGTATGTGGCGTGACCAGCGCGCGTCCGAACTTGGCGCCGATGCGGAGCGGGGAGACCGCACCGAGAGGCGCGCAGCGGCCGCCACGGTCGCGGGTGCCGGTTGGGCGCCGTCACGGATCTCGAGCTCGTGAGGCCCAGTCCCTCACCTGGGCGGCGAGCTCGCCGTTGGCGGCGCGCTTCCTGATGTAGCCGTCGGCGTGGCAGTCCTGAATGGCATCGAGGAGCTCGTAATTCTCTCGCGTCGAGAAAAGGACGATCTTCATCCGGGGAGGGCCGTACCGGCGCCCCAGGGGGACGAGCTTGGTCCCGTTCACGATGCCGAGGCCGACGTCCAGCAGCACCACCACGGGTCGGTGCTCACGTAGCGCCTTGACGAAGCCGAACGGACTGTGGAGCGTTTGGACCGCCATGCCGGCTTCCTCGAGCTCCGCCCGCACGGCTTCGCAGGTCATCTCACTGTCATCGACGACGAGGATCGTCGTGGACGTGCTCGACCGTGAGGAGGTCGGCTTGGCCCTGGATGGGGGACTCGATCGCGGGACGGCCGATCCCGCTGCTGCCCCGCCTCGCCGGGTTGCGCCTACTGACCTCGGGCCGCCCATTTCTTGATCTCCAAGACGAGTCTCGACTCGCCGTTGCGCTTGTTGATATACCCATCGGCACCGCTCTCGAGAACGTCGCGCTCGAGTTCCTCGTCGTCTCGCCCCGAGAAGAGGAGGATCTTCGCGTTGGGCGGGGCATGCTGCCGCCCCAGGGGCACGAGCTTCGCCCCGTTGACGGAACCAAGGCCGACGTCGAGCAGGATCACCACCGGCTGGTGCTGACGAAGCGACCTGATGAAGCCGAACGGACTATTCAGCGTCTGGACTTCAAAACCGGATTGCTCCAGGGCAATCCTCACGGACTCGCAGGTCACCTCGCTGTCATCGACGAGGAGGATCGTGCGGTATGGTCCAACATTGGCGCTACTCATTTGCCCTGTCCTTCCAGCCGAGCGAGCTCTTGGAGGGCCTCCTCTCGCAGGTTGACGAGCTCCTGGATCGCCGGATCCATCGCGGTCCGTCCGGCCTTCGCCTCGCGCTCGATCGTGGCGGCGGCGTCGCCGAGCCGCTCGGCTCCGAACATGTAGGCTGCACCTTTGAGGCGGTGTGCCTTCCTCCCCAGGACGTCGGCGTCGCCTGCCACGGCCGCCTCCTGGACGGCGTCCACGTCTTCCTGGGACTGCTCGATGAAGAGCTGGCGCATCCTGGGGGTGCGGCGGGCGTTCGGGTCGAGGATCCGCCGCCCGGCGTTCGGGGACGCCCCATCGCCGGGCTCGCCCTCGGACCCAGGTGGCGCCGCCAGGGGCGCGGCCTCGGACGGCTGGAAGGTGCGGGCCTGCGGGAGCCAGCGATCGAGGATTGCCCGCAACGACGCCGTCTGGACCGGCTTGGTCACGATGTCGTCCATGCCGGCACGCAGCACCTTTTCGCGCTCGTCCACCAGGGCATGGGCAGTCACCGCGATGATCGGCATCCGCGCGGCGCCGGAGTTGTGTTCCCGCTTACGGATCTCCCGGGTGGCATCGTAGCCATCGAGGACGGGCATCTGACAGTCCATCAGCACCAGCGAGAAATCCTTCGCCGCGAGACGCTCGAGCGCCTCCTGGCCGTGCTCCGCGACCTCGACCGGGAAACCGAGCTCTCCCAGCATATCCTTCATCACTTCCTGGTTGAGCGGATGGTCCTCCACCAAAAGGAGGCGATAGCGGTTCTCGTCGCCTGTCGTGGTCGGCAGGCTGAACGATCGGGGGCGGCCCGAGTCCGTGTGTGGGCGCACGCTCGGTAGCGCCGCCGCCAACTCCGCCTGGCGAACCGGCTTCACCAGCACCCGCTCGACCCACTGCGGCAAGCCCTCCGCCCGTGCCGCGGACTCCCCGAGGGAGGTCAGCATGAGGATGCGCAGCCGTTCGAACCGGGAGTCGCGGTGGACGTCGCGGGCCAGGTCGAGCCCCGACATCCCGGGCATCTGCATGTCTACCAGGGCGATCGTGAAGGGGTCTCCAGTGGCGTGTGCCTCCTCCAGCAGCTCCAGCGCCGCGGGTCCGCTGCTGGCGCTGCCGTGGCGGACGCTCCAGGAGGTCAGCAGCTCCTCGAGGATGCTGCGGTTCGTCTGGTTGTCGTCCACGATCAGCAGGCGTTCGCGCTCGGCCCCGACCGGGCGCATCGAGGGAACCTGGTTCGTGAGCTCGAACGGCAGCTCGCACCAGAAGCGGCTGCCGCGGCCCGGCTCGCTGTCCACCAGGAGCTTGCCGCCCATCAATTCGACCAGACGCTGCGAGATGGCGAGGCCCAGGCCGGTGCCGCCGTGGGTGCGGGTCATGGACCCGTCGAGCTGCACGAACGCGCGGAAGAGCTTCTGTCGGTCCTCGACCGCGATGCCGATCCCGGTGTCCACGACCTCTAAACGTAGCACGACCCTCGCCTTGGAGCCGCCCACGCGGGTGACTCGTATCACCACCTCGCCCGTTTCCGTGAACTTGATCGCGTTGCCGGTCAGGTTGGTGAGGACCTGACGGAGCCGCTGGGCGTCGCCGATGACCCGATCGGGAACGTCGTGGGGGATATGGGTCGCGAGCTCGAGGTCCTTGGCGTGAGCGCGCTCGGAGAGGAGCGACGCGAGCTCTTCGATGAGGGTCCGGATCGAGAACACCTCGTTCTTCACCTCGAGCTTCGCGGCCTCGATCTTGGAGAAGTCGAGGATGTCGTTGATGATGGTCAAGAGAGACGCCCCCGATGCCGCGATCGTGTCCGCATAGCGGCGCTGCCGCTGATCCAACGGGGTCGCGAGCAGAAGCTCCGTCATCCCGATCACTCCGTTCATCGGGGTGCGGATCTCGTGGCTCATGTTCGCGATGAACTCGCTCTTCAGTCGCGCGGACTCGAGCGCCAGGAGGGTCGTGCGCTCGAGGCGCACGAACGCATTCGCGATGAGCTTCAGGAGCGGGCCGATCCAGAGCTGAAAGAAGCCCAGGCTCACGATCAGTCCCACCAGGCATCCCCCCAGGGTAAGAAGGATGATTCGACGCTGGAGCTCGAGTCCCGCCTTCAGTCGTTCGAGCGACACCACCAGGCAGACCTTGCCGAGCTCCGCGCTTTCGATCTTGGACTCGGCCCAGCTCCATAGCGCGTTCTCCGTGCCGTGGATCGCGTTGGCGGCTGTGGCGAAGAGCTCGGCCGGCGGCCGCGGTGGCACGCCATGAGAGAACAAGACCTCGCCCTTGGCATCGACGACCACCAGCGCCTCGACGTCCGCGTTCGCCACGTATTGACTGGCGGCGCTGGCCAGCATCGCCTCGTCCTGGACGGCGAGGGCCACCTGCATCGATTGGGCGAGCTCCTGGGCGCCGCGCTGCGTCTTCCACTCGAGGTCGGCTCGAATGGCGGGCGTCAGCTGGCCGAAGATGCCGTTTACCAGCACGAACATCATCGCGGCGAGCCCGAGGAGGAGGGCCAGATTGAATGTCGTCAGCAGGATCTTGATGCGCTGCCCGGAGGCGATCCGTCGCGCGTCGTCGGCGTCGGCGGCGAATGGGTCGTTCCCCGCGGGGGTCGTCGGCGGGTCTGGTGCTTCGTCGATCTTCGGGGTCGCCATCGACTGCCGACTCTAGCCGATCGAACGGAGCCACGCAGGGCTGATCGAGCCGCCCGCAGAGTAAGTGTGATCGCTCTAGAATGCCTGGCTCAGTCGAAGGCGGGGGACGGGTCGGACTCCCACATGGTGCGCTGCGTCCTCGTCTCGGGGTATCCATTCGCGGAGTCCTGACCCGAAATGACCGGCCGAGATCCGCTGCGCTGGCTTCGCTACGCCTGCGCTCCGGTGCTCATCGCGCCCAGCCAGCGAGGCGGCTCTCGGCCGGGGTGATTGGGGCGTGAACGCAGAAGTCTCGGGCGCGGCCATCCTCATGTGGGGCAAAGGCCGGCAAAGTGCGACTCGCTGCCTCACGCGGAGACAGCCGCAGAATCCGAGTGGCTAGCCCTTTTCACGAATCGAGAGCTGGCCTAGACTGCTGCCGTCTGTGCCCCAGAAGGGGGGACGCAGAGGAAAGGGCGGTCCGTTGACACCAAGAAGCGAGTACTGGTCGCGGGGACGTGGTTCCCGCCATTGGCAATGGGGCGCGATCGCGCTCGGCGGGGCTCTCGTCACGCCCTCGGCGTGCGTGTTCGATCCCGACGATCGATGCGGTCCCCATCAAGTCCCCTATGGTGACAACCAGCGCTGCGTCTGCGAGGACGGCTACGCCTGGGCGGAAGGCGGGTGCGTCGCCTGCGAGGATCACGAGGTGGCCTCGGCGGACGGCTGCGTCTGCGAGGAGGGGTACTCTCGCCTCACCGAAGGCGGGCCCTGCGAACTGCCTCCGCCGGGCCTCGGCGCGGAGTGCGACGAGGACAACCCTTGCGGAGAGCCGTACCCGCAGTGCGAGCCGGTCGACGGCGCGACCGGGTACTGCACCAGCGTCGGCTGCGAGACCTCGGACGACTGCGAGGCCGGCTACGCGTGCGACGACACGGTGGACCCCACCGTCTGTCGCCGTCCACCCACCGGGCTCGGGCAGCCCTGCGAGAGCGACGAGGACTGCGCCGGTACGGAGGCGACCTACTGCGACCTGTTCGTGACGATGGGGTGCCTCGTGCAAGGGTGCACCCTCGATCCGGACAATTGCTTCGTCGGTTACGAGTGCTGTGATCTCTCCGGGTTCGGAATCGCAGAACCCTTGTGCGTGGCGCTGGCCGAAGGAGGGTGTACGACCTGATGGCAAATCTCATCCTCATCGCTGACCTCCGGACCATCCTGGGGAGGCAGGGGCGAGCGCCGCTCACGGCGCTGGCGCTCCTGTTGGTCGCCTCCGTCGCCGAAGCGCAGCCGGCGGCCCCGGTCCCGCCGCCGCCCGCGGGGGCAGCGGCCCCGGCAGCGGAGAACCCCGGCGCGGGAGCCGCAGCTGCGCCGGCACCGGCCGCTGACGCTCCACCGGCAGCGGAGGCGCCGCCGCCGACGACGGCGCCGCCACCCACCCCGCCAGCGGCCACCACGGCGCCAGCGGTCCCGGCCGAAGGGGAGGCGACCCCCGCCGTGACGGCGAGCGCAGCACCCGAAGCCAACGCCCAGGCCGAGGCCAATGCGGCCGCGGACGCCGAGGCCGCCGCGATCGAGGCGGACCTCGGCCAGGGGGAGGAGGAGTCGGCCGTCAAGAGGGACCATGCCCTCGACATCTACGGTTACGCGGACTTCGCCTACGGCCACGCCTTCCACCAGGGCCCGGGACTGACACCGTGGGACAGCTTCTCGGTCGGCAGCTTCAATGTCTACCTCGACGCGGCCCTGGGTGACAAGTGGCACTCTCTGGCGGAGGTTCGGTTCATGTACCTTCCGCACGGCGTGACGAGCTACGACGAGAATTTCCAGGCATCGCGCACCTCGACCGAGGTGAGCGACTACCTCGACCTCGGGCGGACCACGCGCTGGGGCGGGATCTCGATCGAGCGCGCCTGGGTGGAGTATGCCATTCATCCTCTGGTCACCGTGCGGGCCGGGCAATGGCTGACACCCTACGGAATCTGGAACGTGGACCATGGCTCCCCCGTCATCATCGGGGTGCGCCGCCCGTTCATCGTCGGCGATTTCCTCTTCCCGGATCGACAGACGGGGCTAGAGGTCTATGGGGGGCTCAACCTCTCCGCCACCAGGATCGGCTATCACCTCACCCTGTCGAACGGTCGGGGACCCATCGATGCATACCGGGACCTGAACGACAACAAGGCGGTGGGCGGGAGGCTCTTCGTGACCAACGAGTCGTCCGCCGGCACGCTGACGGCCGGCGCCTCGATCTACCGCGGCAAGTACACGGATCGGGGTCAGGACTACGACGCGGAGTTCAACGCCATCTACCCGCGCACCGCGGAGTACGACGAGCTCAGCCTGGCGGCCGATCTGAAGTGGGAGCTCAAGGGCGTCCTGGTACAGAGCGAGATCATCAGCAACGAAGTGGCCTACGCGGACGCGACTCGACCCCAGTACTTCGCCATGGAGGGACCCCCGGGGTCCATCCCGGACAATCGGCGGTGGGGGGTCTATGGTCTAGCCGGTTATCGCACCCCCTGGATCGGGATCATGCCGTTCTTCGGGGGCGAGTACTATCGGGTCGGCGAACACGGGTTCGCGCCGACCGCCGCCGCATTCTGGGGCGGGCTCAACGTGAGGCCGACGCCGAGGGTGGTCCTCAAGGGCCAGTTCACGCACGCCTGGTTCGTCGAGGAGGTGGTCGGCTATGAGGACCGCCCGAGCTTCCAGGGGTTGGACTTCCAAATCGCGTGGAGCTTCTAGCCATGGCATCCAGACGTCGCTTCATCGCGTGGTGGACCGCAGCAGCCGCGGCGCTGCTGGTGGGCTCGTTCACTCCCTCGGCCGAAGCGGACCGAGCGGAGCTCGCCATCATCGTGGCCGCGGACAGCCCCGTCAGCGGGCTATCGTTCTACGAGCTCAAGATGATGTACAAGGGCGACCGCGTCATGCTGCCTGGTGGTCAGCCGGCGATCCCGCTCAACCGGGGGACTGGCTCGGCCGAACGGAGTGGCTTCGACCAAAGCGTGCTCGGGATGTCGCCCAAGGAGGTGGCTCAGTTCTGGATCGATCGGAAGATCCGGGGCAAGTCCAACGCTCCCAAGGCGGTGGATCCAGGTGATCTGGTCGCGAGGGTCGTCGCGCGGCTCGGTGGTGCGGTCGGCTACGTCCGGCCGGATCAGGTGACCGGTGACGTCAAGGTGGTGGCCATCGACGGGAAGAAGCCGGGTTCCAGCGGCTATCCCGTCGCCTACTGACGTGGGCCGGGGCCGCTCGGCGCAGGTCGCCGGGAGAGCGGCGGGGTTGGGTTCGACCGCCCCGCCGCCGCCCCCGGCGTGCCGTTGCGCGCCGTGCTTCCGGGGAGGATCGACGACATGAGGCAACGGCGCCGCTCGATCTCGGTCGCCCGAGGCGTCGCGCTTGGCTTGGTAGCCGCGGCGTGTAGGAGCGGCGGGGAGGACGTCTCGACGCCGGGGGGCGAACGGCCCTCCGGCTGCGCCGACGGGCTCGCGCCATGCGGCGGGGATTGTGTGGACCTCGCGACGAACGCCACCCACTGTGGGGATTGCGGCCAGGGGTGCGCTACCGGTGCCTTCTGTGAGGCGGGGAGCTGCGGGTGTCAGGGCGATCTCACGAGGTGTGGTGCCGATTGCGTGGATACGGAGAGCGATGCCGCGCACTGTGGCGCCTGCGACGTCGCTTGCGCGCCACCCGCGGTCTGCTCACGGAGCGACTGCTCCGACGCCGGTTGCGCGGAGCAGACCGAGTGCGACGGCAGCTGCGTGGATCTGGCGACGGATCCCCGCCACTGCGGCGCCTGCGGCCAGGCCTGCTCGGGCGGGAGCCGGTGCGAGGATGGGGCCTGCGTGTGTCTCCCGGGGCAGACCGGCTGCGGCGTCACCGGATCCTGCCCTGAGGTGGCCTTCACGGTCTCGGACACGCTCAGCACCGTCATCCCGACCGTCGATACCGTGCACTGGTCGGTGAACGTGCCGATCGAAGCCGCACACATCGACTTCGGTCGCCGCGCCGACGACTGGGAGTACCAGGCGACCATCGGCGCGCCGAGCCAGTCCGACAACCGGACCATGCTGCTCGGCATGAAGCCGAGCACCGAATACTTCTATCGGATCGCGGTCGAGCAGGACGGCAGGACGTGCACCAGCGAGGTTCGCCAGATCGTCACCGGAGAGAAGCGCAACGGCCTCCCGGTGCTGGAGACGACGACGCCGATCCCTGACGGGGTAAGCCAGGGATTCACCCTGGCCTGCGTCTTTGGTTTCGGGTTCGGCGGCAGCGGCACCTGGTCCTTCATCCTCGACCAGGACGGCGAGTTCGTGTGGTGGTACCGGGGGTCCGGTGGAGAGGATTGCGTCCGGGCCACCATGTCCTACGACGGGGAGAGCATGTGGCTGGCCAACGGAAACGTGCCGGGACCGGACCAGGGAACGCTCACCCGGGTTCGGATGGATGGTACCGACGAAATCGGGTACTTCGTACCGCACCGACACCACGACGTCGCCGTGCTCCCGGACGAGTACGTCGCCTACTTCGAGTACGAGGACGGCGACGCGGAGGGGTGTGACGTGGTGAAGGAGCTCAATCCGGCCACCGGTGTCTCGACCACGGTCTATGACGTGGGCCGGGCCAACCCGAGCTTTTCCGGCCATTGCCACGCCAACGCGATCAATTGGTGGCCGGAGCAGCACCAGTACACGCTCTCAGTGATGTATTGGGACTCCATCATCGCCTTCACCCGGCAGGGGGTCCTCGCCTGGAGGTTCGGCGGCGAGATCAGCGATTACGCCGGCCCGTCCTGGAGTCGACAGCACCAGCACCACCTGCTCGGGGACAGAATCCTCCTCTTCAGCAACGACGGAGAGTCCGGCACGGCGGCAGCTGCGCTCGAGTACGAGCTGGAAGATCGGTCCGCGAGGCGAGTCTGGTCGTACACCAACAGCGAGAACAGCACGCAGTCGATGGGTGATGTCAGGCGTTTGTCCAATGGCAACACCCTCATCACCTACTCGAATCAAGGCGTCATCCTGGAGGTCAACCACGCGAAGGACCTCGTGCGCGAGATCCGCACCTCGGGCGCGACGGGGTTGGGGTACGTCGTGCGGCGCCGGACGCTGTACGGTCCGCCGCCGCCGTACGCGGAGTGAGCGACGAGGGCGCGCGGTGCAAGGCGCTGCTCGCTGTCCGCTGTCGCCGTACGCAAGGTGAGCAGTTTCGGGAACGGCATGGGTCTGGACCCCGGGAGGCCTGGGCCCCGCTGGGTCACGACGGGCACGACGCCAAACCGAGCCGGTCTCACCTCATCGACGGTCTTCCCCGGGCCGCCCGCGGGCTCTGCCGGGGACGCCGGGCTGGCGAAGACCCGATGGACAGGGGGGCGCGTGTCCGGTGGGTGGCCTCTCCGGGTCCCCGCGGCGCGCTATCCACGCTTGCGGAAGGGACCGAGGTCGAGCGCCACGTCGGGCACGCTCGGACGACGTAGCCCATCGATGGTGTAGGTTCCGCTGGTCTTTGGCTGCGGGCGCGCTGCGGTGTCGTTCGAACTGGCGGCCAGTGGATGGAGCCGGGCGGTGAGGGACTGGAACTTGGCCGCGAAGATACCCTGGTTGCTGGTCTTCTCGATCACGCCGATCACGCCGGCCGTCATGATCATGGGCAGAAGCTCGTCGGGGTCGATCGACGAATGTAGGATGATGGGTACGTGGCGCGTCGACGGGTGGTGCTTGAGTATGCGGGCGAGATCGTCGCCGCGGATCCCGGGCATGATCACATCGATCAGGAGGACGTCCGGATGGATGGCCAGGATCTCGGCAGCCGTGCCCACGGCGGCGGCACGGGTCGAGACTCGGTGTCCTGCCGCCTCGAGCCATTCCCTGGTGAGTTCGAGGGTGACGGCGCAGTCATCCACCACGAGTACGTGCAGTCTCCCCCGAGGACGAGCTGATGGCATCCGAGTCGTCTTCCCTTTCCGTTGGGCGAGCCAACGGCGCGAGCCGGAGGAAATTAAGGCCTTGCCGTGGGCGTGGTGGGGCGGTCGTTCCCATCCACCCCTCAACCATTGGCTTTTGTTGGCCTTCCAGGCCTCCGTGGGCCGCTTCAGGTCAGGCATGCGGAATCGTGCACGGCAAAAATGTCCCGGGGGGGACGACGCTCGGTGTAGACTCGACGGGTTCGAACGAGGCAGACCCCGTTTCCACAATGGGTCAAGGGGAATGACTCCGCGGACTGGAGGGATCGGGCCGCGTTGCGGATGCACGCCGGCGCGGGTTGCCCCTTCCGTCAAGAGGACCGTGGCCTGCATCCCCTCGGACTCGGCGATGGCCGCCATCTCGTCGGCGTCGAGCTCGCAGGCCGGAGGCTCACCGATCCAGCCCTCGCAATGGGCATCACTGACGGCGTGCAGACCGAGATGGCGCGACGCGGCCTGGGCGGGTGGCGCGAGGGTCTTGGCTCTCCGGGCGACCATGATCGATCTCCTTTAGGGGACGCGAACGACTCACGCTTTCGGCTACGGGATGCCCCATCGGCACCCCCCCCGAGTCGGAAGGTAGGGGACCTCCTCGCACCGGGCAACCCGCATCGATCCTGCCGCGCCCTCGTGATGCGCGCGGTGAGCAGCGGCCACCCCGCGGAGGCCTGGCGCCGAGTCTGGGACGCGCGCGATCCTACTCGACGGCCGCCGGCGCGCTCCGATCCGCTGGGCTGCGGAGCCGCGGCAGACGAATCGAGACGGTGGTGCCGGCGCCGGGAGCGCTCGTCACGTCGATGACGCCGCCGATCTCTTCGACCCAATGCTTGCTCGATGGAAGTCCCATCCGGAGCCCCATCCGGCCGCCGTCCTTTTTGGCGAACCCGAAGTCGAAGAGGTGCGGGAGCTGTCGCTCGTCGATACCCGGGCCATTGTCGGCGATGACGATGAGGATGTCGTCGTCCCCGGTGGCAGACACGCGGAGCTTCCCCGCGTCGGTCTCGGCCAGCGCGGCGGCCGCGTTCTGCATCACGTTCAGGAAGACTTGGTTCAGCCGCGCGGGGTAGCACGACACCATGAGGGGGGAGTCCGGCCAGTCCCGAGAGACGCGGATCCGGTCGGAGAACGACGGGCCCGCCATGGCGAGCGCCACCTCCAGACCCCCGCGCACATCGCAGGATTTCTTCTCCGCACTGTCCAGGCTGACGAACCGTCGGAGGTTCTCCATGAGGGCTTCGATGCGGCGGGTGCTCTCGACCACGACCTCGGTGAGCGAGACGCTGGCCTGGGCGGAACGTAGCAGCGCGGGCGTCGTCGACGAAGGAGGGGACTCCCCGAGAGAGCCCAGGATCCGCTCCGAGGATCGTCGGATGGTGTCGATCGCAGAGCGAAGCGCCCCCAAGGGAGAGTTCATTTCGTGCAGCAGGCCCGCGGTCAGGCGCGAGAGCATCGCCTGCTTCTCCGTCTCTACCAGGCGCGTCTGGGCGTCCTGGAGCTCGTCCAACGCCGCGCGCAGCTCTCGCGTGCGCGCGGCTACCTGGTTCTCCAGATCCTCGTTCAGGCGTTGGACCTCCCCCCGGGCCTCCACCAACGATTCGGCCATTTGGTTGAAGCTCCGGCCGAGCTCGCGAAGCTCACGACTGCCCCCTTCCTCGACCCGCATGTCGAAATCACCTTGCGCGAGCGAACGAAACGCAAGCTGAAGTGGGTGGAGTCGGACGGTGATCATCTCCGCCAGCTTCCCGCAGGCACTCAGCACCGCGGGTAGCGCAATCGCCACGGCAAAGGCGAAGAACAGGGTCGTCAACCGCTCGGACGCCTCGGGCTTGGCCAAGAATCCGAGAGCCGGTAGCTCCGCGAATCCCTCCAGGTGGCGCGCAGAGGGTTCCAGGGTCTCGATCCAGCTTGCCACCGCTTCGCCCGCGCGAAAGACCAGCACGGCCGCGGCGACGGCCAGGGCCAGCAACCCGAGGACCGCTACCTGGAAGCGAGTCCGCAGGTCCGGCAAGAGCGCGCTCACGGCAACGTCCAGCACCAGCACCACCAGCGACCCAAGGCCGGCGCTCCCCAACCACAGGCAGCCCGCTAGCACGGCCACGGCCAGTGTCCCGTCGTCGCCTGTCAAGACGCCCGAGACGCCGAAGACGAGGAGCAGGGGCGGCGTCATCATCAGGACCAAGACCGGAACGCTCGCGCCAATGGCGAGACGTCGCGACGGGCTCTGTCCCACCTGGGAGGTGTGCAGGTGTTCTTCGGCCCAGGTGGCGATGAAGCAGGCGGACACCGCGGCGCCAATCTTGAGCGCGACGTCGATCAGTCGGAAGGTTCCGCCCCGCGCAGCTGGATTGATGACGGAGCAGAGAAGAATCGTTCCGACGAGCAGCAGCGCCGCCCGAGGGAAGGCCCGGGGGCGCCGGATCCCGGGGCCGAGCAGGCTAGGGGAAGGCCACCCCATGGCGGCCAGTCATAGCCCGCCTCCTCGACGAGCACGAGCGCGCCTCGGCGGCGATGGCGGCCCCCAACCCAAGCTCGAGGGGAGAGGGGTGGCATCCAGGCGGGCGCCTCCCGGGGCGGTTGGGGCCCGGTCTCGACGGGTAGGGACCGGGTTGGTGCATTCTGGCCATCCGACCGTTCTCTGGCGAGCGGACCACGATCCTACCCTTGGCGCTGCCTCGGGGCCGCTCGGACGCTCTTTCCTCGCTCCTTCGCCAGCGGCCGGTGTCGAGTCAACGGCACCGCTCCAAGACCGGGATGGTGGCAACCGAACGATTTGGCACGCGGACGAAATATTGGGGGGTCCCGAACCGAAGAGCACGGGAGATGCTCGCGAGCGGCATGTCGAAGGTAGGGTCCCTAGCGGGCGAAGCCGACGAAGCCGACGCGGCTAGGACGTTGGGACAACCCGACTCGTTGATCATCGCTGTGCGCAGTCTGATCTCCTTTCTGGTTCGTCGCGGACCGCTGGATCCGGACGTCGAGGACTTGACGCAGGAGGTCCTCCGCCGCGCCTTGGAGGGTCGAGAGCGCCTGGCGGCTGGACGTGCCGTGCGGCCATGGGTGCTCGGCATCGCCCGCCACGTCGCGGCTGACTGGCGACGGGAGTGTCGGCGGGCTGCTCGTCGCACGGAGTCGGATCCGGGCCCGTCGGCGTCGCCGCCGCTCTGCCGGGTGCCCAGTCCCGAACCCTTCCTGGACGCGCAGCTCGCTGATGCCGAACGCCGACGGGGCCTCATGGAGGCGCTCAAGCAGCTTCCCGCGACGCAACGCCAGGCGCTCTGGCTTTTTCACGTCGAAGGCCTCTCCTACCGGGAGATCGCGCTGCGCCTGGCCGCACCGGTGGGCACGGTCGGCACGTGGATCATTCGTGGTCGGCAGCAGCTCGCCGACACCTTGCCTCCGGAGGACGGCCCATGACGACAGGGTGGCGCGGGCTTCCCAAGAGGGCGAAGGTAGCTCCCCTGGTCGTTACCCCCCCACGAGAGGGGGGCGATTGACGGCTCCCCGGTTCGTGGCCAAAGACGTGTGGCGAGCGGACGGACACCTGAGCGATCTGGTGTTGACCGCCCTCGCGGACGGCCAGGATTCGCTGCTGCCCGAGCCGGCAACGGCACACGCGGCCACGTGCGCGACCTGCGGCCAGCGTCTGGGCGCGGCCGCCCTCCAGTCGCTGCTGGTCGGCGAAGCGCTCGAGGAGCAGGCCGTGGCCCGCGTTCCGTCGAAGGCGCCCGAACCGAGCTTCAGGCTGCCCCTGCTGGCGTTCGCGGCGGCCTTCGTGTTGGCCCTGTTGGGCAGCATTCCCCGGCTCGTCGAGCTCGCGACCGCGTTCGGCAAGGCCCCAGGATCCTCCTTGGAGACCGGGCTCATCGTCCTGAAGGGGACGGCGCTCCTCTTTCGCCGTGCCAGTCAGCAGGACACACCGGCGGTGGCCCTCGCGTGGTGCGCCTCGGCTCTCGCCATCCTGGCGTTGGGCGCGTTGGTGGCACGGCTGGCGCCGTCAGGGACTCTGGAAAGGAAGCACCATGTCTCGCAGGACAGCTAGAGCACCGATCGGGTCGCCGACGGCGACGGCGCAGCTGGAAACGTACCTTTGGCCTGGCGACCAATGGTGCCAGTGGTTGTCAGGGGCGAGGGCACGTCTTCAGCGGGGCCTCGGGCGAGCTCGGCTGCCGGTTCGATGCTCTGGGTCGTTGATTCTCTGCAGTGATCGATCTGTTTGCTGCCTTAGGAACCACTGCGCGCTGCAGCGGGGGGCGCCCCGGGCTCGTTACGCCGAAGGGGGGCTCGGCCACGCGAAGCGCTGGCTCGGCGGCCTCGTCGCCCTGGTCGTGAGCGCGGTCGCTCCCGGTGCTGCGGCCGAGGTCAGCTTCGAAGGGGATTGGCCCGCGACCGAGAAGATCGTCTCTCTGTCGGTCGAAAAGGAACCTCGCGCCGCGGTCATCAGGGAGCTGGCCGAACAGGCCGGGTGGAGCGTGGTTCTGGAGGCCTCTCCGGAAGGGAACGTGGATCTGCTCGTGGAGCGGCAGCCCGCTGACAAAGTGCTCGAGGCCCTGCTGCGCGAAGGATCCTGGATCGCTCACCGCGAGGGGGATCTGGTCTCGGTCGCGCGCCACGAACCAGCGGCGAAGGCGACGGTCTCGGCTCCGAGCGCGCCACTGCCTCCGAGTCCAGCCGTAGCGCCCCCGTCGGCCGCTGCGTCCTCCAAGCGAGGGAAGGACCGTTTCGTTGCCGGAAGCAGTCTTACCATCCATGCGGGCGAGACCGTCAAGGACCTCGTCGTGCTGGGCGGAGCCGCCGAGGTCTTGGGCACGGTCACCGGTGACCTGGCCGTATTCGGCGGAACCGCGACCGTTCGTTCCGGCGGCCGTGTCATGGGAGACTGCGTGGTATTCGGGGGCTCGCTGAACGTCGATGCTGGGGGAAGCGTGGACGGAGATCAGGCCGCGTTCGGGGGCGATGTTCGCCAGGACGGCGAGGTGGTGGAAGAGGGGATCCCCCTCCATCCCGACTGGGATCATCGCCCGGCGCCGTGGACTGGTCCCCACATCGCTGCCCGGATTGCGCAGAGGACGGCCAGTTCGGCGATGCTGTTCCTGTTCGGCGCCGTGCTGCTCGCCCTGGCCAGCCAGCGGATGGAGTCGCTCCAGGTGGCTTTCGCTGCCCGTCCGCTCCGCAGCTTGCTCCAGGGCTTCCTGGCGTTTCTGCTCCTGGTGCTGGCCACCGTCCTACTGGTGGTGACCTGCATCGGCATCCCCATCGCCGCGGCGCTGTTGCTGGGATCCCTGTTCGCGGCCAACGCCGGTCTGTGCGCGATCCTGGCGACCGTGGGCACGGCGCTCATCCAACATCGAAGCCAGAACCCCTACGTGCATCTGGCGGTAGGGTGCGCCCTATACCTGGTGGTGGGCATGGTGCCGTTCGCGGGGGGGTTCGCCACGTTCTTGCTGGGTCTGATGGGACTTGGGACGGTGGTGCTCACCCGTGGCGCTGGCCTCTGGCCCGTCCCGGCACGGTAGGTCGTTGATCTTTCGCAGCGATCGAACCGATTGCTGCTCCGGAGCACCGATCAGGTTGCCGACAGCAACGGCAGCGTCGAAAACGCGTTCGTGCGAGGCGAGGACGCGTTTCCAGCGCTGCCTCTGGAGAGGTCTGCTGCCGGTTCGTGCTCTAGGTTGTTGATTTGACGCAGCAATCAACCTGATTGCTGCTCTAGGAGGCCCATCGTCGACGGCCGCTCGTGTCGTCGACAGGAAATCCGGGTTGAATCGGCCGAGTCCTTGACCGACACTCCGCGCCACCCGTCTGCAGGCCCTGTCCCTCCACGATCGTGCTGACGGTGGAACGGCAAGGAGCAGTCCATGGGCGGATTCTTCGGTGTTGCGGCCAAGTCCGATTGCGTCGCTGATCTGTTCTACGGGACGGACTACCACTCGCACCTCGGGACGCGACGCGGTGGCATGGTCGTTACCCACCCGCAGTACGGGTTCAAGCGCAACATCCACGACATCACCAATTCGCCGTTTCGTACCAAGTTCGAGGATGACCTCCCGAAGCACCGGGGCAACATCGGGATCGGGGTCATCAGCGACAGCGAAGACCAACCGCTCTTGATCGCCGCCCACCACGGTCAGTACGCCATCGTCACGGTGGGGCGGATCGAGAATCTGGGCGAGCTCGCGGCGGAGGCTCTCCGACAACGGAAGACGCACTTCAGCGAGATGAAAGGGAACGAGGTCAACCCCACCGAGCTCGTCGCCACCCTGATCAACCAGGAGGAGAACCTCGTCGATGGGATCCGCCGCGTGCAAGACTCCATCGTCGGCTCCTGTTCGCTCCTGCTTCTGACCACGGACGCCATCTACGCGGCGCGGGATCGCTTCGGCCGCACCCCCATCACCCTGGGTCGAAAGGAGGGTGCGTGGGCCGTCAGCTTCGAGAGCTGTGCGTTCCCGAACCTGGGCTACCAGGCCCATCGGCACCTGGGGCCGCGCGAGATCGTCCGTATCACTCCGGATGGTGCGGAGCAGATGGCCGCGCCTGGCGACCGCCTGCAGATCTGCTCGTTCTTGTGGGTGTACTACGGGTATCCGGCTTCAACCTACGAGGGTATCAACGTCGAGGACGCACGCAACCGCTGCGGTGCCGCCTTGGCTCGCGCCGATCAGGTCGACGTCGACGTGGTGGCGGGGATCCCGGACTCGGGGATCGGGTGCGCCGTGGGGTACGCATCGGCGGCTCGGCTCCCGTATCGACGTCCGTTCGTCAAGTACACCCCCACCTGGCCGCGGAGCTTCATGCCGCAGGAGCAGCGGGTGCGGGATCTCGTCGCCAAGATGAAGCTCATTCCGGTGCGAGCCATCATCAACGGCAATCGGCTGCTGTTCTGTGAGGATTCGATCGTGCGGGGCACCCAGCTGCGCGGCATCATCACGCGCCTGTTCGACTACGGTGCCCGAGAAATCCACATGCGTCCCGCGTGCCCTCCCCTGTTGCATGGCTGCAAGTTCCTGAACTTCTCGCGCTCGGCTTCGGACCTCGACCTGGCAGCGAGGAAGGCCATCGCCGAGCTCGAAGGCGACCCCAACGTGGCCCTCGACGAGTACGCCGACCCCGACTCTGAACAGTATCAGCGCATGGTCGAGGTGATCCGTGGCCACGTCGGACTGACGTCGCTCCGT
Source organism: Polyangiaceae bacterium (assembly GCA_016933275.1). GTDB lineage: Bacteria > Myxococcota_A > Polyangia > Polyangiales > Polyangiaceae > JAFGBI01. The sequence continues at coordinate 35,457 of JAFGBI010000201.1, read as the reverse complement.
TACCAGCGTCTTCCCGACCTGGTCGAGGCCATCGGCCTCCCCCGCGAGAAGCTCTGCACCTACTGCTGGGACGGTGCGGAGCGCTGATCCGGTGAGCCGGGCGCCGCTTCACAGCAATCGACCTGATTGCTGCGCAAGGTCTCTTCCTGGCGGGGGGCGAACCCTCCCCCGCATCGGCCGCGATACGCGGCCTCCCCCTCCTCGCCGCTCGATGAGCGGCGGGCGCCGTCGGCGCCGATCGATCGCAGGTCGAGGATCCCCGCGTGGGGGCGCGGATCCTTGGACCTGGCAGAGCGGGGGCAGGTGGGATCGCGGGTGAGGTGGTCCTCGCCAGGAGGGCCTGGCTGGCAGGATCTCGGACCTCCGGATAAGACTGAGGGATGCCCTCCACTCTGGTGGCGATGGCTCTCCCCCCGCTCGTCGGGCTACTGCTGCCGATCGGCTGCGCCGCATCGTCGCCGCGCTTGGATCGCGGCAGATCCGCGCCGCGCGCGACGGCCGGCGCGCCGGTGGCGAGCACGGCGGCGGGGGTGCCGGAGGTCATGGTGCCGCTGCACAGTATGGGGATCACGCGACTCGCGCTGTTGGGCTACCCTTACTGGGGCGGACGGGATGCGTACGCCGGCGCCGAGTCTGCTGCAGCACGCCAGCAATGGTCCGAGGTCGAGACCCGATGTCGCGAGGTCCTTGACGTGAATCCCGATCACGCCCAAGCTCGGCGCCTTCTAGCGAGCGCGCTCGCGATGCGCGGGCGGCACGGGGAGGCCGTTGCCCAGCTCAACATGGCATTGGCCGACGATTGGCTCGCGTGGGCGCCGGACCTCGCCGCCGATCCCACGCTGCGCGACCTCTTCGCGGGCGCGGAACGCGAACACCTCACCTCACTCGTTGCGGCGTATGAGGCGAGCTTCGCCCGGAGCCTGAAGCGCGGGTTCTGGGTGGTTGGGCGGGTTTCGCCGTACACGACCCCGCCGACCAACCGTGGGCAGCAAGCGGCGGGACGTTCCACCGTGCCCGCTGGCTCAGCGACACGACGCTCCTCTTCGAGGCCGATGGTAGGTCGCTTCGCCTCTTCGACGTGACAAGCCTCAAGGAAACCGTGGTGGTGAACAACCCCGCGGGGATCGGTCTCGATGGCCTGGGGCTCCAGGCCGGCCCCTGTGATCCGAGGATCCTGCCCAAGCTCGCGGCCATCGCCGGCGAATGGATCCGAGTGTTCCGGAACATCGAGTTCGAAACCGACAGCGCGGAGCTCCTCCCCGAGTCGTTTGCCATCCTCGACGACGTGGCCGCGGTGCTCCGCCAGCATCAGGATGTCGCCTTGATCGAGATCCAGGGACACACCGACCGCCACGCCTCCGACCTCTACAACCGGCAGCTCTCCAGCGCGCGAGCGGAGACCGTTCGCGACGATCTCACCAAGCGCTGCGGTATTGCACCGCACCGACTGGTGGTGAAGGGCTACGGCGAGTCGAGGCCGCTCGACCGCTCCGCGACCGAGCAGGCGGACGCCAAGAACCGTCGGGTGAGCTTCAAGATCCTCAGGCGGTGAGGCCGGGGTCCGATACTCGCGGGGAAGGGTCGGCGATTCTGGGTTGCGGGCCGAATGCGAACGCGGCAAGGTCGCAGCCAACGCCGACAGCGGGAGAGTGGCATGGCGACGAGGAGCTTCGTGGTTTCGGGGTTGCTGTTGACGGTGCCGTCCGTGTTCGTCGCCTGCGGCGGCGATGGTCATGCTGATGGTCCGGGGCCGAGCAGTGCGGGCGTCGGTGCCGTGGCCGGGACACCCGGGGCGAACGGCGGCGTCGGTGGGCCGTCTTCGAATGTCGGCGCTGCGGGCACGCCGAATCACGCGGGCACCGCCGGTGAGGGCGGCGTGTCCCCGGTCGCCCAGGGGGGAGCGCCTTGGGGCCTCGCCGGGAGCCACCAGGGGGGCGGCGGTGCGGGCAAGGCGGGTGAGTCATCGGGCGGCGCCGCCGGTGAGCACGGCGATCTCGACGCGGACGGGACCGAGAACGGCGCCGACAATTGCCCCGAGACGAAGAACCCCGAGCAGACCGATGCGGACGACGACGGGGTCGGCGATGCTTGTCAGGCGATCCCGGGGTTCGAGCCCGCGATCGACGTCGTGGTGGAGGACCCCGAGGCCACTTCCTTCGGGGTCACGCTGCTCTCGATCATGGGGGTCGACACCTTCGCCGATCCCGATTTCGCCGGTTTCGGCTACCTCGCCGCGCTGCCCATGGCGCCAAGCCGGTGGTCGGGGAGTGTGGTGGCACCACTGTGGGTCTACGCTGACTTCTCCGGGGGCCCCTTCACCGACGTGGACCTGCTTCCAGGGGGGCACCTGCTCGCGGTGCGCGGGATCGACGGTGGCGACCGGGCGGTCGAGATCGATCCCAAAGCCGGGGAGACCGTGTCTTCCTACCATGGATCCATGGTCAATCACGGGGTCCAGCGCCTCGAGGACGGGACCCTCCTCTTCATCTACTCTACCCTGATCGAGCACGACACCTATGGTATCGACGTGGACGATGACGGCATCCGGGAGACCCGCATGGACGGGCTGCGGGTCATCGACGAGGACGAGAACGTCGTCTGGGAATGGTCGCTCCTCGACCACGATATCGATCTGACCTCCCCCCCTTCGCTCACCTACGCCACGTTCACCAGCTACTGGAGCAACTGCAACGCGCTGTCCTTCCTGGCCGACGCGGGCTGGGAACCCGGTAGTCGGCTCACGGGCGACGTCTATCTCACGTGTCGGCTCATGGATCGTCTCTACAAGATCGCCTACCCCGAGGGGACTATCGAGTGGGTGATGGGTCGCGGGGGCGACTTCGGCGAGGGGCTTTTCCACCACCCCCACGACCCCCAGATCGAGCACATCGAGGATGGGGACGGGAACCGCGCGGGAACGCGGATCCTGCTCTACGACAACCGCGAGGCACCGCTGCTCGGCGACGCCGAGCCATGCCCTCCGGACGAAACCTGTCCCGACGGGATCGAGCCCTACAGCCGCGTGATCGAGGTCGTGGTCGACGAGGCGCTCGACGCCGCGCTCGTCTGGAAGTGGCCCAGCCCCACGGCACCGGATTTCGACGCCGTGAAGGTCTACTCGCCGCTCGCCGGCGGCGTTCAGGTGCTCCCCAACGGCAACCTCCTCGTCACCCACGCGACCGACGGTGGGAACCCCTACCTCGGAGATCCGGTGCGCGCCCGCGTCGACGAGGTGAGGCGCGACGGAACGCTCACGGGCGGAGAGGTCGTCTGGAGCGCGCGCCTGAGCACCGGGTACGCGACCTTCAAGGCGCTGAGGATCCCCACGTCCGCGGCGGATGGCTGGTCGAGTCGCGCCGCCACGTCCGCGCCCTGAACCTCGATGGCGAACAGGAGATCGATGGGGCTTGGCGAAGGTGCTATGGTCGGCGCCCCGTTGGACTCCGATGCGCTACGAGGGTGACATCTTCCGACCGCCGAGCGAGGCGGACAGCATCCTGCTTCAGGCCACCATCGGATGCTCCCACAATGGGTGCCGCTTCTGCGCGATGTACCGCGGCAAGCGGTTTCGCGCGCGCAGCCCGGCGGAGGTCGCGGCTGACATCGCGGAGGCCGCCGTCGAGTATCCGCGCCGAGGCCGGGTCTTCCTCTGCGACGGCGACGCCCTCGCGATGCCACAGGCTGACCTCGTCGCGGTTCTCGAGGAGATTCGCCGCGGTCTGCCTGAGGTTCTGCGGGTGTCGGCCTACGCCAACGCGCGCAGCGTCGCCGAGAAGACGGACGCGGAGCTCCGTGAGCTCCGCGCCCTCGGGCTCCGCCTCTTCCACCTCGGGCTCGAGAGCGGCGACGACGTGACGCTCGCGGCGGTGGGCAAGCACGGGAACGCACTCTTCCACGTGGAGCAGGGGCGGCGGGCACGGGCGGTGGACATCAAGCTCTTCGTCACCGTGCTCCTCGGGCTCGGCGGGATCGCGCGCTCCGAGGTGCATGCGCTCGCCACCGCTCGGGCCCTGTCCGCGATGGGGCCGGAGTACGTGGGAGCGCTCACCTTGACCCTGGTGCCGGGCACCCCGCTCCATCACGACCACCAGCGGGGGCGGTTTCGGCTCCCGCCACCCCCTGACCTTCTGGTCGAGCTCCGGACCATGCTCGAGCACACGGACATCCGCGGGGTCTTCTACGCGAACCACGCCTCGAACTACCTTCCCATCCGCGCCCGCCTGCCGCGGGACCGGGCCGAAGCGCTGGCGGCCGTGGACGCGTGTCTGCGCGGGGAGGTGCCGCTGCGGCCCGAGTGGATGCGGGGGCTCTGATCCGTTGGGTTCGAGAATCCGCGCGCCCTGCTCGTTCTCCGCCCGTGGTCCATCGGCGCCGGAGGCGCCCGCCGCTCGTCAAGGGGCGAGGAGCGGGAGGCCGCCTGTCGTGGCCGATGCCGGGAAGGGTTCGCCTCCACCCCTCCGAAGTCGCGACGGGGGGGAGAAGAGGGGAGTAGTGCCCGACGGCCGGTTGGGGTAGAATGCCCTCATCCATGTCTGGGGGACCCGCCAGCGCGCGTTGCCCAATCACCGTTCGACCCTGTGCCCCTCACGAAGTGGAGCGCCTGCGTGAGCTCCGTGCTCGTGCTCTCGCCGAATCGCCGGACGCGTTTCGGCAGTCGCTCGCCGACCACGAGCGCGTCTCGGCGGCGGCGTGGCGCACCCATTTCGAGGTGCGCGCCGCGGCCGGTGATGGAGCCCTGGTCGCCGAGGCCTGCGGGGTCTGGGTCGGCTTCGTGATCGCGATCCGCAACGATGACGGGACCGGACGCCTCGGCGGGATGTGGGTCACGCCCGAGGCGCGGGGCCGGCAGGTGGGGCGCGCCCTGGTCAACGCTGCGCTCGCGTGGCTTCGGGCGGCCGAAGTGCGGCACGTCACCGTCGCGGTCGCCGACGGGAGTGTCGCCGCGCGCGCACTCCTCTTCACCGCGGGTTTCGAGCCGACCGGAGCGCGGAGAGAGCTCCGCCCTGGAAACGTCGTCATGGCCGAGGAGCTCGAACTCGAGCTGCCGCCGAAGTCCCTCCGCGCTCCACCGCCACTCGCCTGCGCGTAGCGGCCACGGCATCGGTCGGGGCTACCGCCCGAGGATCGGCGCGGGGGTGGGTGGGACATCGCGGTTCATCGGCGGCGTCTGCCACGTGGGTTCGAGCAGATCCCGCACGATGGGACCGAGCAGGGTAGTGTGGGCGCAATGTGCCTTCTCGTACCGACCACCGAAGCCCCACACGTGGAACCGCCCGTGGTCCACGGTGGTGAGCTGGTCCATGACCCCGACGCGCCGCTCTTGCTGCGCGCGCTCGAGATGGAGGTCGTGCAGCAGAAGATCGGCGCTCCGCCGCACGCTGGCGTACCCCCCCTCGGGAACGATGTTCGAGTGGGTCAGGACGAAGGTCTTCTTGCCTTGCGAGGCCTTGCCCGCGAAATCGAACAGCGGCCGCAGCGAATCCGCGCTGAGGGATTCGAGTGAACCGTCCTGCCGCGGCGCTGCCAGGTTCCGTCCCACGTGCATGCTGTCGAGGAGCACTACGGCATCGATCCCGGCGTCGCCGTGCACCTTCAGGATCTGGTTGACGGCGCCATACCCCGCGCTCCACGAGCTCAACGCGAGGTGCCGGATGTGCGCGCGTTCGTCCCCGGAACGCTCACGGAGGGCGCGCGTGATCTCTGCCTTCACCAGCGGCCAACGGTCGGGCAGGCCGAATCCGTTCGCATAGGGACCACTGCCGTTTCCGAGATCCACCGCCACGAACACCGCTCCCGAGACGACCTCGACGAATTGCTTCCTTACCGCCTCCCCGCCATGAAAATGGACGATGACGTCGAAGCCGAGATCCTGGGTGTGGCCCCCCTCCTGGGGTACGGCCACCCGCGCCAGAATCGGTCCCCGGGACTTGAAATAGGGAGAATACGGGCCCAATCCGAGCGGGTCGGGCAGGAAGCACTCGTTGTAGCCAGGCTTGATGTCGAGGGCGAAAGCGTCCGCGGACAGCCGCAGATTTCCCTCGACCAGCACGTCATCGAGCGTGATGCCGGTCGCCTGCGGGTGAACGAGGAAGGTGTCGATGGAGGAGATCCGGGCCTTGGCGACCACCGCTGCGCCCAGCACGGACAGGGGTGTCAGGGCAAGGGCGACCATGGCCAGGCGGCGCGGCCGCCCCTTGGCCCGGGGCAGGTCGGCGTCCTCCCCGGATCCTTCGAGCCACCACCCCGGGGCGCTGCCCGGGGGGAAGACCGAAGGCGGCGTCTGGTCGCCGGGCGTACCTTGCCCCGCTGGACTTGCCCCTCTCAGCCCGAAGAGGCTGCGCCAGCTCCACCGGGAGGGCGGGGACGAGGGGTTCGGTGAGGACCAAGACCGCACCACGACTCAGGTTACCTACCATACTTTTTCCCGGGGTGGGTAGGGTTTGGATCGGGGCGTCCCGAGCTTGGGCCTCGGCCGCAGCCGGTCCCTCAACGGAACGGTTCGCAGCCCCAGGCGACGATCGTCTCGAGGACGGGTGCGAGGTCTTCGACCTGCGCCGCCGGGAAATCACGGGGATGGAGGCTCTTCAGGACCGCGACGAACCGAGGCCAGTCGTGGCCGCAGACGGCCAGGAGCTCCGTGAACTCGGCCCTTCCCGTGCCGTAGAGCTTCACGCCGAGCAGCGCGGCGTTGTTCACGGGCTTCTCGAGCTCGAGCTCACGGCCGAGCGAGGCGAGGATCTCCGACTTTGTCTGGAGCTTCTCCGCCTCGGGCGCTTCGGTCGCATAGAGCGTCTCGAGGGTGTGGTAGGCGGACAGGACTCGCTCCGAGCGTGCCCGTTGGGTGTCGTAGGCGAGGCGGTACCCGGCGACTTCGCTGGAGCTCGGGCCGAAGCGCTCCTCGAGGTATTCGAAGGTCATTTCATCGGCCACGAAGACCGCGAGGCTCTCGTTGAAGTAGGTCTGGCCAGGGATGAGGACGGTGGCGTGGAGCCACTCGTGGAGGACGGTGTTCGCCAGCACCCCCACCGACGCGGGGCCCTCGACGAGCATCGAGGACACCACTGGGTCACGGAACCATCCCGCGGTCGAGTACGCGGCTGCACCTCGGGAGTAGGCGTCCCACCCCTGCCGCTCGAGGCGAGCGACGTGGCGTGCGGCTCGCGCCTCGCTGAACCAGCCGACACCGGCGAAGCTCCCAACGATCGGGAACCAGTACAGCTTGGGCTCGAAGGAGAGGCGTTGGCTCCCAGCCACGAACCACACGGCATACTCCCGATCGAGCGCGACGTAGCGACGGTAGCTCCGGCCCGGGTCGAGGCCGTTTCTGACCGCGAAGGCTGCGATCCCGGGGACCTCGGCCAGGAGGACCGCGGTAGTATCGGGTGTCGCAGGATCGGCGATCGCGCGACCGATGCGCTTGCCATGGGTCATGAGCCCCAGCTGACCTGCCGCCGCCTGGGGCAGGTAGCGCACGCCCATGCAGCCCGCGAGCGCGAGCGAAGCCAACCCGATCAGCACGGCAGATCGCATTCGAGGTCGGAGCGTAGCGGGCGCGGGGCCGGCTTGCACCAGGAAGCGGCACGCCGAGCGCGGTCTTCGGCGCGGACCGCCGGCAGGAGCAGGGACGCGCCGGCGAACGGGATCACGCTCTCGACGACGAGCGTCGCCGGGTAGCCGGCGGCGCTCGCGACGAGCCCGTACGCGGTCCGGGTCGCGAGGAGCAGCAGGAAGGCGCGGGTGAAGCGCGGTTGGGCAGGTGCGGCCGTCGCATGCTCGCGCGGCGCCAGCGAAGCCGGGCGAGCGGATCGCCGGGCAACGGGGGAGATGCCGGTGTCGCGATGCCCCGCTCGACGGTGAGCGCTCTCGAAGAGCTTCGTCCTTGGCTCGGTCCTCCGAGCGGTAGCTCCGGAGGGCAGAAAGGACCAGCGGGGGGAAGGAGCGAGTCCGCATGGCCCGAGCGCACCTCCGACGCGCCACTGGTATCGACCCCAGAGCACCGATCAGGTTGCTGACAGCAACGGCAGCGCTGGAAATGCGTCCGTGCGAGGGGAGGACGCGTTTCCCGCGCTGCCTCTGGAGAGGTCTGCTGTGGGTTCGGTGCTCTAGGTTGTTGATATGACTCAGCAATCAACCTGATTACTGCTCCGGCGGACCTCGTCTCGTGCAGCCACCAGGAATTCGAGCTCGGCGAGCAGCGCCTCCACTCGGGGCATGGGGGCTCCGGCGGCTCGCGCTCGGCGCACGGGCACCGCGTACATCGCTGCGAGCTCGAGCTCGCGCCCGGCGTCGAAATCGAGGCGCATGCTCGGGAGGTAGGGGCGCATCGCATCGGTCATCGTGAGCATCTGCTCGATGAAGGCGTCGGGGATCGCGCGGTGCTCGGCCGCGCTCGCAGCAGCGACTTCCCGCATCATCGCCGCGATGAGCGCGCGGGCGGGGGGCGATGCCATGAGCGCACCCGTGTCGGCGCGGAGCACCACGGAGAGCCCATTGTAGGGGAGGTTCCAGACGAGCTTGCGCCACCGCGCCGCGAGCCAGTCGGGCTCGAGCGTTACGGGGACACCCGCGGCCTCGAGCTCGGCGCCGACCGCCGCGAGGGCGGGGGTGATCCCGGCCGCGCCGCGCCGGGTGTACTCGGCGAGGCGGACGGCGCCGTAGTCGAAATGCCGGATGTGGCCGGGGCCGACCTTGGAGACGCACACGAACGCGAGCCCCGCCATCACGCTGCCCACACCCGGCAGCTCGGCCACCTTCTCCTCCTCGCCGAGGCCGTTCTGGAGGAGGATGACCGAGCCGCCCGGCGCGAGCACCCGTGGCAGGATGCTCGGTAGCGCCGCGTTCGACGTGGTCTTCAGGGCGACGATCGCGATCTCGCAGGGGGCTACCGTCTCGGCAGCGTGGTGCGCCGACAGCGTCGCGAGCACGAAATCGCCGTTCACCGAGTCCACGCGGAGTCCGCTCCGAGCGAGCTCGGCGTGGTCGCTCCTGGCGAGGAAGCACACCTCGCGCCCCGCCCGGGCCAGGAGCGCGCCGTAGTAGCCGCCGACCGCGCCGGTCCCGACGACGACGATGCGAGGGTGAGCCGTCATGAATGCCACAGCGGCCGAGGCGCGCCGCCAACCGTCGCCCGCCGATCAACGAATGGAGCCACGCCTCATTCGGTCATCGGGGGCCCAGACTCTGCGAATGGTGGCTGGTCATTTCACGCAGACGGCGTCCTTCGCCGTGCAGCGCCGGTCCTTCGCGCACACCGTCGCCTGCCCGCAGTCGGCGCTCGTGGCGGCGATACAGGCGCCGTCCTTCGCGGTGCAGAGCCCCTCGAGCTTGCAGCGGGCAGACTTCTTGCAGTCCGCCGTGCTCTCCGCGGAGCAGCCCCCGTCTTTCACCCCGCACTTCCCGTCGCTCGCGCAGATCGTGCCCTCCTTGCAGAGGGCCTCGGTGGCCACGCATTTCCCGGCCTCCGCCACGCAGCGTCCCTCTTTCTTGCAGAGCACCGACTTCTCGCATTCGGCGTTCGCACCAGCGATGCAGGCACCGTCCTTGGCCGTGCACCGGCCCTCCTTGCGACAGGGGCTCTCCGCCTCGGCCTTGTCCTCGGTGGTGCCGCGGCAGTGGAACTCAGACAGCGCCGTACATTTCCCGTCCTTCTGCACACACAGGCCGTCTGCCTTGCACTCCTTGCCGCACGCTCCGTGGAACGCCTTGGCGAGGTTGGCGCAGACGCCCTGGTCTGCGTCACACATCCCGAACTTGGTGCAAGCTTCGGCGGCCTTGCAGTCCTCCGGTCCGCCCACGACACAGGCCTTGTCTTTGGCCGTGCACCGACCTTCCACCTTGCAGCCCTTGCTCTCCTTGCAATCCTCGTTCTTGGCCGCGTAGCAGACGCCGCCCTCGGAGGCCGTGCACTTGCCTTCGCCCTTGCATTCTGGTGATTCCTTGCACGCTGAGTTCGGGTCGCATCCACCGAGCCCGAGCAGAAGGAAGGTTACCGCGCCGAACGCCCCGAATCGCTGCCGAGTCTTCATCGCTACCTCTCTTCCTCGTCTGCGTGCAGCGCCGTCGCCGGCACGCGGTGGCGCATGTTAGCCGGATCCTCCCGTTTTGGGCCAGCCTGGCGGTGATGCCGCCGATCCCGCCACTTTTTCTACGGCACGGTGGCGCTCGCCAATCCGGGACGCCGGGACTGGGGCCGGGCCGGTGGCTCGGGCCCGCGTCCAGACCCGCGCTCGGTCCTGCTCGTCGGTGGGCGGATCACCACGCTCGCCGACGTGCCCACCGGTCATTCCGGCGCCGACGAGACGAGGCACCGGGGGCCGGCCGTCGGTGGTCGCTCGGCTCGGCGGGTGAGGGAGGCCAGTGGTGGACGGTCGAGCTCGAGGGGGGCCGTCCGCGTCGGCGTCGGAGGTCGAAGGGCGCTTGGGCCCGCGGTGGGCGCCGAAACCGCGACGGGGCCTCGGCTTCGGTGGGGCCGTGCCAGTCGCGTATTCTGCTGGCCACCCGTGGATTGCGGTTGCCTGATGGGTGCCCGATTGGTGACGGTGTCATCGCGCTCATCGGCGCTTGCATCTGGAACCTCCTCACCTGGTGGTTCGGCATCCCGTGAGCGTTGCGCCGGATTCGGCGGCCTGTTTCGCAGCCTCGCCGGCATCGGTGCGGTTCGGAGCTAGGGCTTTGACGTGCCCTTGGGGGTCCCCGCGAGGCCGCTGTCGCTCGCGAGGAGCTCCGCCAGCGCCGCGTCGGCGCGCGTCTTCGGGCGGCCGCCGGGTGGCGGCGGTGGTGGCGCCTTCTTCGCCGAGGGTGGTGGCGGCGCGGAGGTCCGGGGGGCTGGTGGCGGCGGCGACGGGGGCGTGGCGAGTGGCGCTGCCGGCGCGGGCGGTTGCTGCGAAGGCGCCGGTGGCCTGGCGATCACCGGGGCCAGGCCTGGCGGCGGTGCGGGTGGCGATGACAGGGCCGGTTCGACCATCGCTGACACCGCGGGCGGCAAGTCCGGGGGAGGTTGCGATGGAGCGAGGGGTGGGTCCGATGGGCGATCGCGGTCGGGCTCGCTCGCGCGGTATCCTCGAGGCGGAGGCGGTGGGGGCGCTCCACTCGGGCGGATGCTCTGCGACGGTGCAGGTGGACGAGCCGGGGGCGTCGCTGACGGACGATCGAGCTCCGGTTCGCTCGAGCGGAGGCCGCGCGGAGGCGGCGGAGGCACGCTCGGACGGAGGCTACCACCGGGAGGAGGCGGAGGAGGAGCGGTCGGCTTGAGGTTCCCGCCAGGAGGTGGGGGAGGCACGCTCGGGCGTCCGGCTGCGCCAGGTGGGGGAGGCGCGCTCGGGCGCGTGCTCGGGGAGCCGGGAGGTGGGGGAGGTGCGCTCGGGCGCAACGCCCCTCCTGGCGGCGGGGGAGGTGCGCTCGGACGCAGGTCGCGACCGGGGGGTGGCGGCGGCGCGCTCGGGGAGGTGGGGCTGGGCGGGGGCGCGGGCGGCGTCGGCGGTGCGGTCTCGGGCGGCGGCAGGTCGTTCCCGGCAGCGGCGTCGGTCGGGCCGAGGACGGCGTCGAGATCCTCTGGAGCGGCGATCGCGGCGGCAGCTGGCTCCGAGCGGTCCTCGAGGTCCGTGTCGGGCTCCTCGGGGGGCGGCGTCTCGCGAGCTCCGGGTTCAAGGAAAAGGGCGCGCAACTCGAAGGCTCGTTCGGACGCGTAGAAGCTACGGAGCGCGTCGTCCGTGCCACCACGTTGGCCAGCTGGGAACCGAGCGAGGACCGGCAGGGCGGCGGCGATGTCGTCCGAGAGGATGAGCGCGACCTGCGTCGCGCTGGCGTGAGTGTCGTCGGCCCATTCGCCGAGCTTGGCGTCGTCGATTTCGGCGGCCGCGCGGGCAGCCGCGCCGAGCTTGGGGAGGTCCGCTTCGGGGACGAAGCGGCGCAACAGTCGGGCAATCCGATCCTCGTTCGCGAAGGAGAGCTCGTCGCTGGTTTCCGCGGCTCGCTTCGCGGCCGCGATGAGCTCACGCGCCCCCGCCGCGTCCACCTGGAGGAGGGCCAGCCTGCCGAGGGCGATCGGCACCATCACCTTGGCCAGCAGGCAGCGCTGTGCCCCTTCCGTGAGCCGCGGGAAATCCCCGGGGAGCACGATGCTCGTCGGGTGCGCGAATGCCACCCGCACCTGCGCCTCGTCGTCCTTGGCCAGATAGAGGTGATACTCGCCGACCCCGAGCGTGCGTGCCACGCGGTCCGCCAGGGTGCGGATCGGGTGTTCGGCGCGGTGTCCCAAGCGATCGTTCGATTCGAGCCCCATCTCACGGAGGCGGGCCACGAAGATTCGTCCCAGGTGGTCCGCGATGGCCTGGTGGAGCGAGTCCATGGCGGCGAACGCGGGGTCGGGGGCGGCGGTGGCGAGCGCGGCCCAGCGCTCGACCGGCGGCGGATTGTCGCGGAGGGCGCGCCGCGATCGCTCCGCGCACCATTTGGATTCCGCCGGTGACGCACCACCCGCGCTCACCAAGCAGGACAGCGCGACGGAAGGCGGACGCGGGGGATCGATTGCCGCGAAGACCCGAGCCAATCCCCGCCACGCGCCAACCAATCGCGGTGCTGTCGCGAGCACGATCCGGTAGCGCTCCAGGGCCTCGGTGTGGGCACCGTTTCGCTCGAGTTGCCGGCCGAGAGCCACCGCGATCCTCACATCGGCCGGGCGCGCGGCCGCGGCCCGCTCGAGGACGGCGCGGGCGCCGGGGGGATCGCCGAGCACCTCGGCGAGGCACTCGGCCGCGACCGCGTAGGCGATCCCCGCATCGGGCGCCTTGGGCTCGTTCTGCGCATACGTCTCGAGCGCACGCGCCAGCGCAGCGTAGCCGGAGCGCTGGAGCTGGTCGTCACCAGCGACGAGGTCACGGATGGTCGCTGCGGCCGCGGAGCGCGGCCCTTCGAGGGCGACGATCGTTGCACAGGCCGCGGCCGCCTCTGCGTATCCGTCGCGACCGAGCTCCAGATCGACGACGTTCTGGAGGGCTGCGATCCGGGTGGGCAGCGCTCGCGCACGCCGAGAGAGGGAGGAGGCGGCGGCGATCGCGTCATCGATCTGCCCCGTCTCGGTGCGAAGCTCCACCAGCTCGGTGAGGGCCTTCTCCACGTCGGCGAGGTCGCTCGTTGCTTCGGCGATGACATCCTCGAGCAACTCCTGCGCGCGCGTCGGGTCGTCGAGCGGCCCCCGAGCGAGCTTGGCCCAGGCGAGCGAGGCGCGACCTCGTTCGGGACCCGGCGGAGCGTCCCGAACCACGTTCGAGAGCAGCTCGGCAGCGCGCTGGGCGTCTCCGTGGCGATCATAGAGTCCGGCGAGGCCGATCTGCAGATCCAAGCTCGGGGGGCCGCTCGCCATGGCGCGCTCCAGGACCGTGATCGCGCGGGGAACGTCGTCACCGAGCGCTGTCGCCACCGTGAGCCACTGCGCTCTCCGCTCTTCGGGCGGCGTCGTCGCGTCCGGGATCTCGTCGATCGCGCGGAGCACCTCGGTGATCTCGTCGCGCCGCAGGATCTCGGCGAGCCGAGCCCCCGCATCGGGGTGGGTCGGTGCGGCGCAGATCGCGCGCCAGAGGGCGACGCCAGCCAACGCTGGCCGGTCGTCGGCCGAGTGTTCCTCGGCCGCCGCCAGCCACAGCTCGACGGCCCGCGCAGTGGCTCCGAAGGCGGTGTGCTGGCGGGCCGCCTGCTCGAGCTCCTTCGCGTCGTGGTCGCGGAGCGCGATCCGCGCGAGGCCGTCCACGGCGCTCAGGCATTTCGGGTCCTTCTCGAGCGCGGCGCGATAGCGATCGACTGCGGTGCCGGGCTCGTCGTGCTCGGCCAGGTCACCGAGCTCCGTCAGGTAGCTCGCCGCGAGGGCGGGATCCGCGCAGTCCTCCGTGATCTGTGCGGCCACTTCGGCATAGAGATCGGGGTCGTCGCGGTATGAAATGCGCTCGAGCTGGAGCAGGGCTCCCAGCCTTCCCGTCGGTGCCTCGGCCAGCTTCCGGAAGGCCTGGACGATCTGCCCCGGGGCGCCGAACTTGGCTCGTTCAGCGGTCTCCGTGAGGTGGAACATCACGGCGTTGCGGCTAGTTTCATCGCTGATCTCACGGCCGAGCTGGGAGAGCACGCGAGCGAGGTCCTCGAGGCGGCTCTCGCGCTCGTACAGCGGGACTAGCGCGACGAGCGCGCCCATGTACGTCGGTACCTGAGCGACTGCCGCCTCGAAGGCGGCGAGGGCTCCGGCCGGATCGGCGAGGAAATCGCGGTGGATGACCCCCATCCGGTAGTAGGCGAGCGCGGCGGGCGGGCCCGCGCACTGGGCGGCGTCGGTGGCGAGCGCGTCGATGGCGCGCGGCCACGCCCGAGTCACGAGCAGGGTCCGCTCGAGCCCAGCTCGCGCCTCCGCGTTGGCGGGCTCGACGTCGAGCGCTTGCTCGTAGGCCTCGACCGCTCCCGCGGGGTCCCCGAGCTCATGCTCGCGGAGCGCGCCCAGGCGGGTGAGCGCCCGAACCCGCTCGTGCCCCGGGTCGCTCCGATCGACCTGCCGCTCGAGCGATCGCGCGAGATCGCTCCACCGATGCTCGAGGGTCAAGAGACGGTCGAGCTCGCGGCGCGCGGTGGGTATGCCTTCGCGAGCTGCCGGCGCGAGGATCTCGATCGCCGCCTCGACGTCACCCTTCTCCGCCTCGGCGCGGCCGATCCGCCATGCCAGCTCGCCGCGTCGCGTGGCGTCCTCGCAGCTCTCGAGCTCCGCGCGGTAGAGCTCGACGAGCTTCGCAGGGCGACCGAGCCGAATGAGCAACGCCTCGAGGCTCGCGGGCGCCAGGGGATGGTCTGGCGCGGCCTCGAGCGCGCGCTGGTAGTGCTCGACCGCGGCGTCAGCCTGGTCGAGCTCACGCTCCATCACCTCGCCCAGCTGGTGGAGGATATCCGCTGCTCGCATCCCCCGTCGCCCGCGGAGCTCGAACTTGAGCGCGTGCGCGAGCATCTCGTAATCCTGGTTGATGGCCGCGATTCGGCCGAGACCGTGCGAGGCCGACTGGTGCTTCACGTCCGCCTGGATGAGGTCCTGGTAGGTCGCGATCGCGGCCTCGGGCGCACCCAGGAGGAGCTCCTGGATTTCGGCGCGGCGCAAGAGATACGTGGCGCGGTCCGAGCCCGTAGCGGCGACGTCGGCGGCGGATGCGTAGGCGTCGGCGAGCTCGGGGAAGCGGCCGAGCTGCTGGAGGAGACGGAGTACAGCCTGGACCGAAGGCTCGAACTCGGGACGGCTCTCGAGGATGCGCTGGTGAAAGGCCAGCGCCCGCTCGGGGTCACGAAGGCGCCGCTCGCACACCTCCGCGGCGCGCAGGTACGCGCCGAGGCGGACGGACCCCTCTGCCTCCGCGACGGCGGCCTCCAGGGTGTGGACCAGGCGGGGCCAATCCTGTTGACGTTCGAGCAGTCCCTCGAGCGCCCGCCGCGCCGGATGGTGATCGGCGCGGGCGTACAGGGCCTGCGCGTGGCAAGCGAGGGCCCCGTCGTCGTCTTCCAGTCGTTCGCGGAGACAGCCTGCTCGGAACCAGAGCTCGGCGCGGTCGGGCCCGGACTCCGTGGCTGCGGCCAGGCCCTGCAAGGCCGCGATGAGGCGCTCGGGGTTGTCCCCGGTCAGGGCGAGGTCGTGGAGCTCTTCGAGGGGGCCGAGCTGTCCAGCCAGCACCACCGTCGCGCCGTGCATCAGCTCCATCGCCTCCTCGGGTCGTTCGAGGTGGTCGCGGAGGAGCCGAGCGAGCCGGATCATCATCGCGCCCTGGCTGTCCGCGTCCGCTGCCTGCGCGAGCTCCCGCTCCAGCACCTCCGCGAGCTCCTTCCAGCGCTTGGCCTGCGTGAGCAACGCGTCGAGGGCAGGGAGCGCTCCCGGTGCCTCGGGATCGATGGCGAGGGCCGCCGCGTAGGCTTCGCTGGCCTCTTCAGGTCGGTGGAGAACGGTGAGCGCCTCGGCGCGCGCGACGAGTAGCACCGGTCGCAGGTCGGCGTCGTCAGCGGCGATCTCGAGGCGAGCTCGGCAGGCCGCATCGAGGGCAGCGGGCGATCCTCCGCCCAGGTGAGCGAGCCACCGGGAATCGAGGACTCGCGCGTCTTCCGGGGCGAGCCTCGCTGCCTGCTCGAACAGAGCCGTGGCTGCCTCGTGGCGCCCGAGCCGTTGCAGCAGGCGTCCCTGCGCGTGGAGGAGCTCCGCCTTGCGGGCTGCGTCCTCGGAGAGCGCGGCCTCCCGGGCATGGAGATCGACCGCGAGCTCATGGTCACCGAGCGCGGTGACGAGGCGGCGGAGGCGCATCACCGCGACGATGTCGTCGTCCCTGCACGCGAGGGCGGCCTCGTACGCCGCGCGCGCTTCGGCGAGACGGCCGAGCTGTTCGAGGTGGTGTCCGCGCTCCCGGTGGAGGAGCGCTCGTTGGTCGGGAGCGAGTTGGTCGCCGGATTCGGCCAGGGTGTTTTCCAGTCCCGTCAGGGTGGCGAGCGCGCGCGCGTTGGCAGCAGGGACCGCCGCCGACTGACTGTCACTTCGCGATGATTTCGGTGCGGCAGCTTTCGCGGTCGCCATGTCCGTTCTCCGAAGGGGGCCCAGCTTGAGCGCGCGCAGCCTACCGCTGCGTGGGTGTGCTCGCCCACCCAGTTGACACATCAGTCGAATTTCTCTTGCTTCCGACCCTGGCCAGGGCCGCCTCGGAAGCCCTGGATCGGACCTGCGAGGCGGACGCGACGGCCGCCTCGCTCCTCGTTCCCAAAGGCCATCGGCTCCTGCCATCGGGTGGAGTCAGGGCCCAAACCGGACGGTCGGTCGCGAGGGCATGGCGGGCTCCCTCCCTTGCGGGGAGGGAATGCTCGACCGTCAGGCGAAGGGGAGGTGGCAGGCGACGTGGTGGTGCGTATCGGGCTCGAGCTCTCGGAGCTCGGGCACATCGACGTCGCAGCGCCCTTTTCGGGCGCGCGGACAGCGCGGGTGGAAGGTGCAGCCCGGCGGGGGATCCAAGGGGTTCGGTAGGTCGCCCTCGACCACTACCCGGAGCCGCCGGTGCTTCGGATCGGGCGTCGGGACCGCGCTCAGGAGGGCGCGTGTGTAGGGGTGGTATCGGTGCTCGAAGAGGGACGCCACCGGCGCGATCTCCAGAAGCTTCCCGAGGTACATCACGGCGACGCGGTGGCTCACGTACTCCACGAGCCGGAGATCGTGCGACGCGAACAGGAGCGAGAGCCGCCGGTCCTCCTGGAGATCGAGGAGGAGGTTGGTGATCTGGGCCTGAATGGAGACGTCGAGGGCGCTCAACGGTTCGTCGCACACGACAAGCTCCGGATCCACCGCGAGGGCGCGCGCGATCCCGACCCGTTGCTGCTGACCACCGCTGAGCTCATGGGGGAATCGCGACCCCGTCTCCGGGCGGAGCCCAACGCGGCGGAGGAGCGACGCGACCCGATCCTCCTCCTCGCTCCGCGATCCTGCGAGGCGATGGATCCGGATCCCCTCGGCAATGGCTTCTCGTATGGAGTAACGCGGATCGAGCGCCGCCAGCGGATCCTGGGACACGATCTGCATTCGGCGCCGCAGGGGTCGGAGCTCCGCCTGGGTGAGGGGCATGAGATCCTGCCCGTCGAACCGGATACGACCGAAGGTAGGCTCGACCAGGCGCAGGATCGCCCGGCCGAGCGTGGTCTTGCCGCAACCGCTCTCGCCCAACAGTCCCAGGGTCTCGCCACGGCGCAGGTAGAGCGAGACACCATCCACGGCGTGGACGAACTGCGGCCTTGCCCAGGGTCCCCGCCGCACGGGGAAGAACTTGGTGAGCTTGGCCACCTGGAGCAGGGGTCGGGTGCCGCCATCCGGTCGGGGGAGGGCGATCGGGTCGCTCACGGAGACTCCCCGGGGAAGTGGCAGCGCGCCGCGCCGCCCGCGGCGAGCGGCACCAGATCGGGCTCCGCATCTCGACAGACGGTTGGCTCCGGGCGGCGGGCGGCGCGCAGGGCGCACCGTTCGGCGAAACGGCAGCCACGCCCGAGCTCCATGAGGTTCGGGACGATCCCCTCGATGGCGGGCAGTCGGCGCGGGCGGTTCGCGCTCCGCGAGGCATCGAGCGGTGGCAGGCTGCCGAGGAGGGCACGAGTGTAGGGGTGCTGCGGAGCAGCGAAGATCGCTTCCACCGAACCTTGTTCCACGATTCGCCCCGCGTACATGACCGCCACGTCGTGGGCGAGCTCCGCCACGATGCCGAGGTCGTGGGTGATGAAGACCACGCCCATGCCCTGCTCGGCCTGGAGGGCTCGCAGCCGGTCGAGGATCTGCGCCTGGCTGGTGACGTCCAGCGCTGTCGTGGGCGCATCGGCGATCAGCACCCGCGGGTCGCACGCCAGGGCCATTGCGATCATGATGCGTTGCCGCATTCCCGCTGAGAGCTCGTGCGGGAAGGCGTCCACCCGGGTTCCGGGTGCCGGAACCCCGACCTGTTCGAGGAGCTCGACGGCTCGCGCGCGGGCGGCCCGACCCCGAGCCCGCCGATGGAGGCGCAGGACCTCCACGATCTGAGCGCCCACGGTGTAGGCCGGGTTGAGCGACGTCATCGGCGCCTGGAAGACCATCGCGATCCCCGCGCCGCGAACGCTGCGAAGATGCCGTTCGGGGGCTGTCATCAGGTCGCGTCCTTCGAAGACGACGTGGCCGCGCTCGATCGCGCCCGGGGGCTCTGGAATGAGCCGGAGAATGCTTTGCGCGGTGACGCTCTTGCCCGAGCCGCTCTCGCCGATCAGCGCCAGCGTCCGTCCCGCGGCGAGATCGAACGACACGTCGTCCACCGCCCGTACCGGGCCGAGTTCGGTGTGGAACGCCGTGGTCAGGTGCTCGACGCGAAGGACCGGCGCGGACACTGCGGCACGCTACCACGGCGTGGCGTCCAGGAATCTTCGCTCGCGATCGGTCCTCCGGCCGGCTGCGGGGTCCGTCCAGCTGGATCTCGATGTCCGGCCCCTCGCGCCAGCGCCACGCTGTTCTACGTGGTCTCCTGCCGGGGCGATCTCGACCACATTTGGCAGGAAATCCCTCGCGGCTTCCATTGCCCTCGGCCCTCGGCCCTCGGCCCTCGGCCGTCGGCTTCGCCGCGCTCTTCCTGACCGCTGACCGCTGACCGCTGATGGTCCTTGAATGGTTCCGGCTCCGCCGGCTCGGACGGAGATCGCCGAGGATCGGCGCTTCACGGCCCCACGGGGACGCTCTAACCTGGTCCCGTCCGGGTCTAGCCCGAGACTGAGAGGGAAGCACGCGATGGCGAAGGAACCGAAGTCGAGCCGAGGATCGAAGCCTTACGACCCGCCTCCCGCGGGGCCTCCTTCGCAGCCCGAACCCGGGGCGCCGCTCTCCGGACGGACCTTCCGCTCTCGGATCGCGATGAGCGCGAACGACATGAAGGAGTCGATCCGGAACCACCTCAAGTTCACCCTGGCTCGGGATCCCGGCACCGCGACCCGGCAGGACTGGTACCTGTCCGCCGCGCACGCGGTGCGTGACCGCATCATGGCTCGCTTCATCGAGACGATGAGCGTGCAGACGAGCTCGAACGCACGTCGCGTGTACTACCTGTCCCTCGAGTACCTGATGGGGCGACTCCTCCACAACAACCTGGTCAACACGGGGTTGCTCGATGCCACGCGCCAGGCACTCGGCGAGCTCCGGAACGAGCTCGAGCTCGAGTTCGAGCTCGGCTTGGAGGCGATCGACGAGGAGGAGCCCGACATGGGGCTCGGCAACGGCGGTCTCGGGCGGTTGGCTGCGTGCTTCCTCGACTCGCTGGCGACGCTCGACTATCCGGCGGTCGGCTACGGCCTCTTCTATGAGTTTGGCCTCTTTCGGCAGGAATTTGCCCATGGAAAGCAGGCGGAGTTCCCGGACGAATGGCTCCAGACGCCGACCCCCTGGGTGGTCACGCGGCCGGAGTTCGCCATCGAGGTGCGCCTCAACGGTTGGGTCGAGAAGGGCGCCAACGATCGCGGCGACTTCCGCCCCCGTTGGGTGGGCACGCGGAGCGTGGTGGGGATCCCGCACGACATCCCGATCTGCGGCTACGGCGGCAACACCGTGAACTTTCTACGCCTCTGGGAGGCACGAGCGTCCCGTGAGTTCGATCTCAAGGTGTTCAACGAGGGTGGGTACGTCGAAGCGGTGCGGGAGAAGGCGATGGGCGAGACCATCACCAAGGTCCTCTACCCGAACGACACCTCCGAGACCGGGAAGGAGCTCCGCCTCGTGCAGCAGTACTTCTTCGTGGCCTGCTCCTTGAAGGACATCATTCGCCGCTTCCGGAAGAAGAACCAGGGATGGGACGCGTTCGCGGACAAGGTCGCGATCCAACTCAACGACACCCACCCCGCGATCGCGGTGCCGGAGCTGATGCGCATCCTCGTCGACGAGCAAGAGATGGGATGGACCGATGCCTGGGCGCTCTGTCGGCGTGTGTTCAGCTACACGAACCACACCCTCTTGCCCGAGGCGCTCGAGAAGTGGAGCGTGCCGCTCCTCGAGAAGGTGCTCCCGCGCCACCTCGAGATCATCTTCGAGATCAACCGCCGCTTCCTCGAGGAGGAGGTCGCGAAGAAATGGCCCGGCGACACGGACAAGCTCGCTGCGCTGTCCATCATCGAGGAAGGAAGCCCGAAGCACGTGCGCATGGCGTACCTCTCGGTCGTCGCCAGCCACACGGTGAACGGGGTCGCCGCCCTCCACACCCAGCTCCTCAAGACTCGCCTCTTCGCGTCCTTCAACGAGCTATTCCCCGGCCGATTCCAGAACAAGACCAATGGGATCACGCCGCGCCGCTGGCTCAAGCAGTGTAACCCGCGCCTTTCGACGCTGGTCGACGAGACCATCGGCGACGCATGGCCCGTTCACCTCGACGAGTTGCGAAAGCTCGTGCCCTACGCGGACGATCCGGAGTTTCAACGCAGGTTCATGGATGTCAAGCTCCAGAACAAGCGCGCCCTCGCGGAATTGATCCACCACCAGTGCAACGTGAAGGTGGACCCCACTGCGCTCTTCGATGTCCAGATCAAACGTCTGCACGAGTACAAGCGCCAACACCTCAACCTCCTACATATCCTCACGCTCTACCGGCGGCTCCTGCACGACCCCAAGCTCTCCATCAACAAGCGGGTCTTCCTCTTCGGCGCCAAGGCGGCGCCGGGCTACGACCTCGCCAAACGTATCATCCACGCCATCAACGCGGTGGCGGCGAAGGTGAACGCCGACGAGCGCGTGAGGGATCGCGTCAAGGTCATCTTCCTGCCAAACTACTCGGTGAGCCTGGCGGAGCGCATCATTCCCGCGACCGACCTCTCCGAGCAGATCTCCACCGCGGGCAAAGAGGCGTCGGGTACCGGCAACATGAAGCTCGCCCTCAATGGCGCCCTCACCATTGGCACCCTCGACGGGGCGAACGTCGAGATTCGGGAGGAGGTGGGGGACGAGAACATCTTCATCTTCGGCAACACCGTCGAGCAAGTCGACGATCTCAAGAAGAGGGGATACGACCCCTACGCCTACTACCATCGGAACGAGGAGCTGAAGGCGGTCCTCGATTGGCTGAGGTCAGGGCATTTCGCGCCGGACTGGGAGATCGGACCGGTCGTTGCGAGCCTGCTCGAGGGAGGCGATCCGTTCATGGTGCTCGCCGACTACGAGGCGTACGTGCAGGCTCAGGAGAAGGTCGATCGGACCTTCGGCGAACCGAGGCTCTGGGCGAAGATGGCCATCCACAACACCGCTCGGGTCGGCAAGTTCTCCAGCGACCGGACCATCCGTGAGTACGCCGAGCAGATCTGGCATCTCGAGCGGGTGGACCCCCCGGGCAATCTCTTCCCCCGGCCCGGCGATCTCGACGAGCGCTGAGCGCCGGCGCGTAGCTGGGGTGAACGCCCAAGCGAAGAGTCCGGCGGCTCGCTGAAAGCAAAATGGATCCCCGGGCGAGCGCGGGTGCGCGCAGACCGGCGCTCCCGGCGTTGCCTTCAGTGCGCGTCGAACAGCGCCGCCTGCACGGGCTCCCCGAGGCGGCGGCGGATGACGGGGCTCTTGAAGAAGGGCGCCAGGGCGCCGGCGCTTGGCGGTTCGCCGCGTGCGCCGGGGGTCGGGGTTCGGCGCGCCGGACGGGGCGCGGGGCCGGGGGATCGCCCGTGAGCGCGGCCTCGTGGAACTTGAGCGCGGGGCCGCTGTCCGCTCTCGACAGCCGCCGCCCCACGCGGCGGTCGAGGAGAACCATGTCGGAGCGCACTCTCGCCGCGCTCGCGGTCGGCGCCGTGCTGTCCTGCCCCATCCCCGTGCAGGCCCAAACCCAGGACACGCTACCCCTCGCGAAGGTCCGGCTCTACGAGACGGGGGTGGGCTACTTCGAGCGGTCCGGGCCGCTGCCCGCGGGGGGCACGCGGCTGCCCGTGCCGGTCGGGCACCTCGACGACGCCCTCAAGACGCTGGTCGTCCTCGACGCGGACGGGCGCTCCACCGTCTCGGGGATCTCTTTTCCCAGCAGTGTGAGCCGCGAGCTCGGGCGCGCGCTCGCGGGGCTGCCCGAGGGGGAGGCCACGCCGCTGTCGCTGCCGCGGCTGATCGAGAGCCTGGAGGGGGAGGCGGTGGAGGTCCGCTCCTCGGGGGGGCTCCTGCGGGGGCGCATCGTCGACCTGGTGGATGCGGAGGCGAGCGGGGTCGAGCGCTGCGTGCCGGGGACGGCCGGCCCCGAGCGGCCCTGCACCCTGCGCCAGGAGCCGACCCTGGTCTTGCTCGGCGAGAACGGGGAGCTCCGGCGGCTCGTCGTCGCGGAGGTCGACGGGGTGCGCCCGCTCGATCCGGCGGCGCGGGGTCGGTTCGCCGCTGCCCTCGACGCCGTCGGCGACGGCGGCGCGCGCAGCCGTCGTTGGCTCGAGGTCGCGGCGGCGGGCGGTCGTGCGATCACCCTCGGCTACGTCGCCGAGGCGCCGGTCTGGCGCTCGACCTACCGCCTGGTGCTCGCGGGCGAGGGTCCGGCAGGGCTGCAGGGCTGGGCGCTCGTGCACAACGACACGGACGAGGCCTGGCGGCGGGTGCGGCTCGAGCTGGTCAACGGGCAGCCGGACTCGTTCCTCTTCCCGCTCGCCGCGCCGCGCTACGCGTGGCGTGAGCTCGTCCCGCCGACCCAGGACCTCTCCACGGTGCCGCAGCTGCTCGACCGGACCGCGGACGGGATGCTGTGGGGCGACGAGATCGGCGAAGCCTACGGCGCGGGCGGTCTCGGGCTCGTTGGGACCGGCGCGGGCGGCGGGGGGCGCGGGGAGGGGATCGGCCTCGGATCTATCGGGACGCTGCCCGACGGCGTGGCCGCGAGCGACCTCGTGACCGTCGGCAGCCTCGCGAGCCTCGCGCCCGCGGAGGGGGTCGAGGCGGGGGCGATCTTCACCTACGCCGTCGGGACCCCGCTCGACCTGGGGCCGCGGAGCTCGGCGATCGTGCCGTTCCTCTCCGGCGCGCTCGAGGCCGAGCGCATCGCGTGGTTCGACGAGGCGGGCGCCGCCGCGCGCTCGGCCGTGCACCTGACGAACACCACCGGGCAGACGCTCCCGGCGGGCACCCTGGCCGTCTTCGCCGACGGCGGCTTCGCGGGGGAAGCGCTGCTTTCGCGCACCAAGCCGCGGGAGGAGCGGATCCTCGGCTTCGGCGCCGATCTCGACGTCGAGCTCACCGAGGTCGAGACCGCCGAGCGGCGCGCACCGCGGGCGTTCGGCCGGGGGCAAGGGCCGGTCGAGCTCCTCGAGCACTACTACTCTCGCCTGGAGCTGCGCTACTCCATCGCGAACCGGAGCGGATCGAGCAGACTGGTATTTCTGGATCTAGACTACCAGGACAACGCCCGGATCACGGGCGCCGATCGCCTCGGCTTCGACACCGAACGGGGGCAGGCCTACGCGGTCTTCGGCGTCGACCCTCACGCGAAATTCGAGCGGACGCTGGTGGTCGAGCGCGGGCTGGTCGAGGACCATTCCATCATCGACTGTTCTGCGGAATGGCTGGACGAGATGGCGCGCGACGAGCGCATCCCGGCGGAGCAGCGCGCGGTGCTCGCCGAGCTGTTTCGCCTCCGCACCGAGCTCGCCGCGGCCCGCGACCGCGCCGAGGACGCTGGAGAGCGCGCCGAGCAGCTGGAGGCGGACCTCGAGCGCGTGCGCGAGTCGCTCGCCGCGCTCTCCAGCGCGCGCGGTCGGGTCGCCCGCAAGCTCGGCGTCCGGCTCGAGCGGATCGAGGCGGAGCTCGCCGCGCTCGAGCGCGAGCAACGCGCCGCCAAGGGGGCGGCGGAGCGCCTCCAACGCGAGCTGATCACCGCGCTCTCGGGGCTCCGGTCACCGCGCCGGGTCGTCCGGTGACCGGAGCGCGTCGGTGGGATGAACGCCCAGCTGTAATGGTCCAACGGCTCCTCCTCGACGAACTCGGCACATGATACCCCCCTCGCACCCTGCAGGTGCATGGACCCACGTACTGGGGCGTCAACCGAGGTCCGACACCGTTAGCCCGAGGTCGTCGCCCGTGGGCGTTCTTCGGCGTTCGACCCGGATTTCGCGCGGGACGGTCGGTCCCGCGCGCGGGCAAGGCTCAAGGTCCGGCGCATGGGTCGCGGTTCGCCGGAGCTTCAACTCCGTGTGCGCGGTCGCCACCGGTAGCGAGCAGGGGCCGAGCGGCGACCGGATCGAATTGACACCACCGACCCAGAGAAACCTGAACGTGGCTCGCCGCTCCGGGCGAAGTCCGCACACCACCTCGAGGACCTCCTCATTCTGATGGTAGGTCGCGATCCCGCAGCGCTCGCCGGGTTCGTATTCGAGCAGCGGACACGACCAGCGTTGCGCCTCGACCACGGCGTGGAACGTGCCTCCGTGAGGATCTCGCTCGTAGCGGAATCCGAGCTCGACGACCGAGTTGGCCGGCAGTCCGCGCGATGACGAGGTGGTTGGCGTCGCCGTTGCCGACGCGCGCACCGACGTCACCCCCCGCCGCGGCGATGGCGTCTCCCGGCAGGCGGCAAGCGTCAGCGTGCCCATCACCGCCCAGCGACCCGCGGTACACCCAGACACCGTTCGGTCGTACCAGAGGGCGTCATTGACGCTTGACGGCGGGGGCCGGAGTCAATGGGTGGCGACGCGCGCTGGCTTCCAGGCGGCGGGCAGCAGGGCGCAGGCGTCGCGGTGGTTGAGGCCGCGGGGGCGGGCGGCGCGCGGCAACACGTCACGGAGGTAGGCGACGAGTTCGACGTCAGCGAGTTCGCAGCAGGCGAGGATGGTGAACACGATCGCCGCACGGCGGGCACCGTCAGGGCGGCGGAGGTTTCCAGTGCGGGTGCGAGAGCTGCAGCGCAGCTGGCGCGATGAGATCGTGGTTGCGATGTTGTGTCAAAAATCCCTGCGGGCCGGGGCGGTTGGATTTCGTACTCTCAAACGACCTGGGTCAAGCGTTGCGAACTGAGCTCTGCACGGCTCTGCGCAGCGCGAGTCCCAACGCCTATGGGCGTCGGATCACCAGTTCGATCACCTGAAACAGGGTGCCGAGGGTGATCCGGAGCTGCCCGTTCTGCCCCACGATGCTTTCATATGCGCCCAACACCCTCTGGTTCTTCATACAGTCGAAGAGATTGTAGAGCCAAAACTCCAGATCACTCGCCAGTTCGACTACTCTATCCAGATTCCTGCGACAACGTGGTGCATAGCTCAACTGCGCCAGCTCGCCGATGATCTCCATCACGGCGTCGAAATGGGGTCGACAGGGGTTGGGAACCCTCCTCCCTTGTAGGTTGAGGCGCTCCAGTCTCCCGCGGAAATCCCGTACCGTGACGCCAGCCACCGCCGCCGCGCGCGCCATCAGGATCTGCGCGCGCAGCCCGGCTCGCGAAAGCGTACCCCAAGCCTGTCTGGCTGCGTCGGTTGCATCCCCGCGATCGGCCGTCGTCCCCGCCAGGATCTGCATGATGAGCGCGATCACGACCAGCGCCAACAAGACGACCACCGCGCCGCCGGCCCCCGCGAGCAGCCCCAACTGCGCGAACTTCCCGCTCTCGCCTTGCTTCGGTGCGGTGACGCTCTTCAGTTGTTGGACGGCGCGATCCATGTCCGCGAGGGTCTGCTGGAATGCCCCGAGCTCTGCGAGCTTCGTGTCGCCTGGCTGCATCGGTTGCAGCGACAGCTCGACGGCGCGCCGAACCCTCGCGAGGAGAAGGTCCATCTTCCGGCAGGAGTCGTTGACGAGCGCTGGTGACATCTGGGAGGGTCCGATCGCTACCCGGCGAATCGGGTACGGAGGGACGGAACGGGAAAGGGGTCGCCGCCCGCCACCGACTCGGTTGTTCGTGGCTATTCCTCGGGCTTCTCGACCGTGACCCGGATCGAGGGCACCAGGGGCTCTGGGGTGAGCACACCCGTCTCGAGCAATCGCCGCCGCCGCTGCGCTTCGAGATCGGCCAAACTCGCTCCCGCTTCGGCCTTCGCTACCTCCGCTTCGAGGCTGCGTCCGCGGGTCTTGTCCACCGCGCTGCAATGCCCAAGGACGGGCTCGCAGTGGTAGCCGCCATCGGGCAACGTGATCATGATGGGCTTGAGATCCCCACCGCGCGCGATCGCCTCCGCCAGGCGGCCGCTCTCCCAGACCGCCCGCATCGTGCGGTCTACGGTCGGACCCTCAACGGTTGCGCCGGATGAGGTGTCGAGCCGTTCCAGGAGTCTAGCGCGAAGGGCGATCTCGGTCTCGGAGAGGGCCAGCTCGAAGTGGGCCGAGTGGGATTCGACCATCTCATCGAGCTGCGTCGTCGCATGACGCATGATCCCGGGCAGATCACCGATGTGGAGGCGACGGGGAGGTGAACCCCTGGTGCCGAGACGGCGCTTCGAATGACAGCTGAGATGGTGCTCTACCGCCTCATCGACGCAGTCGAACAGGATTTGCCGAGCGTTCGCGCAGGTCCGCTCTTGAGCGATCTCCCCGAACTGGTGCTCCACGGCCTTTCGCATCTCGCCCGAGGTCTCCCGCAAGCGTGCCGCCAGGACCTGCAGGCCGTCGGGCACCGGTAGCGGTTCGCTGGACCAGGTCGAGCTCAGCAGTCGTTCGCGTAGCGCCGCCTCTAGCCGCGTACCCAGTCGAATGGCGAACACCGAGCAGTTCAGATGGAACCCCAGCAGCGGTTCCTCGATCAATCCGGCGAGGATGGTCCCGTCAGGACTGCCATGGAGCAGTGCGGCAGCCAGACGGCCGCGGCGCTGTCCCGGGTCCTCCGCGAGCCAGATCGGCCGCATGTAGTGGAGGATGTTCTCGCTGACGTGACAGGAGAACGCGCGGAAGGCGGCCTCGTCCGTGACGATGGCGTCCAACAACGCCTGCTGCTTCTCCTTCCCCTCGAGCCACGCTTGGCGGACGGCGTTTTCGGACGGGGTGGCTGCGGTGGTGTCGTCGCTCACGGGCGCCTCCGCCGACAGATCGGGGAACTCGCCGATCGTCTGCACGACGACGCTGTGTGCGAAGCCCAGCGCACCCTCGGCAGCGGACGACATGGGGTAGGCGGAGTAGCCGCCGCGATACGCCCACGGGGTGTACCATCGCGTGACGAGGCGCATCGCGCCGATCAGGCCAGTGATGCTGGGACTCTGGACGGCGCCCTCCAAATAGGACGCGATGAAGGCATAGGAAGGTGGCTCCTCGCCGTCGGCAGGCGGATCCGTGGGCTGGTCCCCGAGGAAGGCGAGCTCGGACAGGCCTGCCGTGAACAATGCAGCAAAGAAACGGCCAACGTTCCTGATCACAGGCTGCGGTTCCGGGGGCGCAGAATCCCACTCGGGCCAAGGGCGCGGCTCGGAGGACGGCAGCGTCCCCGGCGGATTGGGCCACAGCCTCTTCCGCTGCCCGTTGAATTCGCGGTGGAGGAGCTGGGTGGCACGGCCGATGCGGTCTGGAGGATACCGGCGGGCAAGCCGTTGGGCGGCCTGCAGACCTGCGTGATGCGTCTCATCGAGGAGGGATTGGGCGAGGATCCCGGCATGACAAGCGACCCACTCCGGCGTGATCACCGGGAGTTCGTTGGGAAGGCCAACGATCCAGCGCGATTCGGCGAGGGCGATCTCGACTCTATGGTGCGAGCACGTCTCGTAGAAGTTGTAGGTGACGGTCCTCGTCGGGTTCGCGTTCTTGAGCTTGCGGCGCCGCTTCTCTTCGACGCCGGACTCCCGCGCGGTGGCGATGTGCAGTTTGCGTTCGGATCGCATCTGTTGCGCCGCTCGCGAGGTGCGCTCCTGCCGCTGCTCGCGTCGGCGCTCCAGAAAGTCCGACGTGCCGTCGCTGAAGTTGAAATCGATACCAGCGGTCACGCCGGAGGAAAAACCCACATTCGCGCCGAACTCCCATTGCCTCTCGTGCTCGAGGCGCTTGGTGACCTGCGCACTGTCGTGGGATGTGAGGCTGGTTTCCCCCCGCTTGTCCACCAGATCGGTCGTCTCCAGGTCGCTGCCGAGCTTCGTGCGGTCCCAGGAGAACACCTCGATCTCGAGCTCCTCCTCGGGCGTCAAGCTGATCGACTCGATCAATTCCCCGAGGGAGCTCCCTTCCCAGAACCACGCCTGCTCATACAAGAGGTAGAGGCCCCACACCGGTTTCTTGAGCACCCATGGCCATGGAGGCTCGGAGGGTGGAGTGACGATGACGACCGAGGGTGGCGGGGCACCGCTCGGTGGGGGGGCAGTCCGGCATTCGCGGCAGGCGGCGGCGAGAAAGGAAAGCTCCGCGGGATTGGGTCGCTCTGGGATGGCGACGGGTGCCTCGGGGAGCAGGACAAGGTCGTAGTAGCGTTGGACGCTCGGAGGCACCCCGCGCACCAGTCGCCCGCACGGCGGATCGATTCCGGGCTCCACCGGCGCGGGAACGTATCCGCTCCAATGCTCTGGCGTGGAGGACCAAGGGGTGGCAAAACGCATGACGGATCTCCCTACGCTGGCAACGCTTTCGGCGGACGGTATTCCATCCATCGGCTCGCTGCATGGAAATACGGGTCGGCGCGGTCGGTGCGCATTGCGTCGATCGAGCCAGCGTCCCGCTGCGCGTAAGTGGATCAAGTAGTGTGTCCCCGAACGGGTCAGCGGGCCGATCCATCCGAACCTCCCCGTGAGCGAGCCCGGCGTGGTGCTCGGCGCTCCCGATGCTGCCTCGAGGCCGGAGAAGAAGAAGCGACTGCGCGGGAGAGGGTCGAGGGCTCGCCGCTCCTAGCGGGAGGCAGGTCCAGGGACCGCCGCAGGAGGCGGTTGCACAAGCGCTGACGCAGCCCCTGCGCGATCACTTGCCCCGGCCTATGACACCAACGATGGGTATTCGGCGGGCGGGCGCGCTCGCCACCGACCACGGGCCGCCACCTCGGCCAAGGTACCGACCCCTGCCACCCCAGCGACGTGGCGCCGCATGGCTCCGGGTGCGAGCCCGGCGCGCCAACGATTCCCCCCCGGCACTGTGTCTGGACGTTGCCAGGGGGCTACGGGCACAAGTTCGGGGAAGATGGTGAGGGCGTTTGGGATGCATTCTCGGCTCCGATGCCTTCGGGCGTTGAGCACCGGTGGCGGCGTCGGTAGACAAGGCGCGTAAGCATGGTCGTGCCGGAGCTTCACGCGCTCGACCTCGATCGCACCCGTCCCGGACGCGCTGGGCGGCTGGCTCATGGCTTGAGCATAGTGGGGATGCTGCTGGAAGGCCCCGCCAGACGGCCAGCACCCAGCCTTCGGGGTCAACCGCGGAGCTTGGCAGCCAGCTCGGCCACGCGGCGGCCGAGGTAGCGAGCCGTGGTGAGGACCTGCTCCGTCGGCGGCGCGCCGTCCTGTCCGGTCGCGTGGCTTACCCCGTAGGGGTTACCGCCGCTCCCGAAGACCACCGGATCGGTGTATCCGGGCGACGCGATGACCCCGCCGAAGTGGTGGAACGACTGGTAAAGGGCGAGCAAGGTGGCTTCGCTGCCGCCGTGCACGTTCTGGGTCGAGGTGAAGCCCGAGTAGACCTTGTTGGCGAGCTTGCCGTGGAACCAGAGCCCGCCCGCAGAGTCAATGAACGCCTTGAGCTGCGCGGCCACGTTTCCGAAGCGGGTGGGCGTGCCGAACACAACGCCGTCCGCCCATTCGAGGTCGTCGAGCGACGCCTTCGGGAAGTCCCTGGTCTTCTCCACGAAGGCCTGCCAGGCAGGGTTCTTCGCCACCACTTCGGGCGGCAGCGTCTCGGCCACCAGGCGCACGCGCACGTCCGCTCCCGCCGCCTTCGCTCCTTCGCCCACCGCCTGCGCGATGGCGTGGTTCGTCCCCGTCGTCGAGTAGTAGATGACTGCGATGTTGGCCATGGTCTGCTCCTCTTGGTGGTGGTACGGCTTGCGCTCCTCAGGCGTCGGCGGCCTGCCGCCGTTCCATCGGAAACCTTGTTCTCGTTGTTCCGGACGATCCCGCTCGGCTCCGCGAGCGGCGCCTGCTCATGGGTAGGTGATGCTGACGGGTACGCGCTTGGCCTTGCCGTCGAACTCGAAGGCGGCCGCCGCGAATTTGGGCGGCCCGAAGCTCCCGGCCTTGGCGCCGTTGGAGAAGCCGTAGCCCTCCCGCGGGACGCCGAGGACCTTGCTCAGTCGGCGATCGCCGTCCTCGTCGTGGAACACCGCCACCGCATAGCGCCCGGCCGGGACGCCCTCGAAGCGACAGACCGCTCTCCGATCAGCGATCGGCGCGTGACGTCCGGCGCGCACGTCCGACTCGCTCGGGAACGCCTCGGGACGATCGTACAGCGCGCAGACGGCCTCGTTCTGGTTGTGCTTCAGCCCGCTCACTTCGACCTTGATGTAGCCGGCCGGCTCCGCCCCGGCCCCCGCCGAGAGCCCCAACGCTGCTGACACCAACGCCCCCGCTGCCGTCCGTCGTGACATCGCCCGCTCCCAATCGTTACGTAAGGGGACGTTATCCACGGCTGACGGGGCTGTCAACGCTTGGCCCGCGCGATCGCTCTCCCGGCCGGGCGCGCGGGTTCGGGCCTCGGGGACGGGTGAGCGCCGCGGCGGGTCGCCGGAGTCAACGAGCGCACGATGCCGCTCAGGTCGCCGTTCACCAAGCCGTGCGGCCCCGGCTGGGGCGCCCGGCTCCCGCCGAGATAGCGGAACTTGCCGCGGAAGTGAAACCACTGTCCGCGCGATCCGCTGTCGCTGATGATGGAACGGTGATCTATCGGTCGGTCGCGACTCGAACGTCGCTGATGGCGTACGAGACGCACGAGTGGATGATGCCGGCAGCGCGATCGGACTCGCGCACCCCCGCGCCTGGCAGCACGTAGACCCGGCCTTGCAAGAGCCGCAGGCGACAGTCGGCGCACCCGCCGGTTCGACAGATGGAGGGCACCGCGACGCCGTGGCGCTCGAGCGCGCTGAGCAACGTCTCGCCGGCGTGGGTGGCAAAGCTGCCCCGACCCTCGACCTCGATCGTGAACTCTTGAGCGGCGGTCACCGTCGGTGGCCAGTCCGACTCGGCCGTCACGTCGCTCGGGGGACCGAAGCTCTCGCGCCGGACCTTGTGCGCGGGCACTCCGAGCGAGCGGAGTGCGCTCTCGACGTGGCGGTTCATCCCCTCCGGGCCGCAGACGAGGAACGTCTTGCTCGCGACGTCGCTCACGTACCGCGCGATGACCTCCGCGCCCAGCAGCCCCGTCGGCCCTCGATGGCCTTCGTCCGGCTCGGAGATGACCGACACGACCTCAAGCGCTCGATGCGCCGCTCGGAGCTGCTCGAGCTCCGCTCCGAAGAGCACGTCGTCGGCTCGCCGACTGCCATACAGCAGCAGAACGCGGGAGGGGAAGCCGACTCGCGTGAAGTGGCGGAGCATGCTCATGAACGGGGTGATCCCGCTGCCCCCGGCGAAAAACACCAGCTCGCCCCGATCGCACAGCGGTTCGAAGACGAAGCTGCCCGCGGGACCGCTCGCCGAGACCTCCCACCCGGGACGGACCTCTGCGAACAGGTACGGCGAGGCGAAGCCGCCGGGCTTGAGCTTGAGCGTCAGGTCGAGCTGAGCGTTGCCGGGGGCCGACGAGATGCTGTAGGGCCGCGTCGTCGCCACCTCGCCGATGCGGAGTGAGAGGCTGACGTACTGGCCCGGACGGAACGGGGGCAGCGGTCCGTCGGTCCGCTCGAACCGGAGCGTGCACGCGGTGGGGGTTTCGGCGATGCGCTCGACCAATCGTAGACGCATCCGCGGCGGGTGCAGTCGCTCGACCAGCCGCTGGGTGCGCTCGAGCAGCGTCTCGTGGTCGTCGGTCGCCTCATCGCGCCTCGGCCGCGCCAACTCGCGCAGCCCGCGCGCGGTCTGGGCCAGGTCCGCCCACCAGCTGCGGAGCTCGGACCTCATGCCGCCCCCCGTCGCAGGATCACCGAGGCGATCTCACCGACGATCTGCCCGGACGAGATCGACGGCCAGTAGCCGCCGCCGGGGTTCGTCCAGGCCCCCACGTGGAAGAGCCCGCTGAGGGGGCCGACGGGCGGTGGACGCAGCACCGTGTGGGAGCTCGGCCGGTTCTCGAAGCCGTAGATGGCTCCACACGGATGGCCCGCGTAGCGAGCCATCGTCACCGGCGTCCCCACCTCGACCACCTCGACCGCGTCGCGCAGACCGGGCGCGACCGTCTCGGCCCAGGTCAGCATGCGCTCCGCGAACTGCAGCTTCCGGTCGACGTACTCCTCCGGCGGGATCAGAAGCCAGGGTTCGCCGTAGACCATGGCCGTCAACGTCACGAGCGAGGTGCCCGCCGGAGAGATCTCCGGGACGGCCAGGTTGGGACAGCCGATGAGCATGTGACCCGGCCGCTCGAAGGTGAAGCCCCGCCGGTAGTGGGCCTCGACGTCGTAGCTCTCGTTCGTCATCACCTCGTGGCTGTCGAGGCCGAGCGCCGCGACGGGCTTGGCGACGCCGAGGTATACCTGGAAGATGCTGGTCCCCACGGCGTGCCGACGGAGGCGCTCGAGCGTCCCGTCGGGCAGGTGCTCGCGCTTGAGCAGATCGCGATAGGTCGCGAGGGGGCCCGCGTTGCTCACCACCGCGCGGGCCTCGATCTCGTTGCCTTCCTCGTCTACGACGCCGGCGACGCGACCGTTGCGCACCACGATCCGGCGCGCCCCGCTGCCGAGCCGGAGGCGGCCGCCGTGCCGCTGCAGGGCGCGGACCAGGGCCGTGGAGAGCCCCTGCGAGCGCGTCTTGGGGTACCAGCCGCCGTGGTTGAGCAAGCTGCCCAAGGTGGCGGCGTAGTACAGGAACGAGCACGTCGACGGGGGCACCCCGACGTAGCTCCAAGCCTGGCAGAGCAGCGCGCGCGCGCGCGGATCGTCGAGGTCGCGGTCCAGCACGGCCTCGAGCGAGGTGAAGGCGTAGCGTGGCATGGCGCGCAGCCGCACCGGCAATGTCGCGAGTCGCAGCAACCGTTTGCCCCGCGAGCGCGCGAAGGCGTCGCTGAGGCCCTCGGCCTCCCGGGCGATGGCCATGACCCGCCTCATGAAGCGTCGGATGCCGGGCGCCGAACCGGGGAAGGCGTGACAGGCGGCCTCCTCGAAGCCGGAGGGGTCCATCGGGAGCACGATGTCGTGGTCCGGGAAGACCGAGCGCGAGAAGTGCTGCACGCGGGTGAACTCGACGTCGTCCCAGGCCCCGACGTCTCGGAGGAACACCTGCAGGCCGCCAGGGCGCTCCGGGGAGCCGATGTCAGAGAGGACGTGGAGCGACACCTCGAACTCGTAGCGTCCGCGAGTGAAGCTCGTCGCGTAGCCTCCCGGGACCACGTGGCGCTCGAGGACGAGCACGCTCAGGCCCTTCCGCGCGAGGGACGCGGCGGCCGACAGGCCGCCGAGCCCCGCCCCGATCACCACGACGTCGTATCGCTCTGCCATCGACCCCTCTCCAACGGGGCCGCGCCCCCAAGGCCTCCCACGCGGAAGGCGGGTTCACTATGCAGCCTGACGGTGGGCGACGGCAAGCGCGGACGTCGAAGTCGCCTGGACCAGGCCTGCCCCGGGCTCGCGAGGGCGGCTGAGCCACGGCGACCAATGGGACGACCCCGTGAGGCGCCGCATCGTGTTGGTCCCTTGCGGGTGAGGTCTTGGCCAGAACTGGCACAAGATCGTGCCATCTGCCGCGGCTGTCAGCGGTGCAGCAATCAGGTTGGTTGCTGCGTCAAACCAACAACCTAGAGCACCGAACCGGCAGCAGACCTCTTTGGAGGCAGCGCTGGAAACGCGTCCCAGGACCCCGCGGCGCACGAACGCCTCGAACTCGTCGCGGACGAACGCGGGCAGCGGCGCGGCGAAGCCGTGCTCGATGGCGTCGTCTAGCGTGCGCAAGTTGTCGCGCACCACCCGGGACAGCGCGCCCTGCTCGGGACGCCGTTCCCCAGCAAGATGCGGTGTTGATTCGGGAATCACGTGAGGGTCTCAACGTACCCATCCGAGCCATCGACGCGAGTGCGTTGTGCGGCGATTGCGTTCCCGAAGCGCCTGAGGCAGCTTGCCGCTCTCCGATGGTCAAGGAATCGAGGCACGCCCACGCCAGCGCCTCTCGACTCGGCTGGTTGGCGCTGTTTCCGCTCGCCACTTTCGCGACGGTACTGGCCGCCTTCCTCGGCGATGTCTTGCCGGCCGACGGGGTGCGCTGGTCCTGGGTCCCCAGTCTCGGAGTGAAGCTCGCCTTCCGGTTCGACGGCCTCTCCGTGCTGTTCTTGCTCCTGATCTCGGGGGTGGGGACGTTGGTGTTCGTTTACGCGAGCGGATACCTTTCGGGGCACCCCCGACGACGGCGTCTCTTCCTGCTGCTGTCGGTGTTCGTCGTCGCGATGGTCGGCTGCGTGACCGCCGACGACCTGATCGCGCTGTTCGTCTGCTGGGAGCTGACGAGCCTGAGCTCCTTTCTGCTCGTCGGGTTCGAACACGCCTCGGCATCCGGTCGCAGCGCGGCACGCCAGGCGCTGCTGGTCACGGCGGCGGGGGGCCTGGTGCTGCTGGCAGGGATCCTGCTGCTCGGGCAGGCAGCGCAGACATACTCCATCCAAGAGCTTCTGGTCTCAGCGCCGACCTGGCGCGAGGAGCCCCTGGTCGAAATCGGTCTGATCTGTGTCTTCATCGGCGCGTTCACCAAGTCGGCGCAGTTCCCGTTTCATTTCTGGCTTCCGAATGCGATGGCGGCGCCCACCCCGGTCAGCGCGTACCTGCACTCGGCGACCATGGTGAAGCTCGGGGTCTACTTGCTCGCACGCTTGCACCCGGCCTTCTGCTCGTCGGGTCTCTGGCAGATCACCCTGGTGGTGGTCGGCGGCGTCACCTCGATCGGCGCCATGCTCCTAGCACTACTGCGTCAGGTTAGTGGCTTGGTTCGGTCGCAGCGTGACGCTGGGGCGACCAGGGCGAGGGCGCGAGCGGCTCCCGG
>JAFGBI010000200.1 GCA_016933275.1 Polyangiaceae bacterium | reverse complement strand
TGCAAGAGATCACGTTCGGGATCGCCGCTCAAGACGCACACGTAAGTGATCGAATGTGTTCCATCTTTGATGCGTTCGCCCTGGGGGTCACCTGGATTGCCGGCCAGCTCAACGAGCATGGAGTCGTTCAGCCCGAATTCCCGTAGCGACTGTTCCAACCTGCGAAGAGAACCGAGAGAGCCATCACGCAACCAGATGACGAATTCCCTTGACTGGGAGCGTCGCTTCACCGAAGCCAGCAGGCGTTCGCGGAACGCAAGGAGAATCGACGATGGGAATGGACAGGTGGAAGTACTTTGGTATCACGCACACCGACCACACGATCATGAACCCGATGAGCTTGCTCAAGACCGATGAGCTCATCGATCGTATGTGCCTGCTCGACGGCGGTCGAGTCCTGGATGTGGCATGTGGAAAGGCGGAGTTCCTTTGTCGCGTGGCGGAACGGTACGGCGTGTCGGGTACGGGCCTCGACGCTTCCCCCATCACAATAGAGGCGGCGCGGAGGAACGTGGCGGCCTGGGGCCTGAACGGACGCATCGAACTCCTCCACGTGGACGGCACCCAGTACGAGCCCGACCGAAGGACGATGTTGGACCTGGCCTCGTGCATTGGCGCTTCGTGGATCTACCAGGGCCACAGGGGAACACTCGAGGCGCTCAATAGGATGGTGCAGCCGGGGGGACTCGTGCTCGTCGGCGAACCCTTCTGGAGGACGGTGCCGGATCCGGACTACTTGAAGCTGACCGGTCAAGATGCCGGTGACTACGGAACTCACAGGAGCAATGTCCAGACTGGTCTGAACCTAGGCCTTTCGTGCCTGTACACGGTGGTATCCCATGAGGACGACTGGGATCGGTACGAGGGGCTTCAATGGCAAGCAGCCGAACGCTATGCGACAGCTCATCCCGACGACCCAGACCTGGAGGAACTGTTGCAGACCTCAGACAAGAATCGAGACGCCTATCTGCGATGGGGACGGGACTGCCTTGGATGGGCCATGTATCTGTTCCGGAAGCCAAGTGCTGTTCGACCATAGCGCATCTACGTCGTCAGACATTCTGGCCGTCGCCTCGACGCGAAGACCTCGAACCCAAGTGCCTCCCCTGCGAGGCCCACAGCGATGGCCATCACATGAACCCGTAACTATCCCCAGGAGGCCTTTTCACCTCCGGGGGTACCTCGGGCCGGGAGAGGGGGCCGGCGTCTTCTACGGGCGTCCTAAATGAACGTCGACGATTCCGTCACCCGACGAGAGCGCAGTCGTCGTACGCCGACCCATCCCAGGATCGAGAGCACTGCGACCATCCCGGGTGCCAGCGGAAGCCAGCGCCACGGATTGGGCCTCGGCGGCAGGGCTGGCCAGTGGACGATCTCTCCGCCTGGCATCAGGGGCACCATCGCCTCATCGAACGTCGACAGGTCCACGGGCTCGGGCCGTAGGCCGCACGCCCCCATGCGTTGGTCACCGTCGGGTCCCCGGGTCGTTCGGAAGAGGTAGCTCTTCCCGACTTCGACAGGTGCGCCGCAGTCCCCGCTGCCGAACCCGGTGACGATGGTGACGCTGGGGCGATTCAGCCCGAGCCAAGAGGTCTTGGCGTGAACTCGGTAGCGGTGACCTTCGAACGAGATGCGGAAGAACGTCCAGAGCGCCCACCTCGCCCGAAGCGAACTGGGAACGAAGCCCTCCTCTCCCACGACGGTGCCAACGAAGACCGCGTCCGGTTCGATCGGATCGCCGGCACAGGAGCAGGCCCGGGCGGCACCGGGAGCCAAGAGCCAGAACGCCAGCAGCGGGCCGAGGACGGCTACGAGCAAGAGACTCCGCGGACGCCACCGAAGACGGAGGACCCTGGAACCGTCGGGCGCCCCCGGAATGCTGGACCGAACCCGGGGCATCCGCGGAGCCGCCGGTTCGCGGGGATCTCGATCGAAGTCCGGAGTACCCGTCACCTTGTCATTCAACGCCCCAGACCGACGACATATTGGCCCAGAATCCTCGATCCCCGCTGAAGTCCCCGCATCTTGGTTCAATTCGCCGTCGGCCCGCCCCTTGCACGGTCCCAGCCCGTGACCCTGTTCCGCCACCCGCCCCGAGGCTTCCGGCTTTCGCCGTTTGACCTGGCCTTCCTGGCCTTCGGCGTCCTCGCTGCCGTCCTGACGAGGGGGCTCCCGGGCGATCCGTCCACCCTGATCGCCATCGTCGTCGGGCACTTCTTCTTCTTCCGCAACGTGGTCAGGCTGCGGAGGGCGTTCGAGCTGGCGTGGGCGGGGGTGTTCGTGGTGCTGGCAGTGATCGGGTGGAGCCTCGGCATCCAGAGCTGGGTTCCGCCCCTCGTGTTCATCACCCCGTACACGGTGCTGCTCGTGGTGCTAGAGATCCAGAGCGGGCGGTACCACGGGGCCTTCGCGGATGGACGGCCTGTGAGGTGGCTGGCGGGCAGGAACCCCGGGAGGAAGCCGCGGAGAGAGGCGACCTGGTTGAGCGTCGGGGCGGTGCTGGTCCTTGGGGTCGGATTCGTGGGGTCAGCGGTGCTCGCGCTCCCCATGGCGATCATCAGGCAACGGGCCGTGGATCAGTCACGACGGATTCAGGCAGCCGCAGTTCAGTGGCGGACCGGACACCCTGGCCGCTGCCCGTCGTTCGAGGACCTCATCCACACCGGGAAGCTCCACTCCAGGTTCTCCGTCCAAGATCCCTGGAACCGCCCCTACGCCATCACCTGCACCGGCCCCGAGGTGACCGTGACTTCGGCGGGGCCGGACGGGGTGATGGGGACGGGGGATGACGTGGGGGTGCCGAGGCGGTGAGCGGGATGCGAAGGTGACCACGTTGCCGCGATTGTGCGGACCGGGCCGTGGTACCCTGCGCTGGATGGCCTCCGTGACGCCGCTCGACTTCACCGGCGTCACCAAGATCGTCGTGCTGACCGGGGCCGGGATCTCCGTGGCGTCTGGACTACGGCCCTACCGAGGACCGGGTGGGCTCTGGGAGGAGCACCCCGAGCTGGCCGACATCGCCACTGGGGAAGCGGCGAAGACCGATCCCATGGCCCCGTGGAGAGCGTTCGGGGCCGTACGGGCAGCAGTGCTCGCAGCCGAACCGAACCCGGCCCACTTGGCCCTGGCCAATCTGGAGGCAAGGCTGAAGGGCACAGCGACGGTCACCGTCATCACCCAGAACGTGGACGGACTACACCAGCGAGCGGGAAGCCAGGACGTGGTCGAGTTTCACGGCGCCCTGCGACGAACCAGGTGCTCGAACCCGGACTGCACCAGTCAGCCCTTCGACGATGACTCTCTGCCGATCGATCTGCCGCTGTGCGGGACGTGCGGGCAGGCACTCCGACCGGATATCGTGCTCTTCGACGAGCCAATCCCCGTGGACGCCGAGTGGGCGGCCAAAAAGGCGCTCCGTGACTGCAAGCTCTTCCTTGCCGTCGGAACCTCGGGGACGGTGAGCCCAGCCTCGAACCTGGTGCGATCAGCGGAGTACGAGGGGGCCCGCACGGTCTACGTCAACCTCACGCCCATGGTGCCCGACAATCCGGCCTTCCAGCTCCGATTCATCGGAAAGGCCGAGGAGATCCTCCCCCGGTTGCTGGGCTTGTAGCCGGCAAGGCTCCTCGGTTTCGTCGACCGGTAGTCGTTGGCCTCAGCGGGGCCGGATGGGGTGCTGGGGACGGCTACCTTCCCTTCGGGCAGGGCTATCTCGTCAGGACGACATGCAAAGCGGCGTCCGTCGAGGCGTGCTCCGTGCACTGGTACCCCAGGCTCACCATGTCGATGCCGCTGAGGAGGTTCTCGCCCTTGCCCAGTAGCACCGGCGAGATGGCGAGGTGCATCTCGTCGATCAGCCCAGCCGCGAGGTACTGGCGAATGCTGGCGACTCCACCGCCGAGGCGGATGTCCCTGCCCTGCGCTGCATCCCGGGCGCTTCTCAACGCGACATCAATGCCGTCGGTCACGAAGTGGAAGGTCGTTCCACCCTCCATCGAGATGGGCTCCCGAGCATGGTGGGTGAGAACGAAGACGGGCACATGGTAGGGCGGGTTCGTCCCCCACCATCCCCTCCAATTGTCGTCGAGCCACGGACCCCGCACCGGCCCGAACATGTTTCGTCCGAGGATCCAGGCACCGACGTTCTCGAAGCCACGAGCGGCGAATTCGTCGTCGATCCCTTCGCTGCCGACCGCGTCACCGATCAGCGATCGCGCGAAGTCGGCGTGCATCCTCTGGAAGGTCTTCGTGCCGAGCACCCACTGGTGCAGCGCCATCCCACCAACGCCCATCGGGTTGTCCAGAGCCTGGTCGGGACCGGCGCCGTACCCATCGAGGGAAACTCCGAACGCGTTCACCCGAAGTCTCGACATGCGGGTCACTCCTTCCGGTACGGACATCGCCTGCAACCCATGCAACATCGGTCAGGTGAAGCCGAAACGAACGAGCCAGGGACGGCTCTACACGCCAGCGAAGCGATCCTCCGCTGGGCGGATGTCGACACGAGGGCGGCACCGGGTGGAAGTGTTGGGACGATTGGTCCCATCCCGCAAGGTCCGCGGCCCCTCGCCCAAAAAGACTCCCGGGTCAGTGCGGTGAGGATCCCCTTGTGCCTCGCCCTACGGTGGAGGCCCCCACGATCATGCCGCTCACGACTATCACCACCTCGCCTGCCAACATGCGCCACCACACCGCCGACCTGCCCACCCAGGCAGCCACCGTGGTCCTCCGGGGGAGTCCCGCGGGGTGGGATTGGGGCTGGTCCACCGACCCCGAGCCCCGGTTCCACCTCGTCCCGACCGACCCTGAACATCAGCACGTCGGCAAGGTCCACCTGGAGGACCGGTTCGGCCGCAGGGTGTTCGAGCCCGAGGGAGAGGTTCCCCAGCCGGTCCGCGACAAGCTGGCGAGGATGGTCACGCGGCACCGAAAGGCGATCGAGACGGCTTGGTGCCGGCAGGTCCCGGGGATGGGCTCGCTACAGGCGCTGATCGAGCCGGACGGACTGCACATCCGATTGGTGGTGTATGCAGGCACCCCTCGCCAACGGACCCGATTCCTCCGCGTGAACTGGCCCATGCTCCTCGGGGGACGGGACCCCGAACCAGACGACGTGAAGATCGATGCCGACACCGCCGAATTGGTCGTGGGCGACCGGGAGGCCGAACCCATCAGAGTGCCGCTGCGGTTGCTCGTGCTGGTGGGCCGAACCGCCGAGTTCGACTGGCTGGCGATCGCAGAGCCGGATCCGGCGTCAATGCGGATCTCCTGATGCGCCGCCCCTGGTGGAGCCCCCCCATCATGCCGTCCACCACCACGTCTGCCCGGATCCTCCACCGCTACCTCTCCGCCACCCGTCGGAAGACCGCCGCCGTCGTCCTCCGGGACTGCCCGCGAGGGTGGGACTGGGGGTGGGTCATCGGCTCCGAGCCGCCCATGCACGTCATCCCGATGATGGCAGGCAGCAGACAGCTTGGGCGGGTGGACCTGGAGGACCGAGAGGGGCGCCGGATCTTTCGTCCCGAGGGCCGGATCCCGAACAACGTGCTCAATGTGCTCGCGACCGAGGTCGCGATGCACAGCATCGAGATCGAGGACGCCTGGTGCCACCACATGGTCGGGCAGGCGTGGATCACGCCGGAGGTAGATCCCCAGAACGGCGGGGTGGACGTCACCCTCTACGGTGGCACCGCAAACGAGCGAACGAGAGCGATCAAGGTCAACTGGCCGAAGATCATCGGCCCGCGCAAACCCGCGCAAGCGGACGTGGAGATCGACGGCGAAGCTGCGGAGTTCATCGTCGGAGCCAGGGAGGCGAGGCCGATCCGGGTCCCTCTGTCGCTCATCGTGTTCGGCGGGAGGGTCCTCATCGGCGATGGAGTCGCCGTCAGCGATGCCGGTGGGGACCCGTGGCAACGTGCCCGAGCCCGTCGCATCGCCGATCGGTACGTCGGCAACTTCGTGCCCACACGGGCATGAAGTTCGGGACGAGATCCTGCCGAGCGAAGAACCTCGGCCCACCAGAAGGCTCGTTCGCTTCCGAGCTGCGTGTTCCCTTCAACTGCCTCCGTAGAAGCGCCCGAACGTCCTCGCCAGCAGGATGGCCATGAGGAGGATGCCAACTCCGAGTGCGAGCGCGTGCCGTGTGTTGCGCGGATCGAATCGGCCGACCCGAACGACCAGCAGATAGCCAACGGCCAGGTTGAAGAATCCCCACAGAACGTTGACCAGTGCGGAGGACAACCCCACGCCGGGCGGGGAGGCAAATGGGCTCTGTAGCGGGCGTCCCAAGGTCCCACTGACGAGGTGGGGCACTGCGTTCATGAGGAACGCGCCGCAGAAGAAGTACGCGATGTAGTGATACCAACGCATGGCTACCATCTGCAACGTCTCTGCGCCCCCGTGGACGAGTCCGCCCGAGAGCCTCGGGATCAGATCAAGCCGGCGACCTTCACCTTGATCTCGTTGATCAGCTCGATCGCCCGAGCCAGCCCGACATCGAGGGCCAGCGACACGAGCTTCTTTTCGCGATCCGAAACCCCTCCAGACACCTGCGAGGCGGCCTTGGC
>JAFGBI010000199.1 GCA_016933275.1 Polyangiaceae bacterium | reverse complement strand
CCCAGCTCCTTCTGGATGGCCTGCATCTGCTCGTTCAGGTAGTACTCCTTCTGCGTCTTCTCCATCTGCTTCTTGACGCGGGAGCGGATCTTCTTTTCTACCTGAAGGATCTCGATCTCGGCTTGCATCAGCTCGTACAGGCGCTCGAGCCGCTGCTTGACGTTGGCTGTTTCGAGCAATGCCTGCCGATCCGAGAGCTTGATCGTCGGCAGGTTCGCGGCGATCGAATCGCTGAGCTTCGACGGCTCGTCGATGCTCTGCACACTCATCAACACCTCGGGCTGCACCTTCTTGTTGAGCTTGATGTAGATCTCGAAGGTGCTCTGCACCTGGCGCATCAGCGCCTCGACCTCGACATCCGCGGGGATCTCGTCCTCGATGTCATCGACCTCGACGAGGAAATGGGTCCGGGACTCCAGGTACCGCCGGACCTGAGCGCGACGACGACCCTCGATCAGCACCTTGACGGTCCCGTCAGCGAGCCGGAGGAGCTGGACGATGGTGCCCACCGTCCCTACCGAATACACGTCGTCTGGCGTCGGTTCGTTCGTCTTTGCGCTCTTCTGTGCGGCGAGGAAGACCTCCTTCTCACGCGCCATCGCGTCGTCGAGCGCGGCGATGCTCTTGTCGCGCCCAACGAAGAGCTGCGACACCATGTGAGGGAAGACGATGATGTCCCGCAGCGGCAGCGCGGGGAGCGTGCGTCGCGGCGAGGCGGACCGGTCGGTGTCGTTCTTGAAGAACATCGGGAGGAGTCGATCTGGCTCGCCGTGGTACTCGCCCGGCGAGTCTGGCCGTATCAGGAGGCGCGTGGCTCGAGGCTCACCCGGCCGCGCCCGCCTCCTTGTGGTAGACGATCAATGGGGCATCGCCCTTGGTGATGACCTCTTCGTTGACGACGACCTCCTTGATGCCGCCCTTCGAGGGAACGTCGTACATGATGTCGAGCATCGCCTCCTCGAGGATGGCACGCAGGCCACGCGCGCCGCTCTCGCGCTCGATGGCTTTGCGCGCGATGGCCGCCAACGCGCCCTTGGAGAACTTGAGCTTCACGCCGTCCATCTCGAAGAGCTTCTGGAACTGCTTCACCAGGCTGTTCCTCGGCTTGGTCAGGATGTCGATGAGCGCCTCCTCCGTGAGCTCGTGCAACGTCGCCACCACCGGGAGGCGCCCGATGAACTCGGGGATCAAGCCGAACTTCAGGAGGTCCTCGGGCTGTACCTTGTTCAGGAGCTCCCCGACGTTGAACTCGTCCTTGCTCCTGATATCGGCGCCGAAGCCCAACCGGGCGACCCCCAGGCGGCGCTGAACGATCTGATCGAGCCCCACGAACGCCCCCCCACAGATGAAGAGGATGTTGGTGGTATCCACTTGCAGGAAGTCCTGCTGGGGGTGCTTGCGCCCTCCCTTTGGCGGCACGTTGGCCACCGTCCCCTCTATGATCTTGAGCAGTGCCTGCTGGACGCCCTCGCCGGAAACGTCACGGGTGATCGAGGGGTTATCACTCTTTCGACTGATCTTGTCGATCTCGTCGATGTAGACGATGCCGCGCTGCGCCCGCTCCACATCGTGGTCGGCGTTCTGTAGAAGTTGGACAATTATGTTCTCGACGTCCTCTCCCACGTACCCGGCCTCGGTCAGGGTCGTGGCGTCCGCGATGGCGAAAGGGACCCGAAGGATCTTGGCGAGCGTCTGCGCCAGCAGGGTCTTTCCGCTGCC
The DNA here is from genome assembly GCA_016933275.1 of Polyangiaceae bacterium. Taxonomy (GTDB): domain Bacteria; phylum Myxococcota_A; class Polyangia; order Polyangiales; family Polyangiaceae; genus JAFGBI01. Next base: position 71,548 of record JAFGBI010000199.1, on the reverse strand, counting down.
GGTGGGACCGAGCAAGAGGATGTTGCTCTTGCTGAGCTCCACGTCGTCCGCCGCGAGCTTGGAGTCGATGCGCTTGTAGTGATTGTGGACCGCAACGCTGAGGACCTTCTTGGCGCGTTCCTGGCCGACGACGTACTCGTCCAGCACCGCCTTGATCTCGGCCGGCTTCGGCATGGGATCGCCGCCGCCGCTCGGCTCATCCTTCTCGACCTCCTCGGCGATGATGTCGTTGCAGAGCGCGATGCACTCGTCGCAGATGTACACCGTGGGGCCCGCGATGAGCTTCTTCACCTCCTTCTGCGATTTTCCGCAGAAGGAGCAGCACAGATTGCCGTTCGACTCGTCGCGCCTACGCTCCACTTCTCAGTATCCTCCGAGCCGATCGAAGAGGGTCCGGCCCACGCTCACGGCCTCGGCATAGCCTTCCGGAGAACTCGGATCGGTAGTCTATGAGCACAGTCCAAGGCTAGCAACATCATGGGGCGAGGCACCTCGGTTCGGAGAGTCTTGGTCCCCTTCGGGACGGGGCGACGGCTCCCCCTCGAGCCGGAGAGACCGTCCCGCGAGCCGAACACCACCCTGCTCCGCGAACCCTGCCCAGACGGTACCGCGATTTGGGCATGGCGCCAGGCGGGGCAAAAAGCGAGAGATCCCGCACCGGCGGCGTCGAAAGGACCGGCGACTCGTGGCTCCTGCCGAGCCTGTTCGGCGCGGGCGAACCGCCTCGCAACGGGACAGGCCCCGCCCCGCGGGGCCAAGGGCAGGACCGGCAGCGAGGGGGACGGCCGGTGACGTTGGGTGCCGCCGGGGATCAGGTGGACGTCGCCTTCTTTTTCGGGTCCATCACCTCGTCGATCAGCCCGTACTCCTTGGCTTGCGCGGCGCCCATGTAAAAATCGCGATCGATGTCACGAACGATGTCGTCATGGGTGCGCCCCGTGGCCTTGACCAGGATGTTGGTCACCACTTCCTTCGCGTGTCGGATCTCCCGGGCCTGGATCTCGATATCGGTCGCCTGACCCCGCGCCCCACCCAACGGCTGGTGGATCATGATCCGCGAGTTCGGCAACGCGAATCGCCGTCCCTTCTCGCCCGCGCCGAGGAGCAACGCCCCCATGCTCGCGGCCTGCCCGATGCAGATGGTGCTCACCGGGCAACGGACGTACTGCATCGTGTCGTAGATGGCGAGCCCGGCGGTCACCACCCCCCCAGGTGAGTTCACGTAGAGCTGAATGTCCTTGTCGGGATCCTCGCTCTCGAGGAACAGGAACTGCGCAATGATGATGTTGGCGACGTCATCGTCGATCCCACTGCCGAGGAAGACGATGCGGTCCTTCAGCAGCCGACTGAAGATATCCCAGGTCCGCTCGCCGCGGTGGGTCGTCTCGACGACGTGCGGGTAGATGATGTTGTCGCGCACCACGCCGAGCTCCGCCGACCGGCGCTCGGGGACCTCCGCGCGGAGCGCGACGGCGACGATGCGATCGGCGTTCCGTTCCAGATGACGACGGGCGGCGGGGGCGGTTTCGGGGCGCTGGCTCATGGGTCCTCCGTGGAGTCGTCGTCTCCCGCCACGGCTCCGTGGGTCAGGATTCCTCGATCTTGGCGCTCGCCTCGATGATGTCGAGGACCTTGTTCTCCAGGATCATCCCGATGAGCATTTCGCGCTGCTTGGGTTCGGCGTACTCCGCCTTCAGGCGTGCGACGTTCTTGCCGGTCTGCGCGGCGAGTTCCACCAGCGCTTCCTCGATCTCCTTGTTGCCGATCCTGATCCCCTTGAGCTTGGCGATCTCCGCCATGAGCAGGCCCGCGCGCACCTTGACCTCCGAGTCCGTACGCACCTTGGCGCGGAGGTCGCTGCCGAGCGTCCGCGCCTCGTTACCCTGGGCGCGCGCGCGGGCGAGGATCTCCTCCTCCGTCACCCGCGACTGCTGCTCCACCAACGCCTGGGGCACGGGGATGGGATTCGCCTTCACGAGCTCGACCACGAGCTGCTCGGCGAGGGCGTTCTCCGCCTGCTCCTTCAAACCCTTCTCGACCCCCACCTTGACGTGCTCCTTCAGCTGCTCGAACGTCTCGAATTCGCCGATGTCCTTGGCCAGCTCGTCGTCGAGCGCTGGGAGCACGCGGGTCTTGATGTCCTTGACCGTGATCTGAAAGTGGGCGTGCGCCCCACGGAGCTGGGCGATCGGGTGCCGAGCCGGAAGATCCGCGTGGGTGGCGACCGTGGCGCCGATCGACTGCCCGAGCAGCACCTGGGCAATCTCGGGCAGGAGGTTCCCCGAGCCGAGATCGGCCTGAAAATCCTTGGCCGACCCCTCTTCCACCACGCGGCCACCGACCTCGACGGAGACATCGATGGTAACGACGTCTCCTTCCTGCACCGGCCGTGGCTCGGGGGGAGCCTCAAGGGTGGAATGCGCCCGGCGCACCTGCTCGAGCTCGGCGGCGATCTGCTCGTCGGTCGCCGCAACGCGCGGCCGTTTGGCGGACAACCCCTCATAGGCAACTGACTGGATCGTCGGCAGGACCTCGAAGCGGGCCTTGTACGTGAAGCTCTTGTTGTCCTCGAGCTTCTGCGGCTCGAACGCAGGGCTCGACACCGGCTGGAGCTTCTGCTCGGCTACCGCCGTCTGGAACGTCTCATCCACCAGGCGCTGAGCAACATCAGCGGCCACGCGCGACCCGAACATGTGGGAAAGGACGCGGCGCGGCGCCTTCCCGGGTCGAAACCCTTTTACCTTGGCGGATTTCGCGAGGGTGGAGAACGCCTTGTCGACCTCGGCGCGGACGCGATCCGCACCGACCTCGACGTTGAACTCCACGAGAACTGGACTGAGCCTTTGGACGTTGACCTGCATGATCGGAGCCGGCGTTCTTCCATGCGGGGTGTTCGCGGTCAAGCGAGACTCCCTCCGAGATCCGCCGAGGCAGAGGGGGTCAGCCCGATGGCCAACCCAGAAAAGCCCAGCCCCCGCGGGAGGCAGTCCGCGGGGGCTGGTACGTCCCGGGAGGGGACGGGCACGACCTCCACCAGGGAGGTCGGCCAAACCTGATCAATGGGAGTCGAGAGCGGCGAGGAGAAGACTCACTCCCCCTCGTCCTCCTCCTGTTCCTCGTCCTCCTCCTGGTCTGCTTCCCAGAGAGTCTGCTCGAAGGGGTCCGCGTCGAAATCCAGCTCCTGGGCCGTGGGTTCGTCGAGGTCATCGACCGACCAACCAATTCGCAAGCCAGGGCGGATCTCCTCACGTTCGAAGTCGGCAAAGGTGCTGTAGGAACGGGCCATCGTCTCGCTCTCCTCGGGGCTCAGGGTTGCCCAGCTGCCTTGGGGGTTCGGTCGCCGAGCGGCACCACCGCCGCCAGCAACCGCCCCGCTCGGGCGGGACCCAACCAGAACTGCTCGCGAAGCAGGCGTTCACGGGCCACCCGTGGGACGGCGTCCACAGCCGTGCCGAGCGCTGACCGCATGGCCGCGCGCAAGGACCCGGATTTCTGCAAACACCCTCTCACTTGCACCCACTTGCACCTACATCTGTCCACACAGTACGACATACGCTGCGGTGAGCCAAAAAAGCGGATCGGCCCAGGCTCAGTTCGATAACTGACCGTTCGGCTGGGCCGCGCCTTGCCGAGCGATCCCGACCCTGGCAAAAGCGCTCGAGCGTTTCCCTGCGCGAGCGCGCGCTCCATGTCGAAAACCCACGCCACCATCGCGATCGCCAACCAGAAGGGTGGCGTCGGAAAGACGACCACCGCCGTGAACCTCGCGGCGAGCCTGGCCGCCGCTGAACGTCCGACTCTGCTGGTCGACCTCGATCCACAAGCCAACGCCACCAGTGGGGTCGGCGTCGCGCGGGGTTCGGTCGATCGAACCATCTACGACGCACTGATCGGTGAGGTACCCATCGACGCGGTGATCCGCCCAACGTCGATCGCAACGCTCGATCTTGCCCCGGCGAGCCAGGACCTCACCAGCGTCGAGTACGAGCTTTTCGAGGGCGAGGCCCGCGGTACGCACCTCAGGACGCTGCTCACGGCCCCGTCGCTCGCACGATACGACTACATCGTCCTCGACTCCCCGCCCTCGCTCGGAGTGCTCACACTCAACGTGTTGGTGGCCGCCGATCGCGTCATCGTGCCGCTGCAACCGGAGTACTTCGCGCTGGAGGGGATCACATCCCTGATGGCGACCATCGACCGCGTGCGCGCGACGCTCAATCCCGCCCTCGCCATGGAGGGCATCGTCCTGACGATGTGGGACGCGAGGAACAAGCTCGCGCAAGAGGTGGCTGACGAGGTACGCCGCCATTTCCGCGTGTTCGAGTCGGTCATTCCTCGGAACGTGCGGCTGAGCGAGGCCCCTTCGCACGGGCTTCCCGTGCTACTCTACGATGTGCAATGTAAGGGTGCCCAAGGCTACCTCGGGCTCGCCCGTGAGGTCATCGAAGGGCAGCGAGAGCGCGATGGAACACAAGCCAGGTGAGCCGCCGCGCAAGCTCCGTGGCCTCGGGCGCGGTCTCGACGCACTCCTCCCGGCACCCACGCCACCGGCTCCCCGCGGGGGTGGCACCTACGGCGAAGGCAACGTCTTCACCTGCGCTTTGGACAAGATCGTGCCCCAGAAGGGCCAACCGCGGCAGCACTTCGACGGGAAGGCCCTCGACGAGCTGGCCCAGTCGATCCGCGAGCACGGCCTGCTCGAGCCGCTCGTCGTCCGACGGATCGGGCAGACGGACCGATTCGAGTTGGTCGCCGGCGAGCGGCGCTGGCGTGCCTGCCAGCGCGCCGGACTCCGCGAAGCTCTGGTCGTCGTCCGGGACGTCTCCACGCGCGATGCCTTCGAGCTCGCGTTGATCGAGAACATCCAGCGCGAGGATCTCGACCCCATCGATTTCGCCGAGGCACTACAGCGCCTGCTCGAGGAGCACGACTACACGCAGGAGAGCCTCGCGCAACGCGTGGGCAAGGAGCGCTCGACGATCGCGAACGCATTGCGCCTGCTGAGGCTGCCCGAGGTCGTGCGCGTCAAGATCCGCCACGGCGAACTCAGCGAGGGACACGCGCGCGCTCTGCTTGGGGCTCCCAACGAGACCGCCCTGCTCGCCCTAGCGGAGAAGGTAGCGCGGGGCCACCTGAGCGTCCGCCAGACCGAGGCCCTGGTCCGGGCGGCGAAGCAGGCTGCGGGGAAGCGGGGCGGTGGCCCACCACCGAAGACCGCCGGGACCCGCGACCTCGAACAACGGTTGGCCCAGAAGCTTGGTACTCGGTGCGAGGTCCGTGACCGGGGGGGCGCTGGCGAGCTGGTGATCCGCTATGCGTCCCTGGACGAGCTCGATCGCATCCTCGACCAGATCCTCTAGAGCCGCAATCAGGTTGATTGCTGCGTCAAATCAACGACCTAGAGCACCGAACCGGCAGCAGACCTCTCCAGAGGCAGCGCGGGAAATGCGCCCTCGCCTCGCACAGACGCGTTTCTAGCGCTGCCGCTGCTGTCGACAACCGGATCGGTGCTCCAGCGCCGCAATCCAGCAATCCGGATCGTGCGCGCGCTAGGTCTCGTCTTGGCGGGGGAGGTAAGCCCTCCCCCGCATCAGCCGCGATCCGCGGCCTCCCCCTCCTCGCCGCTGGACGAGCGGCGGGCGCCTCCGGCGCCGATCCACCGGGCTGTCGAAGCTCCGCGCGCGGCGCGCGAATTCTCCGACCCAGTGGATCGGGGGCCCCGGGTATCGGGCCCCCCGCTCGGCAACGCCGTGGGGGCAGCCCTCGGGCTGGATTGGGGTGCGTTTCCGGCGACGCCGTTGCTGTTGGCACCTGATCGGTGCCCCAGGGCGCTGCCCGTTCGTCGAGTCCTCACCGGATACCAAACACTCCCCCCTCCCGCGCAACGCGCCTTCCCCGATTGCGCTCACGCTCGGCAACCGGATCGGTGGTTCGGCGCGGTCGAGCACCAGGGAAAGCGCGGCCCGGCCAGGAAACCGCCATACCCGAAGGGGCGGCCCACCCCGTCGCCCGCCTCCGAAGCCCGCCGGAATCTCTTTGATGTTGTCTAGAAACGCGGTTATCGTCCCGCCCCTCTCGTAAGCGGAGGCACAACGCAGGTGACGCCCGACAAGATCCGAAGTTTCACCCTGATTGGCGCATCCGGGAGCGGCAAGACCGCCCTGGCCGAGGCGCTCCTCTACCGAGCTGGCGTCTGCCATCAGCTCGGCCGATCGGCGAGCGGCGGTAGCTATCTCGATAGCGAACCCGAAGAGGAGAAGCGCAGCGCCACGGTCCTGGCCAAGGTGCAGAGCTTGATCTGGGACAAGCACCGCCTCCACTTCGCGGACACGCCGGGTTTCGCCGACTTCATCGGCAACGCGATCGCCCCGCTCTCCGTCCTCGACGCCGCGGTGATCGTGATCGACGCCTCGAGTGGGGTCAATGTCGCCACCAAGCAGCTCTACGATCTCGCGATGCAGGCGAACAAGCCGATCCTGTTCTTCCTCAACAAGATGGATCGGGAGCGCGCGGACTTCGCCGGCACGCTGGCGTCCATTCGAAAGAACCTGTCCAAGCGCGCCTTCGCCGTGACGCTCCCCGTGGGCCAGGGCGCCGAGTTCAACGGGGTCATCGACATCGTGGACTCTCGCTACCTGAGCTACGAGTCCGACAAGATCGCCGAGGGGCCAATCCCCGCCGACCTCCAGGACGAGTACGAGCTCGCCCACCAGGAGTTGGTCGAGGAGGTCGCGGCGGGTGACGAGGCGCTGTTCGAGAAGGTCGCGAACGGAGAGACGTTGCGGAAGGACGACATCCTCCCCCAGTTGAGGGACTGCATCCGGCGGGGTGAGATCCAACCGGTCGTCGTGGGCAGCGCTTTCCCGCCAAAGGGCACGACGATGCTCCTCGACACCCTGGTTCACCTCCTGCCGCCCGCCTGCGCGCTGCCCCCACCGCCTCCAGCAGAGGGGGAGCCCGAAACGCTCGTGCTCGGCGCCGACTCCCCGGCGGTAGCGCAGGTCTTCAAGATCTCGAGCGATCCGGGCGTCGGCGACATCTTCTTCCTGAAGGTCGTCAACGGGAGCATCCAGTCCGGGGACGACTTGGTCAACGCCCACACGGGCGACAAGGAGCGGGTCGGGCACCCCATCCGCATCGAGGGCCGCGAGAAGAAGGACATCACCGACGCGACCGTCGGCGACGTCATCGCTGTTCCCAAGCTCAAGGCGAGCAACATCGGCGACACGCTCGCCGCCGGCAAGCCCGTCAAGCTCGCCCCGCTCCGCATGCCGAACGCTGTGCACTCAGTGGCGGTGACGCCGAAGAGCCGCAAGGACCAGGACAAGATGGGGCCCGCGGTGAACAAGCTCTGCTTCACCGACCCGACGCTCCACTACCACATCGACTCGGAATTCAACGAGACCATCCTCAGCGGGATGGGCGAGGTACACCTCGAGTTCGTGGCTGGTCGCTTGAAGGAACGCTACGGCGTCGAGCTCGACTGGGGCGCGCCCCACATCCGCTACCGCGAGACGATCACCCGCAAGGTCGAGGCGCAGGGTCGCCACAAGAAGCAATCGGGTGGACACGGCCAGTTCGGCGACTGCTGGATACGGGTCGAGCCGCTGGTGGGTAGCGACGGTTTCGAGTTCGTCGACGAGATCAAGGGTGGCGTGATCCCTACCAAGTGGGTCCCCTCGGTCGAGGCCGGCGTGAAGAAGGCGATGGAGAAGGGCGCGCTCGGCGGGTACCCCGTGGTCGGCGTGAAATGCGCGGTCTTCGATGGCAGCTACCACTCCGTGGATTCCTCCGACATGGCCTTCCAGATCGCCGGTTCCCTCGCGTTCAAGAAGGCAGAGGAGAAGGCGGGAGCAATCCTCCTCGAGCCCATCATGCACGTCGAGGTCACCGCCTCCGAGGAGTATGTGGGACCGATCACCAACGATCTCAACCAGCGACGCGGCCGCGTCTCCGGCATGGATCAGGAGGGAGACCTACACGTGGTGCGCGCCGATGTTCCCCTGTCGGAGCTCTTCCGCTACTCGACCGACCTCCGATCGCTGACCCAGGGCGCCGGCAGCTTCAAGATGGAGTTCGCGCAGTACGAGCAGGTCCCGTCGCACCTCGTCGAGCAGATCGTGAAGGCCGCCCAGTCCGACGGCGACAAGACCTGAGCCATCGGTACGCCGACACGATGCGCCAGTCGGCTACCGGGACGCCCTCGGCCCTCGGGTGGGGCCGAGTCCACGGACGAGCGGGCTTGGACCCGGCGGCTGACGATGCACCGGAGGGTCAAGCCCCTCCGGTGCCCATTGTCCCGTTCGGGGAGGGAGGAAACCCCCGCCTCCGGGCGGAACCTTTGGGAGGCCGCAGGCCGGAATGCGAAGCTCTCCCGTCCGAAGACGGGAGGTTCTGTTCTTGTCTGGTGCAAACGACCGCCGCCTGGAGGCGGCGGCCGCTCGGGTCCTGTCGCGACGTTGCCCTGACGGGCGCGGATGGTGCCGGCCTTGACCGGCATCGCGCTCGTGAAGCCCTCGCCTTCAGGCGAGGGAGCCGCGCTCACTTCGATCCTTCGAGGGCCTTCCTGGCGAGCCCCTCGAAGGGGGTGCCCTTTCCGGTCTCGATCGCCTTGTTGAATGCCTTCTTGGCTTCGGCCCCCTTGCCCTGCCCGTCGAGCAGGACGCCAAGGTAGTATTGTGCCCCGGCGAAATTGGCGTCCTGACCCAGCGCCGCCCGATAATCCGCCTCGGCCCCCTTGCCGTCGCCCTTGGCTGCCTTGCAGCGTCCACGCCGAACGTAAAAATCCGGCGTGGCCTGCTTGGCAATGACGCCGTCGAGCACGCTGATGCAGGTCGCGTGATCGCCCACCTTGCTGGAAAGCTGCGCGGCCGCCACCGTGAGCTGGAGATCCTTGGTCGCTCCGAGGACCTGGGACAGCTCTCGTTTCACCGCGTCGGACTGCCCGTCCTGCGCGAGGTTCTCCGCGTAGGCGTAGCGCAGTGTCGCGTCGTCGGGCGTCTTCTCGACCGCCTTCGCGTAGGCCGCCACCGCACCCTTGCGGTCCCCCGCCAGGTCGAGCGCCAGGGCGTGGTTCAGGAGGAGCGCCGGGTGGTCGGGCGCGAGCTTCAGGCCTTCCTCCACGATCGGAACCGCGCGCTGGCCCTCCCCCTCGTCGATGAGGATGCCGGACAGGTTGATCCGTGCCTCGAGCAGCTTCGGATCGAGCGCCAATGCCTTCTCGTAGGCGGCTCGGGCGGCGTCCATCTCGTCGAGGCCCTCGAGCGCCACCCCCAGGTAGTACGGCGCCTGCGGGTCCTGGGGATCCTGGACCACGGCCTCGGTGAGGTTGGCCTTCGCCCCAGCGAAATCGCCGGCCTGGATGGCCTCAATCCCCGCCTGTACCCTGGCGTTGGATGCAGGAACGGACTCCGTGCCTCCCCCACCCTCATCGCCGAAGGCCGGCGGATTCTCCGGCTCGGTTGGGGGCTTCTGCCTTGCCCCGCCGCACGCTTGAAGGACCCCTACCGCGGCCAGGGTAAGCCAGGCTCTCGCCCGCATTCCAGCGATACGCGCCCCATTCATGTGATCCTCCCGTTCTCCAGTTCCTCGATCGTGGTCCGGATCCGACTCGTCAGGCTTTGGACGCGCGCCGAGTCAGTGAGCTTGGCATGGGCGGTGTCCTGCACATAGAAAACGTCCGCTACACGGTCGCCCTCGGTGTTGATTTTGGCAAGGGAGATCGTGAGCCCCTCGGCCTGGATGGCGGTGGCCAGCCGAAACAGGAGGCCCATGCGGTCGCGAGTGGCCACCTCCACTACCGTGTGCGCCGTCGCCGCGCGGTTGTCGACATTGATCTCGATCTTGACCTCCGGGGCGGGGCGCGAGCCTCCGCTCGCGCTCGTCTTGAGTCCAGCGCCGAGGTCGATCGGCGTAAGCTCCCCGGCGAGCAGCCGACCGAGATCGCGCTCGAGTCGCCGGACGGTCGTGTCGATATCCGCCTCGGTCGACGCCCGCACCCAGAAGATGTCGAGGGCACGGACCTTGCCGTCCCGGCATCGCCACGAATGGATCTGTGCCCCTACGACGGCGAGCCGAGCTGCGGCGAGCGTCGCCGTAATGAGGGCGAGGAGCCCGGGACGATCCTCAGCCACGAACGCCACCTCGAAGTAGGGATCCTCGCTGCCGAGCAGCCGGGCGCGGCACTTGTCCGCTATCGTCTCGGCAGCCAGCCGGGCATGCTCGACAATGGCCGATGCCAGGTTCGCGTAGAGATACCGCTCCGGCATCGCGGCCAGGAAATGTTCGAGAAACTCCGTCTCCGTGTCGCGCCAGCGCGCTCGTACCTGCTCCCGGATCCGCTCCGTGCGCTCACGGTTCCGCGACTCGGCGCCCTGGCTGATGGTGCGATCGGTGGCGACGTAGAGGTCCTCGAGCATGCGAGCTTTCCAGCTCGTCATCGCCTCGGGGCTGGTCGTCGAGACGTCGCAGATGGTGAGAAGATAGAGTTCGCGGAGCCCCTCCGAGCCCCGCACGTGCCGGCTAAACTCGGCGATCGTGGCCGGATCGTCGAGGTCGCGCCGCGTCGCCACGTGATACATGGTGAGGTGCTCCGCGATCAGGTGCTGAACCTCGACCGCATCTTCCGGAGTGAAGCCAAGCCGAGCGAGGATGTCCTCGGCGAGCTCCGCTCCCCGTCTGGCGTGCTGTCGCCCACCGATGTCCTTGCCAACGTCGTGCAGGAGCACGGCGAAGAACAGCACCTGCGGCCGGCTGATCTCCGCCGCCAGGCGGGAGGCGAGAGGAAACTCGGCGGCGAGCTCACCGCGACAGAGCCGTCCCAGCCGTTCGACCGCCGCCACGGAGTGCGCGTCGACGGTGTAGACATGATAGATGTCGTGGTGAACTCGACCCACTACGGGCGCAAACTCGGGCACCATCGCCAAGAGCAATCCCACGTCGTGGAGCTCGTGGAGGAGCGACCGGTGCTTCACCCGTGCTGGTGCGGTGGTGGTCACGAGTCGCACGAAGAGCCGGACGGCCTCGGGACTGACCCGCAGGCGCTCCGCGAAGGTCCCGGAGAGCGCGGCACGCGCCACCGCATCGCGGGCGAACGGGAACACGGGCAGATCGCGACGCAGCGCCTCACCGTAGAGGCGGAGCGCCAGCGCCGGCTCCCGGTCGAGCATCGCGGGGTCGTCGAGCGACATCGCGCCCTGCGTGATGCGAAGCCCGCTGCCGATGCTCACCGAACGGAGCGCGCGGGTCGGTCCTGGCGTCGCGCGGCCCAGGATGAGGTCGCGCGCACGCGTGATCGCCCGGGCGTGGCGGTAGTACTCGCTCATGAACTCCTCGACCCCCCGGGGTCCCTCGCCGTAGCCAAGCGAGACCGCGAGCTGCTCCTGACGATCGAAGCTCAGCCGGTCGGAGCGGCGACCGGCGACGTGGTGCAGCAAGTTGCGCACCCGCCACAATAGGTCGCTGGCGTGGACGATCTGCCGAAGCTCTCGCGGCTCCAGCACCCCCACTCGTACGAGGTCCTTCAACCCCTTGACCTTCCACCGAGCCCGGGCAGCCCAATGCGCCACGTCGAGATCGCGAAGCCCTCCCGGCCCGTTCTTCACGTCCGGCTCGAGCAGGTAGACGGATCCCCCGTACCGTTCGACCCGGTTCTCCGCCCGCGTCGCCAGGCGCTGAATGAAGTCTCCGATCACGCCTACCCCGAAGACTCGGTCGTAGACGCGATGGAGCAGGTCCACGTCGAAGGCGGGATCGGCCGCCACCGTACGCCAATCGAGCAGCGATGTCGCGGTCGGCAGGTCCGTCCTGGCAAGCTCCGTCACCTCTTCCAGGGTCACGACCTGATGCCCAATCGAGAGACCGGCATCCCAGAGCGGGTAGAGCAGAGCCTCGATCGCCGCTCCCGCCGCCGGCGTGTGCGCCGGACATAGCAGGCGCACATCCAGGTCACTCCGATAGTTCACCGCCCCCCTACCCCAGCTGCCCACAGCGGCGACCGAGGCCGGCTGCCAGGTGCCTTCCCGCAGCATCGCCGCCCGGACGGCGTGGAACATCGAGCCGATGAGTCCGTCGTAGACCTTGGCGAGACGGGCGCTGGCGATCTCGCCGCATTCGCTGCCGCCCGCCGCGATCATCTGCCTCACCTCGGCCCCGTGACGGCCAAGGTAGCGCTTGAGCTCCGCCACCAGCCCGGCAGCGAGACGCTGAAGGATCGGCAGCGGTTCTTGATCGAGGCCGTGGCCTTCCATGGGGGATCCGAGCGTGGTGATGGGGGTACATATAGCGCCCGGGGGCGCGGATCCAGAGGGGTCGGGTGGAAGCGAGGAACCTGTGGTACGCTCGACCCCGATGGATGATGCAATCGGTCGGCGGCAGGCCCTGGGATCCCTGGTCGGGCTGAGCCTGACGGCTCTCCTCGTTCGCCCCTCCGCAGCCTCGACCGCCAAGGCGCTCACGCTCGACGAGCTTGTCACGAAGAGCCACCGGATCGTCTTCGGAACCCCCGTGACCAGGAGCTCCCGCTGGGAAATGATCGCCGGATCCCGTCGCATCGTGAGCTTCACCCGGTTGGTGGTGGACGAGGCGCTCTTCGGCGCTGAAGACGCCGAGGCCGAGGTGAAGACCCTGGGCGGCAGGATCGGTGACCGGGGCCAGATCGTCCACGGCGAGGCCGAGCTCCGACAGGGCGCCCACACCTTGCTGTTCCTCCGCGAGAACCCGGGAAAGGTACACGTGGTGACGGGTCGCGCTCAGGGCCATTACCCGGTGCGCCCCGATGATCGAGGGATCGCCCGACTGGCCCCGAGCCCAATCCTGCCCAGTCTCGTCGATCCGGAAGCGGGTGCGGTGCACCAACTCGTCGGCCGCTCCGTCGATGAAGCGCGGGTGTTCGTGCGCGAGGCCCTCGCGCGTCGGCGTTGAGCCGCACTCCGACACCTCGACGGCAGACAACGGACCGTCCCGCCAGTCGGGGCCGCGGGCACCCGACCGAGATCGATGAGCGCGTCAGAAGCCCATCGCGGCGCGAGCCACTTCCCGCTCGAGGTACCCCTCACGGACCAGCTGCTTGATGTGCATCTCGAACGTCTGCATCCCGTACATGTCGCCACCGTTCTCCATCAGCTCTTTCAGTGGCGGGTTTCCCTGAGGTCGTTTGATCGTCTCGCGAACCGAGCCGGTGGCGATGAGCACCTCGGCGGCCAGCACCAGCCCCTGCCCATCCGCGCGCGGCAGGAGCCGCTGGGCGATGATCCCCTGGATCGAATCGGCAACTCGCTCGCGGACGTCATCGGAGTCACGCTCGGCGAGGGCAATGATGCGGTTCATCGTCCTCGCCACGTCGGGAGTGTGGAGCGTCGAGAGCACCAAGTGGCCGGTCTCGGCAGCCTTCAGCGCGATCTCCATGGTCTCTCCGTCGCGGATTTCCCCGACCTGGATGACGTCGGGGTCCTGCCGGAGGGCGGCGCGAAGCGCGCTGGCGAAGCTCTGCGTGTCGAGGCCGATCTCACGCTGGCTGACCGAGCATTTGTCGTCGATGTGCAGAAACTCGATCGGATCTTCGATGGTGACGATGTGCCTCGACATCGAGCGGTTCATGTGCCCCACCATCGCGGCCAGGGTGCTGCTCTTGCCATTGCCAGCAGCGCCGACCACTAGCACCAGCCCACGGTCCTTCTCGGCGAGGGGTTGACAGATGGAAGGAGCACCGAGGTCTTCGAAGGTCGGGATGCGGATCGGGATCGCACGCATGACCACCGAGAGCGTCCCTCGCTGGCGGTAGATGTTGACGCGAAATCGACCGAGGCCCTCGACCGCGTACGATGTATCGTACTCCATGAGCGAGTCGAGGTTGTTCCGCACGTGCTCGTCGCGAATGAGATGTCGAGCGACCTCGGAGGTATCTTCAGCGCGGACCTTGTCGAGTCGGAAGTATACGATGGCGTCGCGCACCCGAGCCCCCGGGGGCTGACCGACCTTGATGTGAACGTCGCGCGCGCCAGCGTTGACGGCCTTCGTCAAGAGCTGCCGCAGGTAGTCCTCGGAAACGAACGGGGTCGGCGGAGAGGTGGGACTCACGGGGCCGAGGATAGCCCTTTTTCGACCGGGCGCGGGGCCGCGGCACGCAGCATCGCGAGGGCGCTCACACCGAGATCGCGGTGCTGCGGGTCGAGATCGCCCCGGACGCTGGCAGCGCCAAGCGCGACCGTGCAGCTTGCCACACCCACCGCGTCGTACCTCTCGTTGCCGTGGGGGGGCCGAGCCAAGACCCCATGCGCAGCCGCGAGCAGGAGCCCAGCGTCCTCCGGTTCGGCAACCGTCAGCCAGCCACACACCTCGCCGATCACGGCCTCGGCATCCGGAGCGTGGGGGAGGGCCGCCAGGGCAATCCGGCCCGTTGTTCCCCCGAGCTCCGCTCCCTCCAGCAGCCCGCTGGCGCCCTCGCCAAGTGCTAGCTCTTCCAGCGCCTCGGGATCGAAGCTACCCGCAAGGCGCCAAGCGGTCTCGGTGGCGAACCGGGACCCCGCCTTCGGCTCCGCTGGCAAGAAACTCGGCGAATTGGCCGGTGTCCCCATCGCCGAGCTGGCAGTGGCGGACGCCGCCAGGGGATATGGCCCCTGCCCCGCAGGCCTGGCGCGGGCTCGGCAGCCACCGAGGACGCACACCAAGACCACCAACCGCCAACCAACCCTTCCCGCTTGACGTCGTAGAAGCCGAAGACCCCCCGCCGACCCGTGGGAATCGGTGCGCAAGCGCCCTTCAGCGGTTGCGAAACGGTGGTGACGTGGGCTAAACACTTGGCCCCTCGCTCGGACACCTTGCGTCCGAGGTGGTGAGCGATCCCCGGATTCTCTGGGGTCCGCTGTCCAGGTAGCTCAGTTGGTAGAGCAGTGGACTGAAAATCCACGTGTCGACAGTTCAATTCTGTCCCTGGACACTAGATTCCCCGACCGGCCCGGCCGTTGAGCCCGTCCAGGGCCGTTGGACGAGGCCAAGCTCGGTAGTCCCTGCTGGCGGCGAGCCATGATCGCGGCGAGGCCCATGTTCACTCACGTCGTCCTCTTCAAGCTGAAGGACCCGGCCGCGGACACCCACCGTGTCCGCGAAGGCCTGCTCGCCCTCCAGGGCCAGATCCCCGAACTCCGCTCGCTCGAGGTTGGCGTGGATCGGTTGCGGCAGGATCGGTCCTACGACATCGCGCTGATCGCTCGGTTCGATTCCCGGGCTGACCACGATGCCTACCAGGCACACCCGGCGCACCGCGCCTTCGCGGAGTTCCTCATCCCACTCCGCGTCGCCTCGGTAGCCGTGGACTACGAAGACTGAGCCGCTGGATCCAGGGAGCGAACCCGAGCCGAACGGGCCGGCGTCACCCATCACCGTCGACCGGGCGCATCGAGCCACCGCTGGTAGGCGGTCTCGAGCGTGGCCGCGATGTCCGGCTCGACCCGAAGGAGGTCGCGCGTTTCCCCGGGATCGGCCTCGAGGTCGAAGAGCATCCTACCCCCGTTGGGGACGTCGACGATCAGTTTGTGCCGGGCGACGATCACGGCCCGCTGCAGGTGCATCGCCGATTCGTTGGCGCCCTCGGTGACGGTGGGAAGCTCGGTCGGGGTGAAGAGCCCGATCCCCGGTACACGGATCCCAGCAAGCGCGCCGAGCGTGGGCCCGATTCGGGTCGTCGACACGGGTTGGTCGAACACTCCGGCGCGGCACCCCGGAGCGAAAACGATGAGGGGAACCCGTACCCCCTCCTCGAAGACGTTGGCCCCGTGTCCCTCGCGACCGCGCGCGCCGAGCTCTTCGCCGTGATCGGCGGTCAGCACCAGGACCGTGTCGGCGAGGAGATCCCGACGCTGGAGGCTGCGGAAGAAGACGCCCAAATGATGGTCCACGTACGCAACGCCAGCGAGGTAAGCGTCGATCGAGTTCCGGCGGCGGTCTTCGGAGGCCGACGGAGCTCGATAGGGAGCATGTACGTCGGCGATGTGCATCAACACGAACGCCGGCAGCCCGCCAGCCGAGAGAAACTCCAGCACCCCGCGCGCCATCGCCACCGTCGTAAGATCGTGCTTCGCGTTCGGCACCGAGGCGTCGCGCCAGTAAGGGTTCCGCTGGGCGAACCCACGCAGCGAGAACGGGTGGAAGTCGAGGTCGCTGAAGACAGCCGTGCGATATCCAGCCTCCCGGAAGCGCTCCGCGATCGTCGCGTCCACCGCGAACGTGCCGTCTACCACGGGGTTCTGGGCCCCCGTGTCCGAGAGCGGGCGCCCGGAGAGCATGGCGGGGAAGGTCGTCTCCGTCGTGCTCGTCGGCGAGTAGGCGCGCGAGAAGCGCTGGGATCCCGCGGCGAGCTCGACGAGGTTCGGGGTCGTCTCGGGGTTGACCGCGTCGGCACGCAGCGTATCCACCACGATGAAGAGAACCGACGGTCGCTCCGACCGTGGGCCGCAAGGGGGTCCCGGATCGAAATGGTTCGGGGGGTCGAGCAGCGGCGCGTCGCCCCCCCGACAGTCCTGATCGATGCCATCCCCCGGGATCTCGAGGCGACCGGGCCCGACCGCGGCGTCGCCCTCGCGGCAATCGACCCCGCCGACCCAGCTCGGAGCGCTGCCGTCCCCGTCGCGATCGAAGAGGTCACGAACGAACGTGGCGAGCGTGGCGCTCCCGGCTCCCCGCACGATCACGACGAAACGGGCGTGCTCGCGCGCGGTCCCCGGCACGAACACCGCCAGCAGGATCAGGAGCCCACCGCCGATCGCGGTGGCTCCCCCCAGGCGTCTTGACGGCGCAAGCTCGAGCTGGCGAAGGGCGATTGTCATCGCTAGCGCGGCCAACGCCGTCACCCCCGCGGCGGCCTCGAACTGGTAGATGGAGGCAAACGAGACGTGCGCCAAGACGAGGAGGAGGATCCCCGCGACCGCCAGGGCGACGATGGCGCCCAGCGCGGTGCCGCGCGGCCAGCGAGCGACGCCGCGCCGGCAGATGTGAGACGTCCGCTCGACCGCGAGAGCGACCGCACCCGACACCATCGCCAGCAGGACGAACCGAAGGAGCACCAATGGCCGCTCGAACTCGATCCTGGCCGCGAATAGCGGCTTCTCGAAGCACGTGATGACCAGCGCACTGAACGGCGCCAAAAGACATGCTGCGGCCAGGTTCGGTGCCGAGGGGAGACGGCGAGTGACGCTGGGCACGTCGAGCGAGCCCGCTATCGCCGCGACGGGAACCGCGACCAACGCATAGAGCCCGGCCAGGAGGGCCACCACGAAGACCGCTCCCCGAAGGTCGCTCGCCGCCGCCGGGAACTCCGCCGCGGTCAACCCGAAGTCGATCCCCGCCACCACCCAAGCGCTGAAGAAACCAAGAATCGCCCAACGCCACCACCGGTTCATCAACGAACGCTCGGGCGCCAACGGCTCGGTCATTGCCGAACAGCATCGCGCCGGGATGCGGCTCGAGGCAAGATCCAGGAAAGTCCCGTCGTCGCTGGGGCGCCGGTCGCGGCGCCCTCGGCGTCAACGCGAACGAGCGTCCGAGAGAAGCGCTTCGAGCTTGCGCTCCACCGCGCGCGCGCTCATCATCCCCTTGAAGACGTAGAGCCGGGCGGAGTAGCTCTCTTCGAGGACCTCCTCGCTCACCCGGAGACGGCTCGAGACGGCGAACAGGATCCGGTACGGGAGTCCCGCCTCCACCAGCTCGATCCGCCGCCAGACGGCGGCCCGACTCCAGTACCCCAGCACCTCCAGGAAGACGGGCCCCTCGAGGTCGGGGTGCGAGAAGCGGAGGTCGGGAACCACCAGCCCTGCGCCGGGGAGATCGAGCACCGTGCTCGCGGGCTCGACCCCCCAATGGGTGTCAAGACCGCGGAACGCCGCCATCAGCTCCTCGGCTTCGGTGCCGAGCCGGGAAACCTCCTGGTCGCCCGCGCGGGGTGGGTGTCGCACCGAGTGTCGAAACACGAGGGGGCGCCGCTCGGTCCCCCAACGGATATCCGCCTCGAGCTCCAGCCGATCGGCCGCCTCGAGCACGGGCAGCACCAAGGCGAGCTCGAGGCCGTACTTGGTCACGGCGTCGAAGAGGCTGTACGGGCCGTCGATGGTGATGCGGTACGCAGCGTTGTCGATACGGTCGATTTGGTGAAGCAGTCGGTGAAACTTCAACCGGTGAAAGATCGCTCGCGCCACTTGTGGTCCGCACCACACATCCGCCACCACGCGCACTGCGCGCAACAGCACCGCTTGCACGCTGGCTCGCTCGTACCGCTCGACGAGTGCGGCTGGGGTCTCGGCGGGAACCGCGAGCAACGCCTGCGCGCCACGGAGATCGGCGTAGAGCGCCGCCTCGATCGCCGCAACGGTGGTTCCCCGCTCCGCGGCCACGCTGGCGAGGACCGCCCCGCGGTCGAACTCGGCAGCGCGCCAGCTCGCGGTGTCGTCGACGCGACGCGCAGCCGAAGCGCGGCGGAAGACGGCCCGCCGAAGCCCGACGGAATCCTCGCTGTCCGCCTCCGTGAACGACGCGCCGTCCTCGACGAGCTTGCACAGGCCCTGGAGCAGCTTGCGCTCGCCAGCGCCCCGCCCGCACGCCTCCCATGCCTCCCGTAGCTCTTCGCGGGTCGTCCCGACCTGCTCCCGAGCGACCGTGAGCACTGCCTCCGCGAGCTCGATCGCGCTGGCCCGATGGCGCGCGTCGAACCGTCTTACGACGAGGCAACCGCCCTGCACCCGTCCACGCACGAGGTCGGCGGTCAGCATCGCGGTCCTCCTTGCCTCACGACCCTCGGTAGGCGTCGTGGTCCCGGCGCCGGGCGCTGGTGAAGGCCTCGGCCGTGTCGGCGGTGACGATCTCGTAGAGGACCGCCCGTTTCCCGTCGCGCTGACGGAGGATCCGGCCGAGACGCTGCACGTGCTCACGAACGGATCCGCTCCCGCTGATCACGACCGCGACGCTCGCGTCCGGGACATCGACCCCCTCGTTGAGGACCTTGCTGGTGACGACCACGCCGTAATCACCGCTCGCGAACCGCTCGAGGATCTCGCTCCGTTCCTTCACCCGGGTCTGGTGCGTGATCGCGGGAACCAGGAACTGGCGCGAGATTCGATAGGCGGTCGCGTTGTCCTGAGTGAAGACCAGCGTTCGTTCCCGCGCGTGGCGCTCCAGCAGGTGGGCGAGGAGGTCGAGCTTGGCGGGGGCAGCGAAGGCGAGCTCGCGCTGCCGGCGATACGCGCGCATCGCGCGCTGCCCGGCGTCGCTCCGGGCTGACCGCATGATGAAGTCCGAGAACCCCCGGGCCGTCCCGAGGCGAATCCCCTGCTGGCGCACGAACGCCAGGTAGGTCGCGCGCGCCGCCTCGTACTCGACACGCTCGTCGGGGGCGAGGGCGACCGTGAGGCGCTCGGTGTCGTAGTCCGCGAGATAGGTGCCCGAGAGCTCGAGGATATCCCGCCGGTACACCGTGGGACCGACGAGCTCCTCGATCAGCGCGTCGCGACCGTCCGTTCGCTCGGGCGTGGCCGTGAGCCCCAGCCGGTACGGAGCCAAGCACAGCGACGCGGCAAGCGCGTAGCTTGCGCCGGGCAAGTGGTGGCACTCGTCAAAGACGATCAGCCCGAACCGCGCACCCAGGTGCGCCATATGGAGGTACGCGCTGTCGTAGGTCGTCACCGTGAGCTCTCGCACGTCGTATTCGCCCCCACCGACCACGCCAATGGCGGTACTGAAGCTCGTACGCAAGAGGTCGTACCACTGGCGCACCAGATCGAGAGTGGGCGCGACGACCAGGGCAGCCCTTCGACGATCCTCGATCGCCAGCACGGCGACGTGGCTCTTGCCGGCGCCAGTCGGCAGCACGACCACCCCGCGCCCACGCGCACTGATCCAGGCGGCGAGCGCTTCGGTCTGGAACGGCCGAGGCTCCCGCGCGACCCGGAGCGGGACGGCAAGCTCCGTGTACTGCCGTGCGCGGTCGTCGCAGGGCACGTGCGCGCGCTTCAGGGCGAGAACGGTCGCCGCGTAGTCACAAGCCCGAGCACGGTAACAGCCGGTGCGCGAATCCCACGCGCAGCACGGCGGCAGCAACGCGTCACCCTGGGCAACACCACGGATCTCCAGGGTCCCTTCGACGAACGCCAGTGAAACCATCCGGCGCTGGTCCCATAGCAGATCGTACCCGCGCTGCGATCCGGACCGGGTTCGCCGCCGCATTTTTGCCCGCGGTCCCCGCTCGCCCCCGTGGCGCGGTCACCCGAGCCTCGTCGGACCATGGCTCACCGCGCCGCGGGATCCTCCACCGGATCCACGCGATGCCCGATGGCGCTCCCGGTACAAACCCAGCCCGACCCGCGAGCGGTGCACGCCACCTCGGCCACGTCGGAAGCGCCGGCGCGTGCCGCGGTCGCGAGCAAACCCTCGAACCCGCCCCGTTCGGAGCACCCCTCTTCGCACTGGGTGACGATCCCCCCGAGACGGACATGGCTCGGGGGGATCTCGGCGCGCTCTCGCACCGAGTCAGGATGCCGCGCTGGCCGCGCCTCGATCCCGTCTGCCGGCGTGAAATCCACCCTGATCGACCACGCCTCGACCGCGCTGGCCGTCCCGGGCCATCGGTCACCGGCACCGCTGCTCGGGGTGTCGACCCGCGATCCACCCCGCCGCGAACGGGCCACCTCCGCGGCGCAGGACAACCACCTTCGCTCGACATTGTGGGCGGCGCCGCGAGGCTCGGAGCGGCACTCGAGCCGAACCAGGAGTTCTCCGCCCACCGCCGCGGCGCGCTCTCGCAACGACTGCCGGAGGCGCGAGGCTCGGCAGTCCACGTCGCTGAGCCAGGCCCCTTCCACTCGGGAGAAAGGCTCGGTGAGGGTGCATCCCGCGCGAACCGAGCCGATGCGCTCGTGACTCGCCGGCAGCACGCTAGCTTCGACGAGGCCGGCCGCGGTCGTGGTAACGGGGGCTCGACGGCCTTCGAACGAAACGGTACCCCGCAGCCCCGGCCCGCACGCAGCCACCAAGAACGTCGTTCCGAGCCAGAGATGCCTCATGCGGACCGAGCTTTTCAGAGGCGTGGTCTCCACGCAAGGGTGCGACCGGAATGGCCGCGACGTCGCCGGGCGCCGTCCCCGAGCACGGTCGGCCCCCAGCATCCCGTTCGCGGCGCTAGAGCACCGATCAGGTTGCCGACAGCAACGGCAGCGCTGGAAACGCGTCCGTGCGAGGCGAGGACGCGTTTCCAGCACTGCCTCTGGAGAGGTCTGCTGCCGGCTCGATGCTCTAGGTTGTTGATTTGACGCAGCAATCAACGTGATTGCTGCTCTAGCCGTGGGCGCCCGCAGCGGAGACCGCCTCCGCTCCGCCGCCATCGCTGCCCGCCGTGGCAGTCGCGCCCCCAGCGTCGCCACCAGCTGCGCCAGGCGCGCCCCCGCCATCGCTGCCGGCCGTCGCCGTCGCACCCCCGGCGTCGCCACCGGCCGCGCCAGGCGCGCCCCCGCCGTCATTGCCGCCCGACGCCATCGCGCCCCCGGCGTCGCCACCGGCTGCGCCGGGCACGCCCCCGCCATCATTGCCGCCCGACGCCATCGCGCCCCCGGCGTCGCTGCCAGCCGCCACGACCGCACCACCCGCGTCGCTGCCTCCGGTCACGACCGCTCCTCCGGTGGACGCACCGGCGTCGCCACCCTCATCGGTACCGGCAGCACCCCCCGTGAAAGCGCCCGCCATGCCGCCGCTGGCGGGGGTGGTCGTTTCGTCGCCGTCGTCGGTACAGGCGGTGACATGGATCAGGGATCCGATCGCGAACAACGCCATGAGACTCTTCAGAGTGTGCATCTATCCTCCAAGCAACCAATCGGTGGGAAGGGCCGGTCTGACCCCGACCATCGCCCGCAGCAGGTCTCGTGCCAAACGAGGCCAAGACCGGAGCGGGCGGCAAGAACCGCTGCAATCCAGCAGCAATGTCGCGATCCCATGGCGAAGGAATGGAGCGAGGAGCCGCTCGGCAAACGCCCCGAGCCTGATCGCGGTGTCGCGCTCCTCATCGAGTCATGGAGTCCAGCACGCTCGGTTTCACGCTATCCGGTGACTCGAATTGATAAACTCACCCATCGATGTCTGCCACACCGGATGAGCTCCCGCGGAGCGCGATTCCCGTCTCGACACGCGACCGTCCAACCAGTGAAGCGTCGTTGACGACGCGCTGCTTCGGTCAGTGATCCCCGCCGCGGCGAGCTCGTCCCGCTTCGTCTCCGATCTGGCGCAGACGGTCGGCGAGCTCGCGAGTCGCCCCGGTATCATCGCGAGCATCGCGTCGAGACGGCTCCTGGGCAGCCGAATGTCCGCGATGAGCGGCGCGAGACGTCGCTGGTTCGCTGGGTGGCGCGCGGCGCGGCGCGGGCTGCGCCAGGATCTGCTCGAGCAGCTCCCGCCCTTCCCGCGCACGCAACGACCTCCGCCGGAGGCTCTTGAGCTCGGAGAGCAGCCGCCATGCCTCGGCACCATCGAGCGGCGCGAACGGCAAGAGGTTCAGGATGATGAGCCAGAGATTCGTCCAGACGAAGGTGTGCGCGAGCTCGGCGCCGAATGGAACGGTCCCCCAGACCCCGAGGAGCGCCAGCGCGAGCGCCGCGACCAACAGAACCGATTGCGCGAGCACGCCACCCCAGGCGATGAGGGCCCGTTCCGAGGGGGTCGCCAGGCCCGACCACCGGCAGAGGCCACCGAAACCGGTAACGTCGATCGAAACGACCCGATGGCGCAGCCGCCATACGACGAGGGCGTGGCCGAACTCGTGCAGGACCACGAGCACCAGGAAGGCAAACCACGCCGCCGGAGCGAAGCTTAGCCCGCCGAAGAGCAGAGCGCCCAGGGCAGTCGACCAGTGCAGCCGCAAGGGCACGCCCCGGACGCTGGCGACCGTCAGGTATCCGCGCTCGAACATGGGGCCCCAACGTAACCACCCCGCGTTCACCCGCCAACCCGGCCCATGGGCTCGACGGCGGGGAACCCCGGTCGCTCGCCCTGCACAGGAACCCAAGCGAGGCACGTCGGGCCTCGCTCGGCGGCGCCGAGTGGGCAAGCCTGGGGCTTACTTCAGGTGGGTTTTTGGCGCTGCCGTTGCCGACGGCAACTCGATCGGTGCGCTATCCGGTTGGCGGCGCGATCTCGACCGAACCTGCCAGGGAATTCCGCAGGGCGTTCTCTGCAGTCTTCCATCAGCCGCCGGCATCGACCTTCTCCGCGTCTTGCCTGACCGCTGACCGCTGGCCGCTGGCCGCCGACCGCCGACCGTTGGCCATCGACCGCCGACCGTTGATGGCCTGTCTGGTTCTGGCTTCAGCGGGTTAGGCTCCGACCGTGTCCATGCTCACGCTCGGCGACCCTGGCCCCGGTCACGAACGTTGCGTCCATTGCGGCAAGCTCGCGGTCGGGCCGTGCGCCCGCTGTCATGCCCCGCTGTGCGGTGATTGCTGCCTGCTCACGGAGGGTGGCGCCAAGACCTACGCGATCTGCTTCGCCTGCGCAGAGCGCCACGGAACGAACCTCACCCGTGCGTGGTGGCACGTGATCGGGTGGTTCTTGGTGCCGATCGGGGCGCTCGTGCTCGCCCTCCTCGCCCTCCACGTCCTCTTCCCCGGGCGTTGAGCCTGGGCCGAGCGAGGTAACGCCACCAGCAAGAACAACGCCGCGGTGGAACCCACCGCGGCGTCTTGGAGTGCGAAGGAGAGGACTTGAACCTCCACGCCGTTGCCGGCACCAGAACCTGAATCTGGCGCGTCTGCCAGTTCCGCCACCTTCGCGAGGCCAGCGCCATTCCCCGCTGGGGTCCGGCACCTAGGTACCCCAGCCGACGGGAACCGTCGAGCAGGGGCCCGTCCGTCTAGCGCACGACCCGAGCCCTCGGCAAGGGGAGTCCGGGTCCCTGCCCACTCTCGCGTCACCGTGCTAAGACCCGGCTGCCGTGACGGATGCACTCGTTTTCCGGGATGTGCGGGCCATCGATCCCGCGGTGGGACGCGACGAGCGTTGTGACGTGGTCGTCGAGCGTGGGCTCCTGACCCGGATCGGCCCTGGGGCCAGTCAGGGATTCACCCCCAACGACCGCGTTCGGGTGGTGGACGGCGGTGGGTGCTGGCTGCTCCCCGCCCTGGTGGACCAGCACGTGCACCTGCGGGAGCCAGGTTACGAGTACAAGGAGGACATCGCATCGGGGCTCGCGGCCGCAGCCGCCGGAGGGTATGCGCACGTCTGCGCGATGCCCAACACCAACCCCGTGAACGACACGCGAGCGGTGACGGAGCTGATGCTCGCGCGGGGAGCGGAGTGTACGGGTGCCCGCCTCCACCCGATCGTCGCCATCACGCGGGGCCTTGAGGGCAAGCAGCTGACGGAGCTGGCCGAGCTCAAGGCAGCCGGCGCGGTCGGGGCGAGCGATGACGGTCGCTGCGTCACCTCGAGCACGATGATGCTGCGTGCGCTCGAGTACGCCCGCAACTTCAACCTCCCCATCATCCAGCACGCGGAAGACCACGAGCTTACCCAGGGCGCCCTCATGCACGAAGGAGAGATCTCGGCTCGCCTGGGGTTGCGAGGGTGGCCGCGAGTCGCCGAGGACGCAATCATCGCCCGGGACGTCCTCTTCGCCGAATACGTCGGGGCCCGATACCACGCGGCCCACATCTCCACCGCGGGGGCCGTCCGGATCCTGCGCGAGGCGAAGGCGCGGGGCATATCGGTCACCTGCGAGGTCACTCCCCATCATCTCTTGCTCACGGACCAGGCGGTGCTCGGTTATGACACGGCCTGCAAGGTGAACCCGCCGCTGCGAGAGGCCGAGGACATGGCTGCCTTGCGGTCCGCGCTCGCCGACGGGACGATCGATGTCATCGCGACGGACCACGCGCCGCAGTCCTCGCTGGAGAAAGACTGCGAATTCGCCGAGGCGGCACCGGGGCTCGTCGGACTCGAGCTGTGCCTGCCGTTGATGCTGGGTTTGGTGCGCGAGGGCACCCTATCGCTCGGGCGGTTGCTCGACGCGATGTCCACCCAGCCGGCTCGCATCATGGGGATCTCGGCGCCCACCTTGCAGGAGCGGGCCCTCGCCGAGCTCACGCTGGTGGATCCAGAGCTCGCGTGGACTCCTGCCACGACTCGGCTCGCGACCAAGAGTCGCAACACGCCCTTCCTCGACCGCACCCTGGTCGGTCGCGCCGTAATGACCCTGGTGGGGGGCACCGTGGTCCACGATCTAGCCGGAGGCAGAGCTTGAGCAACGAACCGCGAAGGGCCTACCTCGCACTCGCAGACGGCACGGTGTTCTCGGGCACCGCGTGGGGCGCCGCGGGCAGCGTGACCGGCGAGGTGGTCTTCACGACGGGGATGACGGGGTACCAGGAGGTCCTGACGGATCCTTCCTATTTTGGCCAGCTCGTGACGATGACCACCCCCCACATCGGCAACACGGGCATCAACGGGCGCGATCCGGAGAGCCTCGACAGCCGACCCCGAGTGTCGGGCTTCATCGTCCGGGATCCCAGCCCCGTCGCCTCAAACTGGCGCACGGTGGAGGACCTCGACCCCTACCTCGCCCGCCATGGCGTCGTCGGCATCGGCGGCGTCGATACTCGGCGGCTCACGCGGCACCTTCGTGACCACGGCGCGCAGAACGGCTGCATCGGGACCGAGGCTCCAGACTCGCTCGTGGATCGAGCCCGCGCCGCACCCAGCATGGCAGGGCTCGATCTGGTGGCCCAGGTGAGCCCGAAGAGCCGCTACGCTTTCACTGAATCGCGCGAGGACTGGGCCGTGCCGTTCGGGGGCGATCGGCCGTTTCTGGCCTCCGGACGGGCCACGGGGGCTCGTTTTCACGTGGTCGCCCTGGATTTCGGGGCCAAACGCCACATCCTCCGCTGCTTGGTCGACGCCGGCTGCCGGGTCACCGGCGTGCCCGCGAGCACCACCGCCGAGGAGATCCTCGCCCTCGCTCCCGACGGGATCTTCCTCTCCAACGGTCCCGGCGATCCGGCGGCGGTGACCTACGCCATCAGCACCATCCGCGGGCTTCTGGGCAAGCGACCGATCTTCGGCATCTGCCTCGGGCACCAGCTCTTGGCGCTGGCCCTCGGGGCCCAAACTTTCAAGCTAAAATTTGGCCACCGCGGACTCAACCAGCCGGTCCAGGATCTCGTGAGCCGCCGCGTCGAGATCACGCTCCAAAACCACGGGTTCGTGGTCGACGTGGCGAGCCTAGCGGGGCGGGCTCACTCGACCCACCTACACCTCAATGACGGCACGAGCGAGGGGCTCGCGATCCCCGACGCCCGCGCGTTCAGCGTGCAGTACCACCCCGAGGCGGCGGCAGGACCGCACGACGCTCTCTATCTCTTCGAGCGCTTCACCGCGGCCATGACCGAGGCCGCCTAGGCTTCAATGCCGCGAAGGGCGAGCACCATCCACTTCGTCAGCCTCGGTTGCCCGAAGAACCGCGTCGACACGGAGGTGATGCTGGGCCTCGCGGAGCAGTGCGGGTATCGCCACGTCGCCGATCCCACCGATGCCGACGTGATCGTCGTGAACACCTGCGGCTTCGTCGAATCGGCGAGGCAGGAGTCCATCGACACCATCCTGGAGCTCGCCCAGCACCGCACGACGGGGAAGTGCCGCAAGCTGGTCGTCACCGGGTGCCTCAGCCAACGGTACCCGGCCGAGCTCGCCGCCGACCTGCCGGAGGTGGATCACCTCCTCGGCTCGAGCGACATGCTCCGCCTCCGCGAGGTGCTGGCAGGAACGGCTCCGCGCGTGGCCGTCGGCGATCCAGCCAGCTGGCTCATCCGTGCGAGCGACCCCCGGCGCCTCAGTACCCGGGGAGCGAGCGCCTACGTGAAGCTCGCCGAGGGTTGCGACCGGAAGTGCGCCTTCTGCGTCATTCCCTCCCTGCGCGGGAGGCAGCGCTCGCGCGCCCCCGACGACCTGCTCGCCGAGGTGCACCAGCTCGCCCGCGCAGGAGTCCGGGAGGTGAACCTCGTGGCCCAGGACACGGTGGCCTACGGACGTGATCTCGCGCCGCGGCAGGACTTGCCATCGTTGGTGGCGAGGATCGCCGAGGTGCCAGGGATCGACTGGATACGCCTCCACTACCTCTACCCCGACGCTCTGACCAAGGGGCTCCTCTCGCTCTTCGCGGAGCACCCGCGGGTCGTCCCCTACGTTGACATGCCGCTGCAACACGCCGCCGACGCGATGCTGCGTCGCATGCGCCGCGGCCACGGGAGAGCCCGGCTCCGGCGGATCATCGAGACCCTCAGGGAACGCATCCCCGAGGTCGTGATCCGGACCGCCTTCATCGTGGGCCATCCTGGGGAGACGGAAGCCGAATTCGACGAGCTCCGCGCCTTCGTGGCCTGGGCCAAGCTCGACCGAGTCGGGGTGTTTCGGTACTCCAACGAGCTCGATGCGCCCTCCTCCCGGCTTCCAGATCAGGTGCCGGCGAAGGTGGCCGAGCGCAGGGCGCGGCAGCTGATGAAGCTACAGTGCTCGGTGAGCCGGCGACGGCTGCGGGCGCTCGTGGGTCGCGAGCTCGACGTCCTCGTCGAGGGCCCCAGCGAGGAGCATGAGCTCGTCATGGTCGGGCGCTACTATGGCCAGGCGCCGGAGGTCGATGGCTGCGTCTACCTCTCGGGAGCCGAGGTCCGTTCGGGCGAGATCCGCAGGGTGCGGATCACGAAGGCGGCGGACTACGACCTGCTCGGCGAGGTGATCGACGACCCGCCTCCGCTCCGGAGCGAGCCGATGCCTTCGACGCTCGCCGGATGGTCGAAGGAAGGCCGCCGCGTGACCCTGCGCACCGTGTTCTAGTCCCTTGGCGGTGCGATCTTGGCCAGATCTGGCGGGATCTCGTCTCAGTGTTCTCGTGGCCATCAGCCGTCAGCCATCGGCCATCAGGGGCACCGGGTTCTACCTGACAACTGATAGCTGACCGCTGATGGCAAGGTGCCCTCTACGGTTCCGGCTCCGCCGGCTCAGGGACTGTCTTCAACGGGCCGGTTCGAGCCCGAGCCTGATCCCGCGCCGGCTCCGCAGCAGTCGAGGGGTCATGGAACGGCAAACGCCAGGGGGGAGGTGACCGCGTTGTCCGACTCGTACCAGAGCTCGAGCACGTCGCCGCTCTCGGCGGCGATCGACAGCTCGAACCCACCGGTAGCATCGGCGGTGGCGGAGATCGACTCGTCACGTTCGACGTGGCGCACCACCACGGTGGCGAGCGAGACCGGGACCCCACCGGTGACGACGACGATCCCATCGACGTCGGGCGCGGTCACGGTCGGCAGCGGAGCCACGGGGAGCTGGTGATCGGGGATGGTGAACGGAACCTCGAAGCTCTTCTCGAGACCATCTACGTACCAGAGTCGCATGGGATCCCCCGGCTCCGCCGGGATGCGGAAGCGGTACCGCCCAGCCTCTGCATCGCTCCCGGCATAGACGCCCGTCGCGTCGTTGGCGGCGAACACCTGCGCGTCCGACACCGGGACCTCGCCGCTGAGCTCGACCAGACCCTGGCCCACGCTCCTTACCTCGGGGTTGGCCGGTGGCGGCAGGGGGAGCGTTGGCGACAGGCAGCTCGCCACCAGGACGAGCGCCGCCATAAAAACGCGGCGAGGCAACCGAGCCATCGACCGAACGGTAGCACGAACCATTCCGGATCATCGGCCCACAGACCCAGGTGCTCGAAAGGCCTTCGGAACCTTGGCGCATTCCGTAGCGCCAACCGAGTTGGCAGCTTCTCTGCAACCGGAGATGCCCGCCGACCTTGGCCGCCTGCGATGGAAGATGGTAACGGCGCCAGCAGTTTGCTCTGACAGCCGCGATGGTCCTCGTCCGTCACCCCCTCACTGCCCTCGCCCCGCTCCCGTGGCTGGTGGCGCTGGCGTTCGCGGTCGGTCCCGATGCGCCGAGCACCGCGGGGCTCAGTCCCGACCTCGCCCTGGCCGTGGCCGAAGCGCTGAAGAGCGAGGGGCTCACCGTGGTGCCCGAAGAGGTGCACCTCATCGACCCGGCCCCAGGCCTCTTGGGGGCTCTGGTCGCGCGGCCGCGCGCTGTCATCCGTGCCCACCGCCAGGGCGAGCCAGCCGACATCTTCATCGTGCACACGGAGCTCTCTCCCGAAGGGCGCCTGCGGCGGGTCGTAGCCCGCCACAACCTCACCGACACCTCGGCCGTCGACGAGCGGGGCCTAGTCGTCGGGGAGCACCGGATCGCATGGGTGATCGGCGACGATCGGACCTTCAGCGTCGAGCTCGCTGACCTCCGCGGTCCGTTCGCCACCGAGATGGATGAGCTTCATGAGTTTTCCCCGGTCCAGCGGTGGCAGCAAGAGCTCACCAACCTGCAGGAGATGGGCCAGCGCACCGGGATCGCGCGCCGCACGTTCAAGCTCGACCCGGCGGCGTCCAAGGTTTCCCTCGCCCTCACCCCCACGGAGTTCTGGATCGTGGCCGACGACCGCAGGATCCGGGTGTCGATGGCCGATGCCGCCTCGATCGTGGAGGGTGCGGGTTTCGTGCAGGAGCAGGAACACCACCTGGCCCGGCCCGGCAATCTCGTGACCTGGGCGGTGGACCGTATCCGGGCGCTCCCTTGGTTCGGCAGCAACCGGATGCAGGCCTTGAAGGCGATCGCGTTCGCCGCCCTCGATCGCGTGGATAGCTTCCGCGGCTCGGTGACGGGTGACGACGGGAGCGCCGAGGTGAAGGACGAACTCGGCGACCTGCTCGAGGTGAAGGTGGCAGACACGACGGACCCGGAAACAGGCTGGCCGCCGCGACCCCTCGAGCTTGTCATGTCCAAGCCGCTCGATGGCGAAGGGAAGTGGCGCCTCCTCGACAGCGACCCCTTCGTGCGCACGAACCCAGGCGCGCCCGCGCCCTTCGCGACCACCTTCATTCGCGTCGACCGAAAGCGCCAGTACGATCAGATCTGGGTTACGGTCTGGGATCCCCGTCAGGTCGAGCTTCACACGATGAGCGGCACGGTGGAGCCGAAGAGCGCCACCGGCGCCACGGGCCCCGGTCTGGTGCCTCGGAAGCCCGAGGTGATGGGAAGGTTGCTCGCGGGCTTGAACGGCGGGTTCCAAGCCGAGCACGGCGAGTACGGAATGATGGCCGACGGCGTCATGTACCTGCCTCCGAAGCCGTTCGCGGCGACGGTGGCTCTGCTCGACGACGGCTCGAACGCGTTCGGCACCTGGCCGCGTGAGGACACGATCCCCGCGCACGTCGTCTCCTATCGCCAGAACATGACCCCGCTCGTGATGGACGGGAAGGTGAACCCCTACCAGCGCAACTGGTGGGGCGGGGTGCCCGAGGGCTGGACGGAGGAGTCGCGCACCACACGGAGCGGGATCTGCATGACCGAGGAGCGGTTCATCGCCTACTTCTACGGGGCGAGCACCGATGACAAGAACCTCGCCCAGGCCATGCAGCGAACGCGGTGCGCGTATGGCATCCACCTCGACATGAACGCAGGCCACACGGGGCTCGAGTTTTATCGCGCCGGGCCCGCCAGCGAAGTCCAACCGCTCGGTCGTCCCCTGCAGCGGAAATGGGAGGCCGAGGGTGAGGTGCTCGACATGCCGGGCTGGCGATATCGGGGTCGGCGCATGCTCCGCAACATGGGGCTGATGAACTTCCCGCGTTACGTCAACCGCGAGTCGCGCGACTTCTTCTACCTCACCTTGCGCCACCTCCTGCCGGGCGAGCCGGTCGCCTCGGCGCTCGCAGCAAGCGAAGCCGACGAGGGACAGTGGCGGGTGGCCGGGCTCCACCAACACGGCTGGCCCTACGCCATCGCCACGGCGTGGGTCCACGCGGACAGCGCTCGACCCGAGACGAAGGTGCGCCTCCTCAAGGTCGACCCACGCATGGTGAAGGTCGCGGAGGGAGCCGACGCGCGCGACGCGCTGGTGCTCGCGGTCCCCGAGCGCCCGCCATCCACGGAGAGCACCACCTCGCTCTACATGGTCTCCCGAAGGTTCCTCATCGCCCAGGAGCGGCCCGCGGACGCGACGCTCATCGCGACCGGGTGGCGACCCGCCGACCCGGTGGACCAGCCGCCGGTAGGGGCGGTCGGGATCGACGCCGGGGGCATGCTCGTCTATGCAGAGGTGGCGACCGGATCCGGCAACACCGCGGACCGGGTCATGCTCTCGGGTTTGCTCGGTCGCCTGGGCTGCCGCGACATCGTCCTGCTCGGCCGCGTCCTCGGGGCCGCGATCGGTGGCACCCGCGACATCGGGGACCACCCCGTCGCCGTGCCTCGCAAGAGCGTGCTGCTGATCCGTGCCGAGGCCCCTGGAGCACGCCGTATCTTCACCGAGACTCCGGTCGTCCATCCCGACATCTGGTTCAAGCTACAGGCCAAGCGGGTGCGCTACTTCAAGAAGAACAGGGCCGGAGGTCCGTCCCCCGCCACCCCTTTGACCGAAGCCGGGGAGGGGGCCGAAGCCAGCCCCGTTGCCGCGCCCGCTGCGAAAGAACCCGATGGTTGAGATGGGGAGGCTCCCCAGGAGAGCCGTGACCGGTGCGGATGTAACTCGCCAAGACCCTCCTCTGGAGGTAGGCTCGGGCCTCCGTTTCCGGAGCAGATCTGCGGGTCTTCGGCAGGACCTGCGCTGCAGCGGGCAACGCACTTCGCGACGCCAAACCACTGCCGACCCCCTTTCCGTTGCGCGCCCCCGTGGCGCGCCGCGCGCAATGAGGAGACTACGCGGATGAGCCACAAGGGCGGATCGGATCTCGACGTCTTCGACGGGTTGCATGGGGGCGCGGCTCCCGCTCCCCCGCCGGCACGATCGCCGATTGCACCCCTCCCCCCCTCCGGCCAAAAGACCCTGCCGGGGGTGGCGCCGCTGCCTCCCAGCGTGCCGCCAGGGAGCCGT
This sequence comes from Polyangiaceae bacterium, assembly GCA_016933275.1. Taxonomy (GTDB): domain Bacteria; phylum Myxococcota_A; class Polyangia; order Polyangiales; family Polyangiaceae; genus JAFGBI01. The sequence goes on along the minus strand of JAFGBI010000199.1, from coordinate 39,624 downwards.
GCACCGGTGTCGCTGTCGGGCTCGATGCCCTTGCCGCCGCCGCCGCCGATGCCCGTCCCACGCACCTCTGCCCCGCCACCGCCACCGCCGGGTCCGTTCTTCTCCTCGCCACCCCCGCCACCGCCTGGCTCGACGACCTCGCTGCCAGCGATCCCCTCACCCCCGCCCCATCCCGGCTCCACCACCCAGAAGTCGCAGGCGATCGCCATCCCCCCACCGGGTCAACCGGTCAGCCTGCCGCCTCCACCTCCGCCACCGGTCAGCCTGTCACCTGCGCCGGCCCTACCCCCGCCACCAGGGCACGGACCAACCAGCTTGGGCCTCTCGCCGGCCCCCTTGCCCCCATGGCAGGGGTCCACCGGTCCCCAACCGCCAGGCGCCAAGCCGATCGGCTCCTTGCCTCCCCCACCCCCTCCCCCTGGCCGCGCAGCGCCCGCCCCTGCCTCCGGTCCGATGGAGATGGATTGGGATGACGACGACGAGAAGACGAGCGTGTACGAGAAGGGCGGGCCCGAGGACGCTGCCCGTGCGCTCTTGCGCAGCGCTCCACCGCCCGCGGCGGGCGCTCCACCGCCCGCCGCGGGCGCTCCACCCCCTCAGGGCTCGCATCGATTGGGTGCAGCGGGGGCCATTGCGAGTGCTTCGGGCGGCGCCGCCGCGGCGATGCCCCGATCGGGGACCCGCGGCACCACGGCAAGGGTGATCGTCACGCCCGACCGCGCTCCCTCCGGCGCGCGCTGGCCCATTCTCCTCGCCGCGTTCGTCACCGTGGCGGCGATCGCGGCCATCGTCGTCTTCGTCTACCGGCCGTTCGACAAGGCCTCCCTGCTCATCACCGCCGCCGGACCGAACAACACGGCGATCGACGCGATGGAGGTCGTGGTCGAAGACGCGGATGGCGCCGTGGTGAAGCGCTGCGATCGCTCGCCCTGCACGCTGTCGGACCTTGCCCCTGGCCTCTACGTCGTCAAGGCCTCCGCCGCAGGGTACGACTCTCCGGCGGCCGAGCCGCTCAGGCTCAAGGCAGGGGAGAACGACCCGCACAAGATCCTCTTCGCCAAACCGACCCGCGGCACCGGACTCCGGATCACTGCTCGCGGCACCGGACTCCGACTCAACGTCGACGGCAAGGACCGAGGACCTTTGCCCGTGACGATGGACGACATGACGCCGGGCGAGGTGCTCGTCCGGATCTCCGACGAGCGGGGCCGCTACGAGCCGTGGGAGAAGAAGGTCACGGTGGCCAAGGATGAGGTCCTCGCCCTCGAACCGACGCTCAAGGTCGTCAAGGGCCTGGCGAAGATCAAGCCGGGCCTGAACGCCGAGGGGGCCCGAGTCCTGCTCGTCAGCGGGAACGAACGCCGTCCGTTGCCGCGGCTCCCGATTTCCATCGAGATCACCCCCGAGAAGCCCTACCAGGTGGTCGCCACCAAGACCGGATTCCAGGACTACGTTCGTGACATCACCTTCGACGATGGGGTCGCGGAGAAGACCTTCGAGATCGTCCTCACTCAGGCCGACAGCGCGGAGACGCCAACCCCGCCACCGGCGGTCCGCGACACCCGCCCCCGACCGACTCCGCCCCCGGTTGCCACGCGCCCGACCGCCACCGCCACCGCTGGGGGAACGGGCGTGATCAGCATCAACTCGATCCCAGCGTCGAACGTCCTCGTGGATGGACGCCCGGTGGGCAAGACCCCTGCCCGCTGGACCGGTCCCGCTGGTACGCACACGGTGGTGTTCGTCCACCCGGAGTACGGCCGCAAGATGCAGAGCGTGACGGTCAAGGCCGGCGGCACTGCCGTCGCGGCGGTGCGCTTCCCATGAGTCTGGATTTCGCGCCTCTGCTCTGGAGCAGCAAAAATCAGGTTGATTGCTGCGTCCAATCAATGACCTAGAGCACCGAACCGGCCGCAGATCTCTCCAGAGGCCGCGCTGGAAACGCGTCCTCGCCTCCCACGGACGCGTTTCCAGCGCGGCCAGTGCACTGTGCCTCCGGCGCTCCCTCGCCGGGCTCGGGCCGTGGTCCTCCGTGGACTCGTGCAGCAGGCTGCGCTCGCTCCACTCCGGCTCTGCGCGCGCCGAACGCGGATAGGGCTCGAAATCTGCTTCGAATCCCGGCAGGTCGTCCGTCGTCGGCGAGAAGTCCAGGATGAGCCGAAGGAGCTAGCCTACAAGGCTTCGCCGAGACGGTCGACCCAAGCGCGCCAGGTCGTGGCACAGCCGAGGGCCGCGCTCCCGCCGGCGCAGTGCGCCGGATCCGTCGCCGGTCCGATCAGCAGATAGAGGTCCCCGGTGGCGAACGGCAGATCCGCGGCTTGTTCGGCGTCGAACCGCTGCCGGCGGTCGGCGAGGACCGCCGCGAGCTTCTGGCCGAGCTCGTACTCCAGGGCGCGGCGCGCTCGCGCTCGGATGTCCGGGTCGTCAGACAAGGAGATGAGCCGCTCCATCAGATGGATGGTCGCCTCGCGCTCGCCCGCCCGGGTCAGGGTCTGCCCGGCACCGAAGCATTTCTTGCCGAGCATGGGATCGTCCGCCGCGAGGGTGCAGCCGCGCACCATGAGCCGCGCGCCCGCCACCCGCCATTCCTTCTGTACCTGGGGATCCTCGAACGCCCCTGGCGCGAGGAAGGCGAGGAATTGTCCGGCCGTGAGCCAGAGCTCCGCGTCGTACGGGAACTCTTCGAGGCCGCGCGCCTGGATCGCTCGCGCCTTGTGGTACTCTTCGACCGGCGACCGCACGCTCTGGAGCGTGAGGATGGTGTCGGCAAAAAAATAGGCGTCGCGGAGGGTTGGATCGAGCGCGATGACCGTCTCGAGGTAGTTGCTCGCGAACTCGAACCGCCGCCGCTCCTGCCCGTGGATCCCATAGGAGACGAGGGTACTCACGTAGATCAGATCGGCCAACGCCGCCCGATGGCCGAGGCTCACCGCCACCGTCTGCTCGGGGCTCGGCAGGGCATAGACGTCGCTCACCTCCCGGAGCGCGCCGTGGTAGGCGGCAACCAGCGCCCGCGCCTCCCCGATGCCGATCGCACCCGCGGCCATCACGGCCAGGCCGGCCACCGTGCCCCAGGGCACCGGCCGTCTCATTCGACCTCCCGGTGCATACCCAGGGGCTCGACGATCGGCGCCCCCCCCTCCGGAGACGCCCCGACGATGGAGAAGGTGCTAAGGTTCCCGTCCCCATCGAGGTCCCCGTGGGCGTAGGCCCGGAAGGTGGCGAGCGTGGCCCCGCGGTCGCTCGTAAACCCAAAGGAGAAGGCATGCGGTGAGGCCTGCGCGAAGCCAAGCTCCTGCCAGGTCGGGTGGCTCCAGGTGCCCGGAGGGTCGAGCACGCGCTCGCCCCGCGGCACCTTGGCGGGGGTAAGCTCCACCGAGGGCGGGAAGGCCTCGGTCACCGGACGGCCGGCGGCGAGGGCGCAGGCCCGGCTCGCAATCTGCTCGAGACCGGACATCGCCTCGACGAGCTGGGACGCATGGAGGTTGCCGAGAAACGCCGGCAGCATCGTGGCGAGCACGGAGCCACCGATGGCGACCGCCAGGGCCGCCTCGACCGGGGTGAAGGCGCGCACGACGCAGACCGTACCACTGAACGGGACGGCCGAGAACCATCGCGCACGCGCGTGCGGCGCGGAGAGGAACCGAAGTCCCTGCCCGCGCCGCGCCGACGCCCCCCGGCGTCCCAGGACCGCCCAGGTCTGGAGGCTGCCAGCTACTCGAGGCGATCGGTCTCCAAGAAGTTCGGGGCCACCGTGCACACGAGCTCGCCGCTGGTAGCGGCCTGGATCTGCCCCAGCATGTTGAAGGTAGACAGCGTGGCGTCGCCGTCCAGATCGCCCCGCGCGAGGGTGGTGAACGCGGCGTCCGCTGCGCCACAGGCGCTGACGGTCGCGCAAGTCGAGGTGTAGCCGTACTGATAGTACTGCGGATCGTTCATCATGAAGCCAAGGCACTGGAAGCCAGTGTCCTTGTCGCCAACGGTGGTCCAGTCGGTGGGGGACGACTGATACTTCTTGCCAGCGATCTGGTTTGAGGTTGGGATAACCGTGGTAGTGCCCATGCAGATGCGGGCCGACCTCGTGGCCGTCTTGGTGAGCGCCACCACGGCCCCCGGCATCCCTTCGCTGTTGAAGGCGGCCGCGGCGTCCTTGGACATGCGCCCGAGGCCTTCCTTGGCCTCGGCGGTCTTGGCGTTGAAGAGGTACTGCCGCACCCCGTAGATGGCGAGCGCCGCGAGCACGCCGATGATGGCCACGACGATCATGAGCTCGACGAGGGTAAAGCCTCGTCGCAAGGTCCTTCTGATTGCCATTCTTGATGTCTCCCTGTTCTTGGTTCTAGACTCGGTGGGTCTTCTCGACGACAGGCCCCACCGGTCCTGCCGCCATCAGAGCCGGGGCACGGGGGACCGCGCCGCGGTGAGCTCTCATCGTTCTTCGCCCCGGCAACGGGGCTCATTCACGTGGGTCGTGGCGCGAGATCTCGTCCGTGAAGCTCGATCCCACGAAGTAGCTGTAGGTTCCGTCCCCGTCCTGGTCGCCGACCGCCAAGACGACGTACCAAGGTCCCGGGGCAGGTTGGCCCACCCAGTTATAGTCGTTGTCGGGATGCGGGGCAGCGGGAGCGGCGCCGGGGGCGCCCGCCACCACCGAATAAGAGAAGACCACGGGGCTGCTCGGTTGGACCCCGATGGCCGCGAAGTTCTGCAGCAACGTGCTGCTCGCCACCCCGTAGGCGAAGCCCCGCTTGCCCGGGCCCGGCGCCGCGGGCGCGCGGTTGTCGTAGGTCGTGGATACGTCGAGGTAGGCGAAGGTCTCGTCGCGATACGCCTCTTCGCCCGCCTTGATGGAGGTGATCATGTGGTAGGCCTCGGAGGTCCGGGAGTGGCGGATGTAGGCCTGCACTCCATACGTTCCGATGGCGGCGAGCACGGCGATGATCGCCACCACGATCATGAGCTCGACCAAGGTGAAGCCTCGCGAGCCGGATGGGTGACGATCCATGAGCAACCGCCCTGCGCTCGATGCATTGGCCATGCCGGGTACCACGCGCCACGGGGGACCCCAGGATCGCAGGCGATTCGAACCTTCGCCAGCCTCGGTCTCGACCCGAGGCAAGCGCGCTTGCCGCAAATTGTCAGGGCTGCCAGAAGGAGTGACAAATATCGCGCTGTCAGGGACTGGCGTGCATCCGACTCGCGTCACCTACGGTCGACCCCACACCACCACCTGACCCGCCTCGAACCCACCACGGCCACGTAGGCAGAACGCTCGACTCAGTCGCTGCCGAGGGTGACGAGATCGGGACTGAAGCTCGAGGCGACGAAGTAGATCTCCTCGCCGTCGCCGTCCGTGTCGCCGCGGGCCTCGACGACGTACCAGTCCTGGGTCGGGACGGTGGTGAAGGCCGTCGCCGTCTCGGTCCTCGCGAACCTCACCTTGTCGTTTACGAGCGTCCCGGCCGGGCCAGCCCGCGTCATGTAGATGAAGCGAATCCCCTCCCCTGGTGCCCGCACGCCGAGGAGCGCCCACCGGCTGGAGGTCACCGTCGGCGCCGCCGCGCCCCAGGCCACGCGCGATGCGTCGGGCGTGCGGCCCTCGGGGAACCAGATGGTGTCGCTCAGTCCCGTCCCCGAGACATCGAGGTAGGCGCCGCTCTCCGCGCGGTAGCGCTCCTGCGCGGCGCGGATCGCCTGGATCATCGACATCGCCTCGCCCGAGCGCGATTTGGTAAGATGGCTGCGGATCCCGGCGACTCCGAGCGCCGCCAGGATCCCAACGATGGCAACCACCACCATCAGCTCGGTGAGGGTGAAACCGCGCCGCGTTCGCCGAACCACCATCGTCCCAAGGCTACACCGTTTCACCTCCCCGCGCACCCGACACCGACCGGGTCGCCCCGCGTCGTCACGCCGAGGGCGGGTCGTCGCTCGCATCCTCGTCCACCACCTCGGCCAGGGAGTGTTTGCCCAACCGGTAGCGCAGCGAGCGAAAGGACACGCCGAGGAGGCGCGCGGCTGCCGTCCGCACCCCGCCCGAACGATCGAGCGCGGCGACGAGCAGGCGGCGCTCCACCTCATGGAGCACCGCGTCGAGATCACAGCCATCCGCCGGCAGCTCGAGCAGCGACGCGCTCGCCTCCCCCACCGAGCCAGCGACCTCGGGCGGCAGGTCGCCGAGTCCGATGGCTCGCGCCCCGGCCAGCGCCACGGCCCGCTCGACGGTGTTCTCGAGTTGGCGCACGTTGCCCGGGTAGTCATGAGAGGCCAGGGCGCGTGCCGCGTCGGGCGTGAACCCGACCACATCCTTGCCCATCTCCTCCGCGAAGCGCCGCATGAACCGTTCGGCGAGCGCGGGGATGTCGTCGCGGCGTTCGCGGAGCGGCGGGAGCTCGATCTGGATCACGTTGAGTCGATAATAGAGATCCTGCCGCAAGGTCCCGGCTGCGACGGCGGCCGCCACGTCCCGGTTCGTGGCCGCGAGGACCCGGACATCGACCGGGACCTCCTGGGTCGCGCCCACGGGACGGACACGCCGCTCCTGGAGGACGCGCAGCAGCTTCACCTGCAGCGCCAACGGCAGCTCGCCGACCTCGTCGAGGAGCAACGTCCCCCCGTCCGCCTCGCGAAACAGCCCGAGGTGGCGGGACGAAGCCCCCGTGAACGCGCCCTTCTCGTGCCCGAAGAGCTCGCTTTCCATCAACGCTTCGGGTAGCGCTCCACAGTTTACCACCAGAAACGGGGCGGCTCGCCGCTCCGAGCTCTCGTGGATGGCGCGCGCGATCCGCTCCTTCCCGGTGCCGCTCTCACCCGTGATGAGCACGGTGGTGCGAGTCGGGGCGATGCGAGCGACCAGATCCATCACGGCCCGCATGGCCGGGCTACGGCCGACGACCTCGGGCAAGGCGGCGATCTGAGCGCGCAAACGCCGGATCTCCCGAACGATTTCGTGCTTCTCGAGCGCCTTGCCGACGAGGGTGACAAGCTCCGAGGTCTCGAACGGCTTGCGGACGAAGTCGTAGGCACCCGCCCGCACGGCCTCGACCGCGTTTTCCACCGTGGAATGCGCCGTGATCACGATCACCTCGGTCGCCGGGGCGCGGCGCTTGGCATCGGCGAGGACATCGAGTCCCGAGCCATCGGGCATGGCCAGATCGGTGAGCACCAGCGGGAAGGGTTGGGGGGCCTGCTCGATGGCCTCGCGCGCGGCAACGTAGCCGGCCACGGCGATGACGTCGTAGCCGTGGCGGCGGAGCAGGATCCCGAGCATTTGCCTTAGCCCTGGTTCGTCGTCCACGACCAGGACCTTCGTTGCGGAGGGGATGACCGAGGCGGAGGCCATTCGGCGGCGAGAATACCATCGGGCGCGACGCGCAGGCGAAAACGGCGCGCCCCCAAGCCCTCGGGCCCCCGTCGAACCACTGGATTTCGTCCCCCCGCCGCCCGGCCCGAGGGCTCGTTCGAGCAATCCCTTGCGCCACGAGCTTGGCCGCCTACGCTTGAACTACTCAAGCTTCGCTTCAGAGGGTCTCTAGTGTCAGGGTTCGCCGCCGGTTTGGTGCCGGGTGCCACGCGGCGCAACACCTCCTTGGTGCTGCGCGGGGGCGGTTTTGTCCTCACCGCCCTCGCCATCGCCTGCACCAGTGACCCTGCGCACCGGATGGACCAGGAGGCGGTCGGCGGAGCCGGCGGGGCTGCGCCAGCACCGCCAACCACCCGAGTCGAGTTCGCAGTCGATGGGCTAGAGATGGCCCCGGGCGAGGCGCGCGAGCTCAACGTGAAGATCGAGCCGCCCGGGGTCTATCGGGTCCGTTTCGCGCTCCTCGGCGACGCGCTCGATGCCTCCCTCGACAGCACCGAGGTCGCCACCGAGCCCGACGGAACCTGCTCGGTGGGGATCACGGCGCCCACCAACGTCACCAACACGCCATTCCGGATCCGGGCGTCGGTGGGTACGCAGACCGCGGCCGAGATCGAGGTCTCCGTGGCGTCGAACGCGCCAGGGACGTTGATCGTCGTCCCCGAATACCGAGGATCGCGACCGATCCAGTTCTGGGTGGCCAGCGCCCACCCGCCGCCGACCACCTGTGCCGCGCTCACCGGGACCCCCCCCGCTGACGGATCCATCATGGAACGGGCAGGATTCGGCTACCACCCGGCGCTCGAGATCCCGGCTGGGCGGGCGCTCGCGGTGACCCTTCGTGGGGAGGAGAAGGTGGGTGGCTGCCTCGACGTCCCACCGCTGACAGGAAATGAAGTCCGCACCATCACCGTTCCGTTGACGGACGTCCCTCTGCGCATGACCGGAGTGGAGCTCGAGCTCACCGTCGATCTTAGGACCGCGGCCCCGGCTTGGCCCACCCTCCTCGTTGATCGGATCGGCACCTTCTCCAACGCGCTACTGGGGTCGTCGACCGACGATCTCGACGCCCTGCTCGACGCGATGCTCGAGATCGCAGCCTCCAGCGTCCCGGACGCGGACTTCGCAGAGGCGCGAGACAGCGGTGGCTGGGATGGGGCGCTGGCGAGCTACGCTGGCACCCATGGTGGCCCGCGGCTGCTCAGGAACACCGTCGAGGATTGGCTCGCGACCGGGGTGCGCGACCTCGAAGGATCCGCGTGGCTCGAGGGCTCCCTCAGCCCCCAACCCGGAGAGGACGAGAAAGCGAACCTCCTGCCCACGATGTTTGCTGGCTTCGCCGCAGAGACCGCGGGCTTCGGGAGCACCGTGGTCGTGTCGTGGCAGTCCGAGCCCGGAGATCAGCTCCTCCTCGGCGCCAACGTCCCCTGGGCTTCGGGGGCGTACCTGGCCGCGATCGGAACGGAGGTGGCGCTGGCCGAGCACGAGACCTACAGCGTCGGGACCGCGCTCGCGCAGGTGGTCGACTGCACGGCCCTGGGGCAGGACCTGCAGGTCCGGGCGCTCGGCGCCATGCGAACCTGCGACCCCGCCTGCACGGCGCGGGTCTGCAGCTCGGCCCTGGAGGCGCTCTGGGAGCGCGCCGAGGCGGCAGCTTCCACCGTCGACTCGTCCATCGAGCTTAGCGCCACGGCCGCGGCGGTGGTGGACCCGCGTGCGCGGCCGACTTCCTTCACCGGTGAGTGGGTGGGTCGGCTCACCATCGACGGTGTCACCGCGACGGGAAGCGGGTCGATCAGCGGGGAGACGCCACCCGCTGCCGAAGAATGAACGCCCTGTCGAGCCGCACCCTCGTCGTGCGTTCGCCGGCGACCGACGAGGTCCTGCGCGAGCTCGCCGAGCCGACTCCGGACGAGGTGGCCCACGCCGTCGCGCGAGCGCACACCGCCCAGCGCGCCTGGGGCTCTCTCGACGTCCGTGAGCGCTGCCGGCAGCTCCGGCGCTTCCGCCATGCGATCGCCGCGGCCGCCGACGAACTCGTCGAGGTGCTGGTCGGAGAGACGGGCAAGCCACGCCTGGAAGCGCTCCTGCACGAGCTCACGGTCCTGGTCGATGCCATGGCCTGGATCGAGCGGAAGGCGCCCGGCGCGCTCGCGCCGCGCCGTGTCCGTCCCCACCTTCTGTGGCACCGCGCGGCGTGGATCCACTACCGTCCGCGGGGCGTCGTCGCGGTGATTTCTCCGTACAATCTCCCGCTGGCCATCCCGATCGCCGATGCGACCGCAGCCCTGGCGACGGGAGCCGCGGTCGTGGTAAAACCGAGCGAGCATACGCCCCTGGTGGCGCTCCGCGCCAAGGCGCTCTGGGATGGTTTGGGGCTCGACCCGGATCTCTTCCAGGTGCTCCCCGGGGGAGCCGCCGTGGGCGAGGCCCTCGTGCGGGCCGGGGTCGACCGGGTGGCGTTGACGGGCGGGGCGGCGACCGGGAGAGCCGTCGCCACCGTGGCGGCGGAGGAGCTCGTCGAGTGCATGCTCGAGCTCGGCGGCAATGCCCCTCTTCTGGCGAGCGGTGACGCGGACGTCGAGCTCACCGCACGCGCCGTCGTCTTCGGAGGCTTCATCAACTGTGGACAGGCCTGCATCGCGGTCGAACGCGTCTACGCTCACACGAGCATCCACGACGCCCTCGTCGCCCGCGTCACCGAGCTTACCCGGAGTCTCCGGGTGGGTGGCGGGAAGGGTACGGTGGATGTCGGCCCGCTCATCCACCCCCGGCAGATCCCGCATCTCGAGCGGCTGGTCGCCGATGCCGTGGCTCGGGGCGCCCGCGTCTGCACCGGCGGCGAGCGCCGGCCGGGACCCGGTCGCTTCTTCATGCCCACGATCCTGTCGGAGTGCACGCAGGCAATGGCGGTCGTGCGCGAAGAGATCTTCGGACCCATCGTGCCGATTGTGCGCGTGACGACCGAAGACGAGGCGGTCGCGCTCGCCAACGACTCGGCACCCGCGCTGACCGCCTACGTCTTCGCGAGGAGTCGGCGACGGGCGCACGAGCTCGGGCAGCGGCTCCGTGCGGGCAGCATCGTGGTCGGCGACGTGGTTTCTCACTATGCCTCGCCCGAGTTGCCCTTCGGCGGCCTGCATGGCAGCGGTTGGGGGCGAGTGCATGGGATCGAGGGGCTGCGGGCGCACGCGGAGACCTGCACGGTGACCCTCCCCCGCTCGCGCTTCCTCGACTCGCGAGCCTTCTGGTTCCCATACGAAGACGGGCTGGAGCTCTGGGTGCGCAGGTTCATCCGGTTCTTCCACGCGCGCGGCCCGCGGCGCTGACGTCACCACCCGGCTCGTCCCTGCGGGACGCACCGACCGGCGGTACTTGACCGCCACCGCGGGCATGGGCTTCGATTCCATGGTGGTCGTCCGTTCACTCCGGGGCGTTCCCTCCTGGCGACGGCAGCGGGGATCCAGATCGGGTGCGATGACGAAGGACAAACAGATCGCGACCGGTGGAGCGACGGGGAATGGCGGCGGACACGGTTGCCGTGCCCGATGGCGAGCGTGGTGGGCGCGGCCCCGCCCAAGCCGACCCCGGATCGCCCGCTCGTGGCGGCTCCCCGCGCTCCTCGGCCTGTTCGTGCTCGTCTGGTTCGCGCCGGTGGTCTTCGCTGGGCGAGTGTTCTTCCTGAAGGACGCGCAGACGTACATCTACCCGAGCCGGCTGCTGCTGCGGGAGCGACTCCTCGCGCTGGACCTTCCGGAGTGGCTCCCCGAGCTAGATCTCGGGATGCCTTTCCTCGCCAGCCTCGACCAGGGCGTCCTCTACCCGCCGAACGTGATCCTGCTCCTGCCAGCACCATGGTGCGTCGGGGTCTTCGTGGTGACGCACTTCCTGCTCGCGGTGGGGGCCGCCTGGGGGCTCGCGCGAGCGCTCCACCTCGGCAAGGCAGCTGCCTCCTTCAGTGCGCTGGGCTTCGCGCTGGGCGGATACATGGTAAGCCTCACCTGGGGCACGTACTACATGATGAGCCTGGCGTGGCTCCCGCTGGTGGCGCTCCTCGCGCAGCGTGCACTCCGCGAGGGGACGCTGGCCCGCGCGGCCGAGGCGGGGCTCGCGTTTGGCTGCCAGGTGCTGGTGGGGGAGCCGCAGGGTGCCATGCTCACGCTATGGTTCGTCGTCGCGCTCCTTCTCGCGCAGCCGGGGGGCTGGCGCCGCAGGTCCCGTGGCGCCCTCCTGTTGCTCCTGAGCCTCGGAATCGCCGCCTGCTTCGCCATGCCCCAACTCCTGCCGACGTTGGAGTACCTGCCACGGACCCGGCGCGCCGCCGGGGTCGACCTCGCCGAGGCGCAGCGCTTCTCGTTCCACCCACTGCGCCTGTGCGAGCTCTTCATACCGTGGCTGTTCGGGACTCCGCTGCGGCCGGCGAGCTACCTCGGCTACTTCATGGAGGACGGGGGGACTGGCCTGCGGCGCACGCCCTGGATGGCCACGCCGTACCTCGGCTCGCTCGCCATGCTGTTCGGAGTCCTGGGAGGCGCGTGCCCGCGGCGGCGTCACCGTCGATGGGTCCTCGCGTTGCTCGGGCTCACGGCGATCGCCCTGCTCCTCGCCCTCGGCCGCCACCTGCCCGTCTTCGCCACGTACTTTCGCGTGATCCCTGGCGTGAGCGTGTTCCGCTACCCAGCCAAGTATTTCGGCCTGCTCGCCGTGACGTTGCCGCTGGTCGGAGCCGCGGGCGTGGATGCCTGGCGCGTCGAGCCTCGGCGGCAGCGCTGGTTCGTGGCGGCGCTCGGCATCCTCTGCGGGTCGCTCGCCGCCGTGCTCCTGATGGCACCAACCATCGGGGGGCACCTCCACGCCCTGCGTCCGGACGTCGGGCTGCTGACGGCCGTGGACACGGTCCGGCGCGCCGCAGGGAGCGAGCTCGGGCTGCTGGTGTTGTTCGGCCTCGGGTTGGCCGCGGTGCGATCGGCTCGCCGGGGCCGGCCGACCCTGGTGCGGTCGGGGTGGGCCGGCGCGGCCGCCGCGGCGGCCCTCGCTGCCCAGCTCACATGGAACAACCTCGGCGCATACGAGACGGCTCCGGCGAGCGTCTATGCGGCGCCCGCGCTGGCGCGGGAGATCGTCGCCCGAACTCCTCCGGGCGAGGTCCCACGAGTCCGCCACAAGTCGAAGCACATGGGGTCCACGAACTACGATGCCTTGCCTGGGCCCGCGCAGGCGGCGGCGCGGACGAAGTGCCTGTTCCGGAACATCGGCGTCATCCACGGCCTCGAGTACACACACGCGTACACCGCGGCTGGTGACGAGACCAAGAGCCTGCTCTGGCGGCACGGCGCCGATTGGGAACGCCGCCTCCTCGATGTCTTCGGCGTGCGCTTCCTCGTGGTTCCCGACCGGACCGTGCTGCCCGCCGACGCCGGGCTCGAACCGCTCGATGACACCGCCGAGGGCTGGGCCGATGCCTACGAGAACCGGAACGCGCTCCCGTTCGTGTACGCGGCGCGCGCCGCCTTCTCCGTTCCCGACGCCGTCGCCGGGATCGACGCGATCCGCGCGCCTGCGGTGACCAAGGGGTGGCTGGTCGCGGTGGAAGGAGCGAACCTCGCGCCCCCGGCCGGGCTCCCGCCGACGGATCCCGGTTCCTGCCGGCTCCTGGCCCCGCCGACCGACGACCTCCGGATATCCTGCTCGCTCGCGCGTGCGGCATGGGTGGTGATGAACGAGGGATACCACCACAACTGGCGCGCCACCGTGGACGGGAGAGGGGCCGACCTCCGACGCGCCAACGGCCTGGTGATGGCCCTCGAGACACCCGCTGGTGAACACGAGATCTTGCTGCGCTACCGCGAGCCGTCGCTGCCGATCGGCTTCGCCGGGATGGGGGTCACCCTGCTCGGCTCCCTGCTCCTCTTCCTGGTCGGGCGGCGCGAGCGGGCGAGGCGAGCGATCTAGAGCGAGCGGGCGATGCGGATCTCGATGGCGAAGGCGTAGGCTCGAAGCACCTCCTGCTCCTCGATCTGTCGCCCGCCACGAACGTCGCGAACCAGACCTCGAAAGCCGAGGTAGCGGCGTCCGTCGAGGCCAAGCAGCAGCACGACGACGGCGGGATCGCGAGGAGCGTCCCCGCCCGCACCGAGCTGGCCCGCGATCGCCGCCAGCGCCCGGGTGACGAGGTGGTCGACCCCGAGCAGGGCCACGCCATAGTCCCCCGCGGCGATCGCGGCCTCCACGCTGGCAGCGAGCGGTCGCTCTGCGGGCGACCAGAGGCCATGGAACCCGAACACGGCTGGCGAAGGGACCTGCCCGGCCGCCGCTCCCGCAGGTCGTGTCTCCGGCGGGGCGGGCCTCCCGGTCGGGGGAGGCGCATCGACACCCGCCAGCTGCGGCCGCGCGTGCGGCGACGCGGGGCTAGGCAGCTCGGGGCTGGGCAGCTCGGGGGAGATCGGCTCAGGCCTCTGCGGTGCGGAAACGAGGGCGAAGGGCGTGGCCTCCTGGACGTCGGTGTCCATCGACTCGCCATCCGCCAAGGCCCGAGCCGCAAGCTCGCCCGGGGCACGCAATGGCAAACCGAGAGCATGAGCCCCGCTCGCGCCACGCACCGGGGGTGGCGCGGGCGTGGGATTCCTCGGCCCTGTCTCGCCATCAGCGAGCCGCAGCGCCTCGGCGAGCCCTCCCTCGGGCAGCATCAGCTCCCGTTGCTCGGCAGGGGCCTCGGCCGGGGCGCGGCGCTCGAACTCGCGCAGCATCGCCTCGGTCACCGCCTGGAGCGCCTCGAAGACCCCTTCACCCTTGGTCGCGACCGTGCCGAGCGATACGGCGCCGTGCGCGTTGAGCTCCCGATCGAGCTCCTCAAGTGACACCGTCTCGGGCAGATCGCGTTTGTTGTACTGGAGAACATGGGGCATCTCACCGAGCTCGCGTCCATGCTCGCGGAGGTTTTCGCGCAGGTTGTCGAGGCTCTCCAGGTTCGACTCGAGGCGAACGCGCTGTGAGTCGGCGACGAACACCACCGCGTCAGCCCCGGTGAGCACGAGTTTGCGCGTCGCGTTGTAATAGACCTGACCCGGCACCGTGAAGAGCTGGAGCCGTACGCCAAGCCCGCGCACGGCGGGGATCCGGATCGGGAGGTAGTCGAAGTAGAGCGTGCGGTCGACGGGGGTGGCGAGGCTCACCATCTTGCCCCGATGCTCCGGACGCGTGTGGGCGTGGACATGCTGCAAGGACGAGGTCTTCCCGCCGAGCCCTGGCCCGTAGTAGACGACCTTGAGGACGACCTCCCGCGACAGCGGGTTTACGACGGCCACGCTCGGAGGATAGATCAACTCCCCCCGAATCCGTCAGCGAACGACGCTCGAGACGGCCGGGCGCGGCTACTCTGCGCGATTTTGCGCCCCCAGCGCCCACGCCGAGGTACGTCACTCGCGTCCGGTAGCGATCTCGTACTCCCGCGCCGCCCGCCACAGCGGCGACCGCGTCGAGAGCAGGACCGAAGCGGCGCACGCTGCGAGCAGCAGCCCCGCTGCCCAGGCGAAGGCCCGGTTCCGCCGGCTCGCCCCACGCTCCCGACCGAACCCATAACCTATCGCGAGACCAGCGAAGAGGCCGCCGAGGTGGGCGGAGTTGTTGACCGGGATGAGCAGGCCGATCACCGCCACCAGGATGAGCGCACGCCACAAGCGCGCACGCGCTTCCCACGCGCGACGCGCCAGCAGCATGCCGACCTCGACACCCAGCAGGCCGAAGATCGCCCCGCTAGCCCCGACCAACAACGCGCCGCGCCCGCCCCAGAAGGAGTACCAACCATGGCTGATGAGGTAGCCGATGACGCCCGAGCCGACGAAGCCGACCGTGAAACGCGCGGAGCCGAGCTCTCCTTCGGCCGCTCGACCGAGCGACAGCAGGGCGAGCATGTTCATGAGCAGGTGGAGGGCACTGGAATGGACGAACACCGCGGAGAGGTATCGCCAGGGCTCCGAGCTGCTGCCGGGCACGACGAGCGCACCCCACCGGAGCGCCTCCGAAGTGCGGACCCCGTCCCCGAACCAGATCGGGAACGGCCCCTTCCCGAGCACCGACACCATGAAGATGAGCGTCGAGAGCCCGATGAGCAGCTGGGTGACAGGAAACTCCTTGCCGAGCCCCGTCGCCACGAGGTCGGTGGCCGCCATGCGGAGCGGTCCCGGCAAGCTGCGGCCACACCGATGACAGCGCGTCTCATCGACTGCGTTCAGGGCACCGCATTGCGAACAGACCCGGGATCCAATGGCCATGGCTCCGTTCATAGCGCGGCACCGGCTTCTCGGCCCAGGCATCTCGCACCTGGCAGAAGAGCCAGGTCCCGACCGCACCGTAAGCTCCAGGGGCCAGGATCGTTCCCTTGGCATGACCGGCTGCGCCCTCGCAGAACCCTGGCGGCCGGGGAACACCCGGATCCCGATCGATCCGGCGCTGGTGAGTTGGCGCCCGTTCGATCTTCCCCCCAATCGGCGGCCTATCGGCTCGGCGGACGACCGGGTTAGAGTGTTTGGCGTGGTGGGTGACTCCGACCGCGACCTCGGCGCCGAAGCAAACCTGTGTGCTCGAGCCCGAGCCGGGGACCGAGAGGCGCTGGGAGCCATCCTGAGACAACATGGACCACGCCTGTACCGCAGCGTGCTCCTCCCACGGCTCGGGAGCCGAGCCCTTGCGGAGGAGGCGCTGAGCGCCACCTACGTCAAGGTCGTGGAACGCTTCGATCAGTTCACGTGGCAGAGCGTCGGAGTCTATCCTTGGCTCCGTGTCGTAGCGTTGCGGGTGGCGCTCGATCTCGTCCGATCCCGAAAGCGCGAGCGGATCTTCGATCCGAGCGACCTCGAACGTGAGCTCGATGTGGCAAACCAGGAGGACCGCTCGGCGGACCTGCTGGAGCGACACGACCTCGACCTCGCGCGGCGTCGCGTCGAGGACGCACTCGGCCGGATCCACGAACGCTATGCGCTCGTCATTCGACTGCGGGTGCTCGAGGAACGCTCGCGCGAAGAAGCGGCGCGCGAGCTCGGCGTGACGGTCTCCACCCTCGATGTGGTGCTCCACCGCGCAATGGCCGCCTTGAAGAAGGCCTTGGGAACCAGCGAGGAGGCAACCGCATGACCCGACCGCCCCGCCACCCCTGGCTCGACCAATCGGACGCCCGCCCCCCGTCGCCCGGCTCGGACGGCCCCGATCCCCTGGCAGGCGACCCACTCGCGGTCGCGCTGCGGGCAGCATGGGGCCCCGCCCCGCTCGATCCACTGGTCCAGGAGGCAGCGATCGCTTCGGCCTTGGCCGATCCCTTCGCGCCTCCCACCGAGGCGGAGCTTGCCGCCTCGACAGCGCTGGGCAACGCACTCGACCGCCAACGGATGGGTGAAAACCTGGAAGGCTCAGCCCCGCTCGAGCTCGCCGCCGCCATGAGAGCGGCCTTCGCGCCGACCTTGCCGCCGGCGGCGGCCATCGAAGGGGCCGTGGCGGCGGCCCTGCGGACGACGGCGCCCGCCCGACCGCGAACCGCGCCCCCGCCAGGAGCTGGACGAGGCGGGGTGGTCGTGATCGCGTTTGGTGCCGCAGCCGGTACTCTCGCGCTCGCCGCGGCAGTGGCCCTGTGGCTCATCCTCCCCGGTGAGGCTCCGCGACGCACCTTGCCGCACGCTTCGCGATCGGCTGCTGGGCTCTTCCCGGACCGCTTCGAGCTCGGCCGCACCACGGAGCGTATCGACCGGATCGCAGAGGCTCGCGAACGCGAGCTCCGCGAGAATCGGTACGCAGCTTGGGGGGTACGATGAGGCCCCTCCGAAGCCAACCGGTCCTCGTGCTCGGACTGGTGAGTCTGGTCGGACTCGGCTGGGTGATGGCAGGACCCGCCGCGTGCTGCCGTCGCGAAGTGCCCGGCGTGGCGGCCGTGGATCCGGCCCTCCTCGCCTTCCTCAGCCGGGCGAGGTCCGCCCACCATCGCGCCGACCTGCTCGAAAACGATGGGAGCATCCAGGGCGCTCTCGCCGAACTCTCCGCGATCATAGATGGACCAATGCCCGGAGGACCCAGGGGACTCCCCGAGGTACGTGAGGTCCTGGCGGACACCCTGGCGCGTCGCGCCGATCTCGCGAGCCGCCTGGGACGCCATGACTCCGCGGTCAACGACGTCCAGCGCGGCCTCGGCCTTGCTCCCGAGACGACCTACTTCCGGGGTCACTTGTTCGAGGTCCTCGGGCTCGTCGAGGAGCGCCGCTCGTGGGCTCTCGACGCGGAGATCGAGCGGGTCCTCGCTTCGGTCGACGAGCGCATGGTCGGCCAGGAGCGGGCCCGCCTCGAACGCCTGGTCGCGGACAGGGACACGGCTCGGCGGGCCCTGGTGGAGGGGAGCCCCGAGGCAGCGGACGCGCTGCGAGCAGCCAAAGAAGCCGCCGATCGGGCCCTCCGTGACGCCCGGCTGACCCGCCTGGCGCCGGAAGAGCGCGCGCGCTTGGAAGCCCAATCCGCGGCCATCCGCTCGATCCGGGAACGTGCGCTCACCGCCTTTGCCGAGGCGATCGCGATCCAAAGTCAGGTGATCGAACAGAGCCTGGCTGACAGTCCGCTGCCCCCGCCCAGCGGATCGGGTCCCTAGAGCAGCAATCAGGTTGATTGCTGCGTCGAATCAACAACCTAGAGCACCGAACCGGCAGCAGACCTCTCCAGAGGCAGCGCTGAAAATGCGTCCTCGCCTCGCATGGACGCGTTTTCAGCGCTGCCGTTGCTGTTGGCAACCGGATCGGTGCGCTAGAGCAGCAATCCGGTTGATCGCTGCGTCGAATCAACGACCCAACCCGACGGAGCCGGAACCACACCGGCCATCAGCGGTGAGCGGTCAGGCAGCCCGGCTGCCTTGTGCTAGCGAGCTCGTCGCCCCGTCGAGCAAACGGCCGGCTCATCCTGGTGGAGGCTTCCACCGTCCTTCTCACGAGGATCCGTTGGAGGGGCTGGCGCATCCCCTCCTCCCGATGCGTGGGGCGTCGATCCGTCCCGCGAGGACAACAAGCCGACCAGCCGTCCTTGGTCCCCTCTTGGTCGCAGATCCCCGGCAGGTCAACGGCGGCGGGCGAATATTGCAAGCAAAACGAGCGGGAGCGTAGACTGGTGGAGTCATAGTTCTCCGCCGCGCTGTGTTTGCACGTGGGAATCTCCGCCACCAAAGCCAACGATCGCACGCCGCAGCTGGTCGTCGGCGTGGATCTCCGGAGACTGCCCATCGGGCCGAGGGAGGCGTTTGTCCTATCTCGGGTGGACGGCTCCTCCACGGTCAGCGACATTCTGCTGGCCACCGGACTCCCCGAGGCCGAGGTAGACCTGGCGCTCACCCAGCTCTCCGACCTCGGTGTGGTAAGCTTTGCCACAAGCCCCACCGAGCCCCCCCTCGGGGCACCCCGGCCCGGCGAAACCGGGGCCACGACGGACGCGCGGATCGCGACGGACACTCGAGCGGCCCCGGAGACCCAACGCATCGCGCGACCCATCGTCGAGTCCGTGGACCGAGCGTCCGCTGGCCGTCACCCGTCCGCCGCGCTCTACGATCCGGCGGAGCTCGATGAGGATTGCGATCTCGATCTCGCCCGCAAGCGATCGATCCTCGACCTCTACTACCGGCTCGATCTGGTCGATCACTACACCCTGCTCGACGTCAGCCCCCAGGCCACCAAGCAGGAGGTCAAGACCGCGTACTTCCGGTTCGTGGGGACCTTCCACCCCGATAAGTACTTCGGTAAAAACCTCGGCTCGTTCAAGGTCAAGCTCGAACGGGTCTTCGCGCACCTCACCGAGGCCCACGACACCCTCTCCCGCAAGCGAACGCGCCAGGACTACGACGACTACCTCCGGACGAAGCGCCACACGAAGGCGTTCGATTCCTTCCTCAGCGGAGAACAAACCCACGCGGCGGAGCTCGAGCGCGCGCGCCAGAGGATCTTCGACGAGGCGCGCGCCGCCGACCGCAGCGAGCGTGCCATCCCGCCCTCGCCTGCCGACGACCTGGTCACGGTAGAGGAGTCAAGTGCCGACGGAGCGACCTCGCACCTCGAGTCCCCAGGGTCTGCCGGCCCGGTGGTCCCCGGCGCGGCCGTGCCGTCTCGTCCCAGCCAGCCCCCAGCGCCCCTCGACCCTGCCGCGCGCCGCCGGGCGTTGGCCCGAAAGCTTGGCGGCAGTGTCCCGCCGCCACCGCCCGAGCCGAAGCCAGCGGACCGTCTGCCGCCGACGGCTTCTCGACCGAACGTCGCCGACGACCTCCGGCGCATGTACGCTGCCCGCATCTCGCGAGCCCGCAACGACCAAGTGCAGCAGTATCTCGAAGCGGCCGAGGTCGCCCTCCGGGACATGAAGCCCCTTTCCGCCGTCAATGCCCTGCGCGTTGCCCTCTCGCTCGCGCCGGACCAGGAGGACCTCGTGCGTCGCCTCGCCGAGGTCGAGCGCGAGGCCAACGTCGCGATGGCCGACAGCTTCCTCGAGCAGGCCCAGTACGAGGAACGGGAGCAACACTGGGAGGCCGCGGCTCGCTCGTACCACCGAGCCTCCCTCGGCAAACCCACGGCACGGACCCACGAGCGGGTAGCCACCTGTCTGCTCAAGGCGGAGGGGGATCCCAAGCTGGCGCTCGAGCACGCCCGCGCGGCCGTGACCCTCGCCCCCTCCCAAGCCTCGCTCCGGGTCACCCTGGCGCAGGTCTACCTCGCCGCTGGGATGCGCCAAAGCGCGCTCGCGGAGTTCGAGCGCGCGCAGGCGCTCGCCCCGCAGGATGATACCATCAAGGGCTGGCTGAAGCGGCTCCGGAGGAATCAGATCTAACTCCGGCCGTCGTTGAGCCGGACGAGTCGTCGGAAAGGGTCACATGGATCGAGTCATCGGGATCGACCTCGGCACCACCAACTCCTGCGTCGCGGTCATGGAGGGCGACACGCCGGTCGTCATCCCCAACCGGGGCGGCTACAAGACCACTCCCAGCATCGTGGCGGTCACCGAGGCGGGCAAGCGCCTGGTCGGCCATATCGCGAAGCGACAGGCCATCACGAACGCCGAGAACACGGTCTACGCAGCCAAGCGGTTGATCGGCCGCAAGTGGAACTCCCCACAGGTCAAGAACGCCCTCCTGACCTCGAGCTACACCATCGTCGAAGGGCCCCACGCGGACGTTCGGATCAAGCTTCGGGACAAGACCTACAGCGTCCCCGAGGTAAGCTCCATGGTCCTCCAGGAGATGAAGATCATCGCCGAGGACTACCTTGGGGAGAGCGTGGAGAAGGCCGTGGTGACCGTGCCAGCCTACTTCAACGACAACCAAAGACAGGCGACCAAGGACTCAGGCCTCATCGCCGGCCTCGACGTCATCCGCATCATCAACGAACCGACGGCAGCCTCTCTCGCCTACGGATTCGGCAAGGGCCTCGACAAGACCGTCGCGGTCTACGATCTTGGAGGCGGCACCTTCGACATCAGCATCCTCGAGATCGGGGCCCACGGTGTCTTCAAGGTAATCAGCACGACCGGCGACACCTTCCTGGGGGGTGAGGACTTCGACGCGCGCGTGATCGACTGGATCGTCCAGGGGTTCACTGAAGAGCACGAGGTCGACCTCCGACAGGATCGCATGGCACTCCAGCGTCTCCGCGACGCCGCCGAGAAGGCGAAGTGTGAGCTCTCCAGCGTCCGCGAGACGGAGATCAACCTCCCCTTCATCATCTCCGCGGGCCGCAACGAGGCGCTCCACCTCCAACGCTCGCTCTCCCGAGAAACCCTGGAGACGCTGACGGAGGACCTGGTCGAACGCACGGTCGACATCTGCCGCCAGGCCCTCGCTGACGCCAAGCTCGACGTCGATGAGATCGATGACGTCATCCTCGTCGGGGGCATGACGCGGATGCCGGCGATCCAGAAATCGGTAGCGGAGTTCTTCGAACGTGACCCCAACAAGGGAGTCCATCCCGACGAGGTCGTGGCGCTGGGCGCCGCCATCCAGGGCGCTGCCCTGGTCGACGAGCGTCACGAGATGATCCTGCTCGATGTCACCCCGCACGCGCTCGGGATCATGACCTTCGGCAGCCTCTTCGAGGAGCTGATCCCCCAGAACACCACGGTGCCCACCAGCCGAAGGAAGATCTTCACGACCAGCCGCGACAACCAGACCGCGGTGAAGATCCTGGTGATGCAGGGCGAGAGCAAGCAGGCCGACGAGAACGAACTGCTCGGCGAGTTCATCCTCACCGGTCTACGCCGAGCCCCACGGGGCGAGGTCGAAATCGAGGTGAGCTTCGACATCAACACGGATGGCATCGTGAGCGTCCACGCGAAGGACCTCGAGACCGGTCAGAACCAATCGATCCAGGTCACGGCGACCAGCGGTCTGACTCAGGACGAGATCAGCACCATGATCGAGGGGGCGAAGGATTACATGGTCGAGCGCCGGAGCGACGAGGAGTTCGAGGGGGTCCGGCAAGAAGCGGAGACGCACATCATCGAGATCGAACGGCTGTTCCCGGAAGTGGAACGCGTGGTCGGCGGCGCGGACTTCGGGCGCGACGCCATCAGCAAGGCGCGCAACGTCCTCGATCGCGCGCGCAAGGCCATCGCGGCCAAGGACAAGCAGGCAGTGAAGGACCACCTCGAGCAGCTCGCGCGAACGGAGCGCATGTTCAAGGGCGTCGTGGCGCGCTCCGAGTAGGCACGGGACGTGGTGATGGGTCGAGACGACCGGATCAGACCAGGTGAACGGGAAGGTTCGATTCCCCCAGAAACGGGCGAAATCGACGAGGAATGGGGCGTCCCCGATCCCGCTTGCCTGGTCCCTTCGGAGTCTCCCGTGGGCGACGAGATCGACATCGACTCAATGGACAACCGGATCACGGCGATCCCCTCGATCCCGATGGCGGAGCTCGCGGCCGGACTCCTCGCGGAGACCGATCACGATGCCATCCCCACCATCGAGGTCCCCTCCCCGCCGCCGAGCGACGCGGTCGGGTTGCTGTCGTCGTCCGCCCCGCGGGGGACCGGTCCGTCGCTACGTGATTCGCTGAGCTCGCCCCACCTGCCGCGGATCGACTACGAGCCACCGAGCGCGGAATCCTTGCCTGAGCCGGAAGTGCCGCCCTCCTGGACCGAACCGGACCTCGAGCTGCCGCTCTCGTCCTCGTCCGAGCTCCCCGTGCCGACGCCCCCCGCCGCGGAGCGGGGAGCCGACGCCCCGCTGGAGCTCGATTTCGACTCCGTCTTCGCCGACACGCCGAAGGACCGAGCCCGAAGTGCCGCCAGCCGTCGCCGAGCGACCAGCGAACCCGGCGGTGCCCGCTCGCGGTCCCAGTCGTCGCGCGCCCCACCGCCACGCGATGAGCTCCCCACCCTCGACCTTGCCCAAGACGTCCCCGAAGAAAGGCCGACCCGACGCCGCTCCCCGGGCACCACGGCGGCCACCCGAACGTCGGAGCCGGTGTCCGCCGCAGGCCGCGCCTCGGGGCTGCCGGTGCGGCTGAACACCGGGATCGAGCTCAAGAGCGATCCCCCGCCTCGGCCCGAGCGAACCCCGTACCAGGAGCTCCACGACCGCTACGCGGTCGGCGATTTCACCGGTGCCTTGGTCGTCGCCGAGGCGCTCCTGGAACAGGAGCCAGAGGATCTGGAGGCCGCCCGCTTCGCGCAGAGCTGCCGGGATGTGCTGACGCAGATGTATTCGGCTCGGGTGGGCGCGCTCGACGCTCCGGTTCGCGTCGCTATCCCTCCGGACCAGATCCGGTGGTTGTCGCTGGATCACCGAGCCGGCTTCCTCCTCAGCCTCGTCGATGGCGTGTCCACCGTCGAGGAGATCCTCGACATCTGCGGCATGCCTCGGCTCGATGCCCTGCGGCTCCTATTCATGCTGCTCGAGGAGCGGGTCGTCGTCGTCGAACGGCGCGGACGGTGACCGAAGCACACCTTGCCGGGCTCGGAATGGCGGCGGCGGCCTCGAGCGTGCTGCTGCTCGAGGGACTCGCGCCAGCCCTCCCCGACGCTCGGGTGGAGGCGGCTTCGGCGAGCGCAGCCGGGCCGGACCCAAGCCCCAGCGACGGTGCCGGTGACGCGACGCCCCGGGCGAGCGCTCCCGCGCCCGCCCCGACCCACTCCGATCACCCGAGCCCGGTGACCTCGTACCACATCGATGCCCGCCTCGACGCCGCAGCACACACGATCGAGGGCACGGCGGTCATCACCTGGCGCAACACGGCCGAGACCCCGATCGAAGAGCTATGGCTTCACCAGTACCTCGAAGCCTTCGCGCATCCCAACACCCTCTTCCTGCGCGAGGCCGGCCGCCGTCATCGCCAGAGCGGTCTCGGCGACCCCGGGGGACTCACGGTAAGCTCCCTGGTCGCGGACGAACTCGACGGCGTCGATCTCTGGCCCCATCGGGCGCCGCACAGCCCTGACGACCCGGCCGACACCACCGACATCCGGGTGCCGCTCCCCCGCTCGGTCCTCCCTGGCGAGATCCTCACGCTGACGGCGTCCTTCATCGCCCGCATGCCGTCGCTCGTCGAGCGCACGGGCTACGCCCGCGGCTTCCTCTTCGCGGGCCAGTGGTTCCCGAAGCTCGCCCGCCTCGAGGCCGACGGCACCTGGGCCCACTTCGCCTTCCACCCGCAGTCCGAGTTTTACGCGGACTTCGGGGATTACTCCGTGGCGCTCGACCTGCCTAAGGACCTGATCGTCGGCGCCACCGGTGAGCGGATCGAGACGCGGTTCGAAGAGGACCGGCAGCTGCTCCGCTACTCGGTTCGCGGGGTCCACGACTTCGCCTGGGTGGCCTGGGACGGTTTCCGCGAGCGCCGCGAGACCCTGGGCGCCGTGACGGTGACTCTCCTCTATCCGCCCGGCCATCGCTGGAACGCCGACCGCACCTTGGCCGCACTTCGGGCGGCGTTCCCCCGCTTCGAGCAGCGTTACGGTCCCTACCCCTACTCGACGCTCACCGTGGTGCACCCACCGAGCTTCGCGAGCACGGCGGGGGGGATGGAGTATCCGACGCTGATCACCACCGGCGGGCCGTGGTTCTCCTGGGCGGGCACGCGTGCCGTCGAAACCGTCACCATCCACGAGCTCGCTCACCAGTGGTTCTACGGCCTCATCGCGTCGAACGAGCACGACCTGCCCCTGCTCGACGAAGGGCTGACGTCCTACGCCGAGGCCCGCATCCTCCGAGAATCCTTCGGTCCTGGATCGGCGCTCGCATGGCCCGGGCTCGCGATCTCCGCGGCCGCGCTCCAGCGGGCCCGCGCGGCGACTTACGTACACGACGACGTGGTAGTCCAACCGGCCCCCGCGTTCGCCAGCTTCTCGAGCATCGGCGGCCTCGTCTACTCGAAGACCGCCGTCACCCTCGACACCCTGGCGCTCACCTTCGGGGAAGCCGCCGTCGACCGCGCGCTCGCTCGGTACACGCACGAGCAACGCTTCCGTCACCCGACGTTCGCGGATCTTCAACGTTCGTTCGAGCATGAGGTCGGCGAGGACGCCAGCGCCGCGCTCGCCGCCGCCCTCGCCGAGCGGGGCTGGGTCAACTACGTCGCGGGCCGCCCCCACTGCTACCCGGCCCCAGCGTCCACCGCACCCGCGACGACCCCCGGGGTCTCTGGGGAAACCTGCCGCGCCATCGTATACCGGCACGGCACGCTACGCTTCCCGGTCGAGATCGAGCTTCGGTTCGATGACGGCGCGCGGGAACGGCAGCGCTGGGATGGCAAGGGCCCTTGGATCGCGGTCGAGCGCCATGGACCGCCACGCCTGATCGCGTTGCAGGTGGACCCCGCTCGACGGATCCCTCTCGACACCCAGCGACTCGACGATGCGGCCACCATCGAACCGTGCCCACCGAGCCGTTCCGTCGAGCGGCTCGCCTATCTCGCGGCCCTCGCCCTCGGATGGATGGGGACATGAGTGCCACCACGGGCTCGAGGATCCGCTGCGCGGCGCGACGGGTCGCGCGGCAACCCGCTCCCCTGGTCGCGCTCTTCGGGTTCCGCGTCGTGAGCGCGATCGCGATTGCCCTCCCCGTCTCCACGGTGCTCGGCGCGGCGGTCGTCGGGTACCCCGAGGGCGACGCCGTACTGTTCGAGCCGGGCGGTGAGCTCTTGGTCGAGACCGTTCGCCTCCATCATGCGGCGCTCGGTGCCGCCCTGGGGATCTCGTTCCGCTGGGCGATCGTTCTCGGGCTCGTCGGGTTGGTGCCGCTGGCCATGTTGTTGGAGGCTTGGCGGACCCAGGCGCGCCTGCCGTGGTTCCTGCTGGTCGGGCGGGGACTCCGCCGTTGGCCCCGTTTCGTTGCCATCTTCGGCCTCACCGTCCTCGCCCAATCCATCGCCATCGCGCTCGGAGTAGCGTTCTGGCCCCTCGGGCGAAGCCTCGGTGAGGCGCAGGGAGAGGTCGCGGCCGACCTGGTCGGATGTGTCCCACTCGCGCTCGCCGCGCTGGGCGTCGTGGCCTGCGCAATCGCCGCTGATTTTGCCCGGATCGGGGTGGTGATCGGACGCGGCCCGGGGTGGGCGAGCGCCAGCCGTGCGCTCGAGATCGGGTCCCGCTCTCCCCTGCGGGCGGCGTCCGTCTGGCTCGCCTGCCGCGCCGCCTCGCTCGTCGTGGTGCTGGGGGGAGCGACGCTCGCGATCCTCATCGACGTTCATCGACCCGAGTCGTGGCGTCTCGCGGCCGTAGCAGCCGTCCACCTCGCTGTCGTTGGCGCCGACGTCATGCTACGCGCGTTCTTCCTCGCCTGGGCGACCGAGCTCGTCGAAGACGACCTCACTCCCTGCCGTCGATCACCGAGGCCCGCGGCCTTGAGACGACACGACTGACCCCGCACCAAGCGCCAACCTGGACCGACGATCCGGGAGTCCTCGTCACCTCGCGAGGTCCGCGGGACGGAGCCGGTCAGGAGACGACCTCGGTGGGCTCCGGGGATCCGTGGGACTGCTCCCCCGCCCGGTGGAAGAAGAAGAGCCCGGCTGCCCCGGGCGCGAAGCCGCTGATCACCGATTGCAGCAGGACGGAGGTGACGGCAACGGTGTCCGGGATCGCCGCCCACGGGAGCACCTTGAGCCCGACCCATTCGCGAACTCCGATGCCGGCCACGGTGAGCGGGATGGCGTCGGCGAGCTGGATGACGGGCAGGCAGAGCCAGGCGAGCACGGTGAGGTTCTGATCGAGGGCGAGGATCAACACCCCCAGCTGCAAGAAGCGGAGCAGGTTGAGGACGACGGTGAGACCGATCGACTTGTTCCAGGTGTTCCTCGACAGCATCCCCATGACCTGGTGAGCCGCCGCTGCTTGCTCCCGAAGTCGAGAGGAGCCGACCAAGCGGGCCACGCCGCGGAGCAGCAAATCCGGCCACCGAGTGACGGCGGCGACCGCGAGGAGCGCGAGGAGCGGGGGCACCGTGGCCACCACACCCCCGAGGCAGAACGCGGCGGGGAGGGCGAAGAGCACGCCGTTCTCCATCTCGATGAGGATGTCTACGGTGGTGAGCCCGAGCCCACTCTTGAGCGACAAGCCGCGGAGCGGGTAGATGCGCCCGTATTCGCCGAACTTGCCTGGAACCACCAGGCGAGCCGTCGCAGCAACGAGCAAGGAACCCAGCGCCTGCCGGTAGGTCGTCGAGGGCTTGACGGCCTGAAGGAGCCAGAGCCATCTTAGCGGCTTCAGGAGGTTGATGGCGAGGGTCAGGCATACCGCCAGTCCGAGCCACTCCCAGTCGAGGTCGAAGAGGGTGGCGACGACCGACGCGGGCGGTACCTGCCACAGCACGAGCCCCAGGATCACGGCCGTCGACCCGCCGCGCAGGAGCCATCGCCCGACCCGTTGTTGCCACTCGGGGCTCAACCGCATGCGAGCACCCCTCGGCTCCGCGGCACGGCTTGCGGCGCGACCTCGCCGACGGTCGCCGGGGCCTTCCTCCGCTCGAGGCGAGTTCGGTGCAGGTCGCGGCCAGGCATGGTGGCGACGAAGTCTACCCCGATCCCCAGGGTGGGCAGCAAGGCCCTCGGACCGGACGAGAGCACCTACCGGGTACCATCCACCAAGGACACCACGAGCGGGCGTTTCCCCCGTGCCGTGGGGGGGATCTCGGCGACTGCGCGGGTTTCCACACGCGCGTCCTGGGCGAGGTCGTGCCGCACGGGACCGAGGGCAGCACCCAGCGCCGCCTGCGCCGCGTCGGCCTGTCCGACCGCGGGCACGTACGCGATCACGATGAGATCCGGCCGCTCGTGCCGGATCTGGACCTGATCGATCGCGTCCAGGTGATAGAGCCGCTTGAAGAAGTAGCCGGTGTGGAGCGGGCGGCCGCTCGGGAGGACGAGGATGTGGTGTGTCTTACCGAAGTCGATGCTCATGCAGGGAAACGGCAGTCCGCAGTCGCAGGGCCGCGGGTCTGGCTCGCCCAGATCCCCGATGTCGTACCGGATGAGCGGCATGGCGCGGTGGCCGAGCGAGGTGAGCAGGATCCGCGACGACCCATTGCCGTCGGGCACGAACTCGACGACAGCCGCGTCGGGAGCGAGGTGCATCCGCCCATACAAGCATTCGGAGGCGATGCGTGGGACCTCGTGCGCACCGTACATGTCGATGACGCGGGCGCCGAGCGCCTCCTCGATCGTGGTCCGGTGCTCCGGGAGGAGCTTCTCGGCCGTGGTGGCCACGATCCCGAGTCGCGGAACGACGATCCGGTTGCGATGGACGTACCGGGCAAGCTCGTGCAGCGCTCGAGCGTAGCCGTAGAGCATGCGCGGTCTGATGCGGACAAGGTCGCGGATCCAATCCGCGAGGTCCGCCTCGCTCGTCCGGTACGCGTCCAGGTAGAGGCGTCCCGTGAGCGGGGCGATGGCGTTGGCGATGCGCTGGGGGCGCCCGTAGCCCCACACCTTCGCGATGGGGTCGCCCGGAGCCACCCCGACCAGGACGTTGGCACGGAGGCAAACCCCTATCTGCTCCTCGAACTCGGCGCGGGTCACGAAGAAGCGAAGGGGCTCTCCGGTCGAGCCGCCCGTGCGACGCTCCCGCAGCCGGCCGCGAGGGACGTTCTCGGCCAGCATCCGCTCCCCTCCCGAACGGATCGCCTCCTTGGTGAGCACCGGGAGCCTTCCGAGGTCCTCGGGACCGCGGACCGCGGTCGGGTCGAATCCATGCGCCCGAAAGAGCTCACGCCAGTAGGGAACGAACCTGCCCGCGTGGCCGAGGATCTCGCGCAGGCAGGCGAGCTGGCGACGGCGAACCGTCTCGCCGTCGAGGCTGGTCCATTCCATCGCACGACGAAGCGCCGCGTACCGCCCCGCTTCACCGCCGAACGCGGCCAACGTGTAGTTTAGCCCGTACCGGGCGCGCCGCTGCATCTCCGCCGGGTCCACCCTCACCCCACCCCCTCGGCCATGGGCTCGAGGGCTCCCCGCCGCTGCTGGCGATCACCGCGTAGGAACGACCAGGCACTGCTGAGCTCGGAACTCAGACCGAGGATCCACAGGGCAACCGGATAGGCCAGGACGTAGGTCGTGGCCGCCAAGCCACCGGCGAGCACCACGGGGTCGACGGCGGCGTGGACCAAGCACCCAGGCACCGCTGCGACCAGCGCCGCGGCACCGATGCCCGCCATCCGACCATAGTGGGGTCCCAACCCGACCAGACGCTCCACCTGGACCACCCGGAGCACGCCGAACACGGTGAGCGAGGCCGATGTCCCGATGGCCGCCCCGTAAATCCCCCACACTGGGATGAGGACGGCATTCAGCGCCACGTTGACGAGGTTGATCAGGAGGTTGTTGACGAGTTCGAGCCGGGAACGGCCGCTCATCAAGAGCGCCGTCTGCGCGAGGCCGCCCGCAGCATTGACGAGCCGCCCGAGGACGAGGATCGGCACGACCAACCAGGCATCGACGTAGTCGGCACCCGCGATACGCAGCGCGAACGGCGCCCCGAGGCAGAGCCCGCCAGCCACGAATGCGTAGAGGAGCCACACCCACAGCCCCGTCTGCTGGTAGACCCGGGCGAGCTCACCTCGCGCATTGCGCTCGAGGAGCCGGGCGAGGACCGGCGCGAGGCTGATGTCGAACGCGAGTCGAACCTTCTTCACCGTACCCGCCAGCAGCGAAGCGATGGCGTAGATCGCAACGAGCTCCGATCGACCGGGGAAGAACGCCGCGATCATGATGATATCCACCCTGCCAAGGAGGAGGTTCATCATGTCCGTAACGCCCTGCGGCGCGGAGAAGGCGATGAGCTCACGACGGTGGGGAGCGCGCAGCAGCGCAACCCACCGGAGCTCGGAAAAGGCGCGCAGAAACACGACACCGCTCGCGAGGAGGCCGAGGTAGGCGCTGATCACGAAAGCCGCGATCAGCGCCCCCGCCGCCCCGCCCAAAGCCACCCCGAGCACCGCCAGCACGAGCTGGAAGGTCGGGATGAGGAAATTCTGGACCACGACGAACGGCGCCATCCGCGAGGTGCCACGAACGGCGGTGAGCAGGACCGTGGAGAGGGTCTGCGCGGGCAGCGCGAACGCCATCCACGCTAGCCACCACCCCGCGTGTCCGTCCGGGTCCTCGCCACCAGCGCCGACGATGATCTGCGCCAGGCCACCAACCACGATGGCACCAAGGACGCCCCCGCCGAATGCGAAGCGGAGCGCCGTGGCTAGCACCGCTGGGACTTCCTCCGCGGGCCGTGCCGACTCCCTGGCTATCGGGACGTGGCGAAGCAGCCCCTTGTCGAGTCCGACCGTGGTGATCCGGTGCACCAGCGCCAAGTAGGTGCTGGCAAGGACGAAGCTCCCCAGGGTACCAGCGCCGAGCGCATAGCTGACGAAGACGAGGAAGAGAGGATCGACGAAGCCCGACGCCGTGCCGAGGAAGTTCACCACGCCGCCGCGCGCCACCGCGGTCGCATCACCCGGGCTCGTGGTGCGCGGCGCAGACGCCGCTGCGGAGGCGTGGCTTGGTGGGACGGGACCGGCTTCAGGCGGCATGAGAGGACGAGTGACCCGGGGAGACGATGACGTGCGGGTCAACCACGGGAACCCGCGACCATCGAGCCTGCGCGAGCAGAGCGCAGTGACGGGCCGCGTTCTTGGCCACGTCGAAGTCTTGCTCGACCAGAGCACGTCCACACCGCCCGAGGTCGGCGGCCCTCGCCGGCGAAGCCCCCAGCGACTGGATTGCGTCCGCGAGAGCAGAGACATCGCCGGGTGGCACGAGGAGGCCGGTTCGCCCGTGTACCACCGCTTCTGGGATCCCGGACAGGGTGGAGGCGACGACCGGACGTCCCTTCGCTGCCGCCTCCAGGATGACGTTCGGGATCCCGTCCACGTCGCCATTCATGGCCCGGACCGAAGGGACGACGAGACCCGTGCAGTCCTCGAGGATGGAGAGGACCTCGCGATTCCCAAGAACTCCGCGGAGCTCGACCCGATCGGCCAAGTCTTGCACGGCGATCCGTTCGCGCAACACTGCCTCGAGCGGGCCACCGCCCACGATGGTGAATCGCGCTCGGTGACCGCGGTCGCCGAGCCGCGCCGCCGCATCGATGAGGTGCCGAAATCCCTTCTTCTCCACCAGCCGCCCCACCGCGACCCAATGCGGGATCTCGTGGTTGGGCTGCGGAGTGATCGGGCCGAGCGCTTCGAGATCGAGTCCGTGCCGCACCAGGTGGACGCGATTGGCGGCATCCGGGGCAAGCCCGCGCAGATGCTCGAGATTGTGCTGGGTGCAGGTGATGACGACCCGAGCGTCTCTCACCTTCTCGGCCAGAAGGTTGTTGTCCTTCCAGATGTCGGTCGCGTGCGCGGTGAAGCCGAACGGGAGCCCGGTGAGTCGTGAGAGACACCACGCCCACTCGGTCTGGTAGCTGGCGAAATGGGCGTGGAGATAGCCGCAGTCCGTCCCCTCGACCCGTTCGGCGACCGCTGCTGCCGCCACGACCATGACTGCCATACGGAGGCGGTGGAAACGCGTCCGGTGCGGGAGCCGGAGGGCCCAGGAAAGCACGCGGGAGAATCGCCGCGGGTGCTGCGTCGCCCAGATGCTGGCGCGGGCCGACACCCGGGCGGGATGGCCTAGATAGAGCGCGCTGTCCGCCAGATTGGCGGTTGCCTGGTCGAGGTCGTCACGGACCACACGATGGGCAGCCAAGAGGCGAAGCTTCGCGCCCTGCTCCGTGAGCCGCTCGAGCTCCCGGTGAATGAACGTCTGGGTGAGTTCCGGGTACCCCCACATGACAAAGAGGATCTCCGAGAGAGCGGCTTCATCGGACGGGCACTGCCCACCCGCGGAGCTGGGCATGGATCGTGCAGAAGAGCTGGCAGAAGAGCTGGCAGAAGAGCTGGCAGAAGAGCTGGCAGAAGAGCTGGCAGAAGAGCTGGCAGAAGAGCTGGCAGTACCAACGGCATCGGTCATCCGCCCCGAAGCGTCAGGGGGTCGATGGCCCTTGTGACCATTCCAGATGGACCCACTATGGTTTTTCATCAAAACCTCATCCTCGACGGCACACGATGGACCCCAACCCCAGTCGGAAGGGGCGGCGGGACCGCCGAGTGCAGGGACTGTGCCCGGAACATCCGCTGGTGTTTCAGGGCTGCTCACGGAATCCTCGTCGCGCAACCCGTCCCGGCCCGAATACCCACGATCAGCGCCCATCACCCCTCCTCCCCCACCATCCACCAACGAAGCATGAAATCATGACCCACCGCCAGGGTATCCGGTTCACATGTGTCCTCCTGGCAACAGTAGCCGTTAACACCGCTGCCCAGACCTCGAGCGCAGGACCCGAGTCGGCCGTGCCGTGTCAGGCGGCGCCGGAGCAAAAAGCCCGGGTCGAACGGTACGAGGTAGGGTTTCCAGCGAGCCGCATCCGCGGGGGCGGAGCCCGGGTCGTGGTCCGACAACCCCTCACCAAGGTCCTCGCCGTGGTGAACGACTTCGAGCGCTACCCCGGGTTCATCCGCCGCATCGAGGCGGTTCGCGTGGTCGAGGACCGTGACGGCCATCGCGACATCTCGCTCACGGTCCCCATCCTCAACGGCCGGTCGCGGCTTTCCTCCGTCCTTCGTTTCGGCTCGCCACGTCGCACCGGCAACGAGCAGGTACTCGCGAGCAGCTACGTTCGGGGCAACGTGGAACGGATGGAGATCGTCTATCGGCTCGAACCGGTGGGCACCGACCAGACTCGGCTCTCGGTGGAAATGCTCGTCGATCCGAAGCTCCCCCTGCCGGGCTCGCTCGTCACCAAGGAGGTGACCGGGGCCGCAGCCCACTTCGTCAACAACCTGCGGAAGGAGGCGGAACGGCGGCCGTAGCCAGCCGCGTTCTCCATCCCTTGGTTGGGTGAGCCCTTGCCCCTGATCGTCGAGTGTGACCACCGACCACCTACTCGTTCTCGATCCCGAGCGGACGCGGTGACGAAACCTCGCCGCCGACCGATGGGCGCGGGTCCATGCCCACGATCCGTGCATCCCCGCAGGGCTGGTTCCTGTCGCGGAGACCGGTCACGCCGTGAAGCAAGAGCTCGACGATGACGGCGGTCCGGCGCGTCAGTCCCCCGGGGGGAGTGCCCTCGAGCAACCAGCTTGCCAGAAAGCTCTGGATGACCCCAGAGAAGAAGCGGGCCAGATCGCTCGGGTCATGGTGGCCAAGATCCTGTGCGTTCCCATGCTCCTCGAACCAACGCGCCACCCGTGAGCGCGTTTGCTCGACGGCCAGCAACGCATCGGGCAGCTCCTTGGTCTCGGCCGAATGCTGGTTCGACTGCAGGACCGAAAGGAAGAGCAGAAACCAGTCGCTCCGTCGCTCGGCGTGCTCGAGGAGGTGGCACACCAGAAGCTCGAACCGGTCCGGGAAGCCCAGGTGGGACGGCGGTGGCTCGTCGATGACGGCCTCGAACTCCTCCCGGACGAGTTTCCGTAGGGCAGTGACGATCTCCTCCTTGCTCCTGAAATAGGTGTAGAGCGACGCCGCGGTGTACCCCGCCTCGTCCGCGATCGCCCGCATCGTCACCGACCGATAGCCGGTCCTGCTGAAGGCCCGGGCCGCGGCGTGCAGGATTTCCGCGCGCGTGCGGGCCACCACCCGCTGTCTCCTCCCGTCGCCAGTGTAGGTCATTCCGATCCGAAGCTCAGGATGTCGAACTGCCGTTCAATTCGACGAACGTTCGTTCGGCGTCAACCCCCATCGCAACCGGACCAGCCCAACGGGCGCGGGGGCGGGGTCGACCATCTCAATAAAATGTCTAATGGATTCGAACCGATGGAGCGCGGTCACCACCACCCGTCGGTGGTCGCCATCACGGCGCCGGCTCGCCAGCGGCTCCTCCCTGGACGTGGCCCCGTCTGACCCGCAAGCCTCGAACGGCTGCCGTGGGGGTCATTCCTTGCTGGCGATCGCCTGGCGGTAGAGCTGCACATAGCGACGAGCCGGCCGGTCCCAGCTCGAGTCCTGACGCATCACACGAACGACGAGGGAGGGCCATTCCGGTCGGTGGTAGGCCACCACGGCCCGGGCCACGGCTGCCGTCAGGGCGCGCGGCTCGATCTCGTCGAAGAGGAACCCAGTGCCGGTCCGCAGTTCTGCGTCCGCGTCCACCACCCGCTCACCCGCAGGACCGGTGGCGTGGGCAACGGGAACCGCGCCGTAGCGCCCCGCGACGAGCACCGGGAAGCCGCCGGTCACGGCCCGAAACGGAAAGACGACGAGGTCGACCCCCGCGAACAGCCGGCGCTGAGCCACGTCGTCCACGAGAGGCTGGAGACCGAGGCGATCGGGGTGGCGTGTCCGCTCGGCTTCGATGGCAGCATCGGTCGCGAGCGCCCCGACGAGAACGAGCGCGACGTCGAGCCTCAAGAGCTCCGGCAGCGCCTCGACCACGACGTCGCCGGCGTATCCCCGCCGCTCGTCGACGAAGACTGCCACGAGCGGGCGAGTGAGGTCGAGGTCGAGCTCGAACCGCCTGAGCAGATCCGCCTTCGAGAGCCCGCGGCGCGCAGGATCCTCGGCGTCGAACCTACTTGCCAGGGTGGGATCGGTAGCGGGATTGTGGATCGCGTAGTCGATCCCGTTGCCGATCACCGCCGCCGCCAGCTCGCGATCCTCGAGGAACCTTACCAGCGCGCCCGCTCGTGGGTCCACCCGGAGCTCGTCACACACGGTGCCAGACACGAGCGCCACCTCATCCGCGAACAATAGCCCCCCCTTGAGGGCGCAGAGCTCCCCGTCGAGGGCCATTCCAGCCTCGCCCGCCACGTCGGCGGGAAGACCTAGACCGCCGAGCTCGGCCGGCGAGAACCGACCCTGGCGCGTGAGATCGTGGACCGTGAGCACGGTCGGCACGAGAAGGTCCTCCATTCGGCTCAGCACGAGCGGGACCAGCGCACCGGGCCAGTCGTGCAGATGAACGACGTCGAAGGGGGTCCCCTGCTGCGAGCGCTGCCGAACGAGCGCCGCCGCGGCCTGCGCGAAGCACGCGCACCGTCGCGCCTCGGTCTCCGCGTCCACCCCTCCATCGCCGCAGATCCCGTTCGCGGTCGCGAGCTCGGGAGCATCAAACAGCACCAGGCGCACCCCCGAGGCGAGCTGGCCGTCGAAGACGGTGACCGAGACGCCCCTGGCCAGCAGGAGCGGGGTCAATCGCCGCGCCAACAGCAGCCCCTGCGCCTCGAAGCCCGGATACCTCGGGACGGCGACCGTCACGTCGTGACCGATCTGCCGGAGCGTCTTCGAGAGCGCTCCCACGGCCTCGGCCGCGTCCGAGAAGCGAGCGTAGGGAGCGAGCTCCGCGGTGACCATCAGGATGTCCATGGCTCGCCGCCTCTACCACACGGCGCGGGCGTCCGACCAGACAGGTCCCCGGCCCCCGTCTCCGGACGGGACCCAGCCACCCTGCCGCAGGTGCGAGCCGTAGGAGCCTCCGCCCCCCGGCACTGCCAACGCGCCTCCGGCCCATTGCACGGCCTGGGCGGTCCGCTACCCTGCCGCGCCATGGACGAGCTGGTCCGCAAGGCCGAGATCCTCCAGGAGGCGCTCCCGTACATCCGTCGCTTCCACAGGAAGACGTTCGTCGTGAAGTATGGCGGGCACGCCATGGTAGACGAGGAGCTAAAGCAGAGCTTCGCCCGTGACGTGAGCCTGCTCCGCTTCGTCGGGATCCACGTGGTCGTGGTCCATGGCGGCGGCCCCCAGATCAACACGACCCTCGAACGCATGGGGATCGTCTCCACCTTCTCGGGCGGCCTGCGGGTCACTGACGACGAGACGATGGACGTGGTCGAGATGGTGCTGGGGGGAGGAGTGAACCAGAGCATCGTCGGGATGATCTGCGCGCAAGGCGGGCGGGCCGTGGGCCTCAGCGGCAAGGACGACCATTTCATCCGTGCCTGCAAGGTCGACGGGGTGGCTGGCCAAGACGCCCGGGGCAACTCCACGATCGTGGATCTCGGCCGCGTCGGGCGGGTCGAGAGCGTGAGCCCGGAGCTCGTGGGGCAGCTGGTCGAGAAGGGGTTCATTCCGGTGATCGCGCCGATCGGCACCGACAAGCACGGCAACGCCCTCAACGTCAACGCCGACACGGCGGCGGGTGCCATCGCCGCGTCCCTGAAGGCGGCGAAGCTCGTCTTGATGACGGACGTGGAGGGCGTGAAGGACAGCGACGGCCGCCATCTGCCGTCGCTACACGCCCGAGAGGCGCGCGCCATGATCGAATCGGGAGCGATTCGCGGAGGGATGATCCCCAAGGTCGAGTGCGCGCTCGAGGCCGTAGAATACGGCGTCGAGAAGGTTCACATCATCGACGGGCGGGTGCGCCACGCGCTGCTGCTCGAGATCTTCACGGACAGCGGGGTGGGCACCGAGATCGCGCGGGCCGCCGTCCTCGAACCGCGATGACGGACGAAGCCCCAGAGATCAGCCGCCCGGCGGGGATCGACGAGGCCCACATCCTGCGGGTATTCCGGGTACCGCCCGAATCTGCGGGCAGGCGCGTGGACGTGTTCATCGCGTCCCAGCTCCGCAACACGAGCCGCACGCGAGCCCGCGCGATCGTGGAGAACAGCGCCTTCACGCCCGATGGCCGAAGGCTCTGCCCGAGCGACCGCCTCCGCGCAGAGGACCGGGTAGTCCTCTGGCGCCCGCCGTTCGAGGTGGAAGACGAGGAGCCGATCGAGCTCCGATCGATCTACGAAGACGATTCTCTCCTCGTGATCGACAAGCCCCCGCTCGTCGCGGTGCACCCGACCGCGCGCTACTACCGGAACACGGTGATCAAGCGGCTCTCCGCCAAGCGACCCGAGACGTTCCTGTCGCTCATCCATCGTCTGGACCGTGAAACGAGCGGCATCCTCCTCGTCGCCAAGACAGCGGAGGCGGACCGAGCCTTCAAGCGCCTGCTCGAGGACCGGTCGATCGCAGCCGCCGCGGAGCGGCTCGATGACGCAGAGCTGACGCGCGACTGGCAGGCCGCGGCTCGCCGCGGGGCAGCCCTCGCCGACCGGGTGCACAAGACCTACCTCGCGATCACCTGGGGCGAGCCCCCCGAGGGGACGATCGACGCACCACTCGAGGTCGACCCCACCAACCCCCTTCGCGTCAAGATGCGGATCGCCCGCCGCGGGCAGGGCATGGAAGCCCGGACGGAGGTGTCGGTCCTCGAGCGCCGGCAGGGCTATTCCCTGGTCGCGTGTCGCCTGCTCACGGGGCGCCAGCACCAGATCCGCATCCACCTGGCCGCCCAGGGCACCGCGGTGGTCGGGGACAAGCTCTACGGACCCGACGAACGAATGCACGCACGCGGCGCGGACGACGAGCTCACCCTCGAGGATCTCGGGCGGCTGGAGCTGCCCCGCCAAGCCCTCCACGCCCACCGATACCAGCTGCCCCACGCGCTCACAGGCAGGACTCTCGATCTCATCGCCCCTCTCGCCCCAGACCTGGCGCGGTTCTGGGCCCAAAAGGAGGAGGCCTGATGGAGCCCCGGCGCCGGAAGCGATGCCGGGCTGGCCCGGCCCGAAGGAAGCTTCGCGGGCGCCCGTCCAGGCGCGGGTTGCGGCAAGACTCGCCTCGAACGACCTCAGGTCGAAGCGAGTACCGGACAATGGCCTCGCCACCGTCCACACCGATGTCCCCCACCCGATCGGTCCCGAACCGCACCCCAGCCGGACGGCCGCCGCATCCTCCACAGCCACCGCCCGGACATGGGACTCCACCTCGGCGACCTCGGAACGGTCGCCATCCGGCTGTACGGCCCCCCCCCCGGTACCGGGGGGTCCGTCGTTCCGATCGTCCCTCCCCCACCCGATCGCGGCGCCAGCAAACGCCGTCCCCAACCAGAGCCGAGCCGCTGGTCCGATGGGACAGGTCGCAGGGCGGCCCCATGCCGCGTCCCGGCGGAACGATCCATTCGAGGCTCGATATCCCCACTCGCCGATTGACGATGCCGCTCGGCCAGAATACCTCGGGGGCACCATGACGATCCGCCGCGCCCTCCTCTCCGTTTCCGACAAGACCGGCATCCTCGACCTCGCCCGCGCGCTCGCCGACCGTGGCGTGGAGCTCCTGTCCACGGGCGGGACGTACAAGGCGATCGAGGCCGCGGGGATCCTGGTCCGTACGGTCGAGAGCTACACGGAGTCCCCCGAGGTCATGGACGGCCGAGTGAAGACACTCCACCCGAGAGTGCACGGGGGCATCCTCTCCCGCGAGGGACACGACGAGGCAGACCTCGGCCGGATCGGCGCGGGGTTCATCGATCTCGTCGCGGTAAACCTCTACCCCTTCCAGCAAACGCTGGCGCGGACGGATGCGACCTTCGCGGAGCTCATCGAGAACATCGACATCGGCGGGCCGAGCATGCTGCGGTCAGCAGCCAAAAACCACGCTCGAGTGACCGTGCTCTGCGACCCCGGCGACTACGGACCCGTGCTGGCGGAGCTCGCCCAAGACGGCGTGGTGAGCCCCGCCACCAAGCAGCGCCTGGCCGCCAAGGCGTTCGCCCACACCGCAAGCTACGATGGGGCGATCAGCGGCTGGCTCACCGCGCAAGGCGAACCCGACGGCTACCCCCGCGCGCTGACGCTGTCGCTCGAGAAGGCATACGGGCTGCGATATGGAGAGAACCCCCATCAGACAGGCGCGTTCTATCGCGAGCGGAACGCCGCCCCTGGGTCGCTGGCGACGGCAGAGAGCCTCGGCACGGGGGCGAAGGAGCTGAGCTTCAACAACCTCGTCGACCTCGAGGCGGCCCTCGACGCCGTGCGGGAGCACCCAGCGCCGGCGGCCGTCGTCGTCAAGCACACCAGTCCCTGTGGCGTGGCCACGGCCACGACCCTGCTCGAGGCCTACCGCCAGGCGCGGGAGGCAGACGCGCTGAGCGCCTTCGGGGGTATCGTGGCGCTCAACCGCGAGGTGGACGCGGAGACGGCGGGATCGCTCACCGAGACCTTCCTGGAGTGCATCGTCGCTCCCTCGTTCTCGGCGCCGGCGCTCGAGCGGCTGCGCACGAAGAAGAACCTCCGCCTCCTGGCCACCAATACCTGGCTCGGACCGGACCACGCGCACCTACAGCTGAAGCGCGTCGGCGGCGGCCTCGTCGTCCAGGCACGCGACGCGACCGGCCTCGGTGAGGTTCGGCACGGAAAGGTGGTCACGAGCCGCGCGCCGTCGGAGGCCGAACTCGCCGCGCTCGAGTTCGCCTGGTGCGTCTGCAAGCACGTAAAGAGCAATGCCATCACCCTAGCTCGGTCCGGGACGACCGCAGGCAGCTACGCGACGGTCGGCATTGGCGGCGGTCAGACCTCCCGGGTCGCAGCCGCGGAGCACGCGGTTCGCGCCGCAGGCGCGACCGCCAAAGGCAGCGTCCTGGCGTCCGATGCCTTCTTCCCCTTCCGTGATGGCCTGGCAGCTGCCCTCGCCGCGGGGGTGACCGCGGTGGTACAGCCGGGCGGCAGCAAGGGCGATGAGGATGTGATCGCCGCTGCGAACGAGGCGGGCATCGCGATGGTGTTCACCGGCATCCGCCATTTCCGGCACTGATTCCCCGCCGGGCCGACGGGCTCCCGACAGCAGGACGGTGACGCGCTCGGCGACCAGCCCCTGAGCAGCAATCAGGCTGATTGCTGCGTCAAACCAACGACCAAAAGCACCGAACCGGCAGCAGGCCTCACCAGAGGCAGCGCTGGAAACGCGTCCTCGCCTCGCATGGACGCGTTTTCAGCGCTGCCGTTGCTGTTGGCAACCTGATCGGTG
>JAFGBI010000198.1 GCA_016933275.1 Polyangiaceae bacterium | reverse complement strand
GACCGCTGACCGCTGACCGCTGACCGCTGACCGCTGACCGCTGACCGCTGACCGCTGACCGCTGACCGCTGACCGCTGACCGCTGATGGCCTGTTTGGCTCCGGCTCCGCCGGGTTGGGATCGTGGTCGGGCGCGAAGGTGTGGTACCCTCCGCGACCTGTGCGGGCAGCCCAACGCCGACTCCCGCCTGGGGTGAGGGCGCGTGACCGATAACCGACGTGGGAAGGATCTTCGAGTCCGAGCCTCATTCCGGGTGCGGTTCAAGACGATCGACGACCTCGTCGTTGCCTACACCCGCAACCTTTCGCGTGGCGGGATGCGCCTGCGGACCTCCCAGGAGTTCCCGGTAGGCAGCTACATCGAGGTGCGGATCGAGCTCCCCGACGGGGCGCCGGAGATCGCGGTGCCGTGCGAGGTCGTAGATGTGTTCTACGATGCTACCGACGGGGCGCACTACCTCGGCGCGCGCTTCGTCGACCCCAATGAGCAGACGCGGCGGCGCCTCGAGTGGTTCATCCTCAATTCCGAGGCCGAGCAGGGACAGTTTGGTGCTTCGCCCCACGGGTACCAGCTGCAGCTCCTGATCGCGGACGACGAGCCCCTGCAACGGGTCAGCACGGCCCGACCCTTCATCGAGCGTGGCGACCAGGTTCGCGTTGCCGTTGACGGACTGGACGCACTCGGCAAGGCGCTCGAGCTCGTACCTGACGTGATCATCACGGACGTCCAGATGCCGAGGATGGACGGATGGCAGCTACTCAGGATGCTCCGCGCGCGACCGACGCTCGCCCGCGTGCCGGTGCTGTTCTTGACGACGCTGGCGAGCGAGAAGGATCGCCTGCGTGGCTATCGGATCGGCGTCGACGACTACATTGCGAAGCCGCCCGACTCCCGCGATCTCGTGGCGCGGGTAGACCGCGCGGCCGTGCGGTTCCTGCAGCTTGCCTCTGGTGGACAGGCACCATCGGAGGGGGCGTTGCGGGGCGATCTCGAGCAGGTGAGCCTCCCGTCGTTGCTCTCCTTTTTCGAGCTCGAGCGGAAGTCCGGGACGCTGCGCGTCGGCCCCGAACGGAACGGTTGGATCGCAATCCGTGAGGGACGGCCGGTGCGCGCCTTCGTGGAAGGTGCGTTACCGGGTACCGCCCCGCTCGACCGAATCCATTCACTGCTCGACGTCACTCGAGGGCGCTTCGATTTCGAACCCGGCACGGTGGAAGGGACGGACGACGAGATCGGGCTCAGTGTGAGTGGCATCCTGCTCGAGCACGCCCGCCTCCGCGACGAGGCAACGCGATAGGCTGGCGCGTGGCCGCGTCCGCCATTGTCGCCGCCGCCCCCCGCCACAGCCGCCGCCGCCCCCGCCACAACCGCCGCCGGCCCCACCGCCGGTCGAGACGGCAATGGCTGAGGGGGGGTGGCCGAATCAATCCTCTTCGTCGCCGTTGGCCTTCTTCTCGTCGCTGTCCTTCTCCGGCTCTTTCTCCTCATCGTCGCCGGTCTCCCCTTCGGCATCGCCTTCCTCGGGTTCTTCCTCCTCCGGCTCTTCGACCGCTGCCTTCTTCTTGGGCGTGGCGGCGGCGCGACGGCTGACGTGTTCGCCCAGGTACTCGACCACCTTGTCGGCAACTTGCTCCAGCACACGCACTGCCGGCTCGTCCTCGACGTTCCTTCGGCGCGCAGCCGACGTCACCGTGATGTGACCGAGGAGTGTCCCGTCGGGCTTGGTGATCCGCACCTCGACCGTCGCCTGAGCCTTCTCGCGGAGACTGAGCTCGCGCGTATCCTCGCCGCCGAACTCCATGTGGGTCACCTTGCAGGCGATGACCACATCTCCGGACGAGCTCACCTCGCGGAACACCTTCTGGGCGACGATGCGCTTGGCGAGGATCCCCTCGAGCTTCCGCGCGGCCCGGGCCACCTTCGCAGTCTGGCCCGTTGCTGTGACGTAGACGTTGTCGGTGGCATCGAGCTTCGTAGTGATGTTCTTGGTGATGTGGAGCCGTGCGGAGCCACCGCACGCACAGCAGACGAACACGGCCACGAGCAGGACGAGGGAGCGAAGGGTCCGAGTGACGATCGAGTAGCGGGACATCACGATTCCTCCAGCGGGGCCGACGGTATCACGAGCGCACGGACGGTTGGGCCTCCCCGGCATCAGTTCTCGTTGTGGGTTGTGGAGTACCCACGGGTCAGTCCGACCGGCAGAGGGGCGCCCAGACCCGGCCCCGACCGACCAAGATCGCCGTGGTTTTTTAGGAAACCTTCGCAGTCGGCATGAACCCGGCGGGGTCATTTCTGACCCGGTCGGGGGAGCGATTACCACAATAATGGCCAATTCCAGGGATGGCACAGGCGATGCACAGAAGGAACGCCGGACTCACCGGGGCTCTGCCGGCCGTGTCGAGTCCGGAGGAACCCATCGTGCAGACCGTCGCTTCCCTAAGGCCAGAGAGCAATGTGGCATCCTCGTCCACCCAACGGTCGCGTCGCCGCACGGATCACGACGCTGTGCTCGTCGAACACTACCGTGAGCTCGTGCAGCGCATTGCCGGGCAGGTCCATCGACGGTCACCGCCGAGCGTACAGCGGGACGATCTCGTCGCCGCGGGCATGAGCGGGCTATGGGATGCGTTGCGGCGTCGCAGCGAGCGACCCGAAGAGAGCTTCGACTACTACGTCTGTCGCCGC
The DNA here is from genome assembly GCA_016933275.1 of Polyangiaceae bacterium. GTDB lineage: Bacteria > Myxococcota_A > Polyangia > Polyangiales > Polyangiaceae > JAFGBI01. The sequence continues at coordinate 17,451 of JAFGBI010000198.1, read as the reverse complement.
GTTCGTGGTGCCATCATCGACGAGCTGCGCGCGGAGGACTGGCTACCGCGGCGTCGCGGAGGGGAGACGAACTCGGTGCCTCCGGGGGGGGCGCCCGTGGCAGTCGTTCACTATGACGACCTTGGAGTACGTGATCGATGCCGCGTTCAGCTCGGTGGCGAGTCGGACAGCGAGGACCTCGTGGGTCGCAAGCGTGCAGTCGAGCGCGTACGCGAGGGCCTCGAACGCTTGCCGCCACGAGAACGTTACGTGCTCATCATGCGCGACCTCGACGAGGTGCCCATCAAGGAGCTTGGTGAGGAACTCGGCGTGAGCAAGCCGCGAGTGTGCCAGATCCGGACCCAGGCCTTGAGACGCCTGCGCGGCTACCTCGACGACGCCGCCTAGAGCAGTAGTCAGGTTGATTGCCGCGTCGAATCAATGGCCTGGAACACCGACCCTGCAGTAGACCGCGCCAGAGGCGGCGCTGGAAGCGCACCCCTTCAGATGGTTAGCGGGCGGAGGTGCCGTTGCGGAGGGAGTCGGCACGAGTCCCTGGGTACTGGATTTATCGCGAGAGCCGGCAACGCGTCGGTCGACCTAGCGAGAATTGGGGAGTAGCGGTACCCTGCCGCCGGGCATGGAACGCGATACCTCCACCGATCCTGCTGCGCCCATGGGCTCCCCGCCGTCCGAAGTTCAATCATCGGGATCCCCGCCGCCTCCGGACTCGGTACCCGTTGCGTCCGCGGTCGAGGCACTGTCGAGCGGGACCCGTGCCTCGTCTGCGTCCGCTTCCGATGGGGCTTCGTCCTCCCAAGCGCCGCTGGCAGCCAAGCCCTCTCAGCCACCATCCGGTCCGGTGTCGCCGCCGCGTCCGGTAGCTGTGCCGCGACCGTCAGGAGCCGCAGGGAAAGACGCGGGGAGGACGAGCAATCCGCCACGGAGCCGACCGAATTTTCCGCCGGTGGTGGGACAACCATTGCGCAAGGAGGCGATGGCATCTCCCGGGAAGACCGAGAGCGTCCCCGAGACCGCGGCGGGAACGACGCCGAACGGCGCTGTGGGTGGGGCGAGCGCAGCTTCGGCGGCACCCTCGGCTCCGTCGGCGTCTGCTGCTTTGCCAGCTGGCGGTGCGGCTGCAGTGGACCCGCGCCCCTCCGTGCCCGTCACCGTGCCACGCCCACGAGCGAAGACTCCAGCCGCCGTCGCGCCGACCACGACCACCTCTGCGAGTGCGTCGCCGCCCCTCGAACCCAGCCCGGTGGCTCCGTTGGATTGTCAACCCGAAGCGGCTGTCGCTCCTTCGGAGGCCGAATCGAGCGAGGGGCCCAACGCTGACCGAGCAACGCCGGCGCCGGTGGGTCTCGTCGCCACCACGCTCAAGGCAGAGCGGGACGGCGACACAGAAGGGACGCCGGCAGCGACGGGACCGGACCAGGCGGAAGGGGCCCAGCCCTCTGACTTGGAGCCTGCTGCGGAAGAGGCAGCGCCCGTGGCGAGTGATGCGGCGGCTGACGGAGCCAAGCAGTCGGCGAACGAGAACGAAGTGAAGGCTGCCGCGAGCGCTCCCGCGGCCGGCACCGCAGCGGAAGGCACGCCGGAGGTGGACACCGGGAGCGTAGCGGTGATGGAGGCGGACGGCCCGCCGAGGCCCGAGTCCCCGCCAGGACCCGGCGCTGCCAAGGGCATCTCGCAGACCGAAGTCGAGGGCTCGGCCACCGCGGTGGGCGTGGCGCCGGAGGCGGAGAGCGCTGGCTCGGCCACGGCTCCGGAAGGCGTGGCGATGGCCGATCGCGAGGTGGAGAGCCCCGAGGTCGCGTCGACGGCCCAGAGCCAGACATCGAACGTCGACGGCGGGACCGCGGCAGCGGAAGCTACGCCCGAAGCGGAGCGCGCAAGCTCGGTGGCGCCGGCAGTCGAGGGGGCGCCGAAGGCCGAGAGCGAGACCGGGGTGACGGCAGCGGAGGAGACACCGAAGGCGGAGGAGAGCGCAGCGGCGGTATTGGAGGGCGCTTCGAGGGCTGAGGGCGAGGGTGGATCCGAACCCGTGGCTTTGTCCCCTGCCGCACACGAGTCGACGGTGGCAGACCAGGATGTAGGGCCGGCGTCCGAGGGAGCGACCCGGGGCGTCGAGGGCAGCGCCGGTGTCATGGCCGAGTCCCAAGCTACCGAAACCTCCTCCCGGGAGCCGAAGCTGGACGTCGCCGACGCGGTGGCTTCTATGCCGAGCGATGCCCCAGCGGCTCCCGAAGTGGGTCTCGCAGTCAGCGCACCAACGGTGACCGCGAGCGTGCCACCGGAAACATCGGCCGTCGACGACATCGATCTCGAGGCGCTCGGGCGAGGATCGAAGCGTCATCGCCGAAACCTCGCCATCGGCGTGGGGTTGCTCGCCATCCTTGGGGTGGGAGTGGCCGTGTTCCAGACTGGAGGCCTGGCGCCAGCGGGTCGTCCCGAGCCACGGGAACGACCTCCCGCGGTGGCTCCGGCGACCCCGAAGCAGGATGAAGAGTCCGTTGCCGCCGACGTGGCGGCGAGCGAAGCGGCGGTCACCCCACCCTCGGAAGGTGCCAGTCCGTCCACGGACGTCCCCGCCGGTTCGTCCGCCGAAAGCCCCAGCAGCGCCACGGTCACCCCTCCGTCGGAGAAACCGGCCCCAACGCCCGCGCCCCGTGCGCGAGGGACGCAACGTCGTCGACCTCGTCCGCGGCCAGCCGCCACCACTCGGGCCGAGCCGGCGTCTCCCTCTGGCCCGAGATCGTCTCCCATCGAGCGATCCTCGCCCTTCTGACCAGTCGGTGGGGCGCGAGTCGGCTGCCCGTGCTCACCGAGCGGAGGAACGCCTTGCCGCTCGGCGAGGTCGTGCGGAGTAGGGTCGTGCGGCGTGGTAGAGTCGCGTCGTATGCGTTCACGCCCCAGCCGCCCCGGCCGAAAGCCGCTTCGCGGGCTAGGCGCGACGAGCACCCCCCACGCTCTCCCCAACGCGTCTAGAGCACCGAATCGGCAGCAGACCTCTCCAGAGGCAGCGCTGGAAACGCGTCCTCGCCTCGCACGGACGAGCTTCCATCGCTGCCGTTGCTGTTGGCAACCTGATCGGTGCTCTAGGCCCGAGTTGGGTCCCGGAGCGCGGGGCCTCGCCAGCGGAGCGGATCTCGGCTGGTCGCTTCAGGTCAGGATTCCGTGAACGGACACGTCGCGTCGGAGGAGTCTCGATGGATCGTACCCTCGTCCCCCACACCCTTTCCCTTCTGCTCATCACCGCGGCATCGGGTGGCTGTGAGGGACCGCGCAAGGACTCCCCCCCCGGGCCATCCCCGGCCATCGCGAGCGCCGCGTTGGCTCCGTCGCCGTCGGCCGTGACGTCGGTCGCGCCACCGGCGCCGACCGAGGAGGCGGAGCCCACGGAGATCGCCGCCCAGCATGTCCTCATCGCCTACCGCGGCGCCAAGAACGTTCCGCGCACCGTCCGACGCAGCAAGGCGGAAGCGCGCAAGCTTGCCGAGGAGATCGTGACCAAGGCGCGCGGAGGCGCCGAGTTTGCCAAGCTCGCCGAAGCATACTCTGACGATCCCGGGACCCGAACCAACCTTGGCAACCTCGGCAAGTTCCCGAAGGACAAGATGGTGCCTGAGTTCTCCGGACCGGCTTTCAAGCTGGGCGAGGGCGAGATCAGCGATGTCGTGGAGACACCGTTCGGGTTCCACGTCATCAAGCGCAACCAGTGAGGTTGCCGCGGGCGATTCGCGGTGGTCGTGCCGGCCAAGGCATGGTAGCTCGGCGGCCGTGCAGCGGTTTCCGTCGGCAAGGTTCTGGGGTGCAGCGTCCGCCCTCGGAGTGGGATGGCTCGTGATGTTCCTCTCCGAGCGAGCGTCGGCGGAGCCCGCCTCTTGGGTGTCCGTGGCTTCGGGCCCAGCGTTCGTCCAGCGACGTTCGGTGGAGGAGGTCGTTCCCCTGCTCCGAATGAATGCGGGCCTGGCGATTCGTCCCTCCCACGACCTCATCGTGGGGGCGGGGTTCGAGTTCGGTACGTTCCTCGGTCACGGTTCGGATGTCGGTGGAGCAATGCGGGTTGCCACCGGCGCCTACACACGGGGTGACTGGGGACTCGCCCTCGACCTCGGCGCCTACCACCGTTTCAACAGGGTCAGTGATGGCGGCGCTGCCACCCTGACCCTGGGAGCACCGTGGGGGCTCTTGCTAGCGGCCAACGGCACGCTCGGCACCCATGATGCGCGGAGCATCGGCGTCCTGTTCGGTTTCGATTTCGCTCGCCTCACGGTCCACCGCACGAGTGGACAGCAGTGGTGGCCGAACCCCCTCGCCGAACGGGGCGAGAGGTCGCGGCGGCTTCAGCCGGCGTCGGCGATGAGCTTACGGTAGGCGTCCGCGTCGAGCAGTTCTGCCTTCTCTTCGGCCAGCCCACTGGGCGTGACGGCGATCATCCAAGCAGCTTCCCACGGGTCCTCGTTGACCAACTCAGGGGCACCATCGAGGCGCTCGTTCGAACGAGCGACGGTGCCGCTGACCGGTGCGTAGAGATCGCTCAGCGTCTTGACGCTCTCGATGGTCCCGAAAACCTGACCCGCGGTGACGGAATCGCCAGCCTTCACGTCGAGCGCCACCAGGGTCACATCGCCGAGTTGATCGACCGCGAAGGCGGTGATCCCGACCTCGACCTCCGTCCCCACCTCGCGGGCCCACTCGTGATCCTTGGTATAGCGGCGATCGTCTCTGACCTCGTTGGCTGCGCTCATCGCAGTGCTCCTACCCGCCGCTTGGCCGGTCATGGTTGCGGACACGGTCGCGGCGAAACCGGCGATCTACACTCAGGTCGTTCGCTTGTAAAAGGGGGTTTGCACCACCTTGGCCTCAATCGTCTTGCCGCGGCAATCGACCCAGATTGGCGTTCCGATCCCCGTGAAGGAGGGGGGCACGAACCCGAGGCCGATGCTTCTTCCGAGGGTCGGGGAGGGGGCTCCCGAGGAGCAGTGCCCCACCGTCCGTCCCTCGGCGTCGAGCAGCGCATACCCATGGCGAGCGATCCCTCGACCCACCATCTCGAACCCGACCAGGGCACGAGGCCGTGTCTGTTCGCGGAGCACACCCAGGGCTCGACTGCCGAGGAAGGTGCGGTTCTCGAGCCTGACTACCCACCCGAGCCCGGCCGTGAAAGGGTCGATCGTTTCATCGAGCTCGCTGCCGTAGAGCGACAATCGTGCCTCGAGTCGCAGCGTGTCGCGGGCCCCCAAACCAACCGGCACACAGCTGTCGGCGCTGCCTGCCGAGAGTAGGGCTCGCCAGAGCGTTGGTGTCGCGTCCCAGGCGCAGAGGAGCTCGACTCCGTCCTCTCCGGTGTACCCCGTGCGGGCGATCGTGGTCGGAACGCCGGCGACAGTGCCGGATGCGAGGCGGAAGCTTCGCAGCTCTCGCCCGACCTCGAGCGAGCATCCAGCACGGGTCAGCACCGAGAGGGCGCGAGGACCCTGCAAGGCGAGCAGTCCCGTCTGGTCACTCGTGTCCCGAACGGCCGCGTCTGTGCGTGCCGCGGCGGCGAAGTGCCGCGCGATCTTGTCGCGGTTCGCCGCATTGCACACGACGAGGAGATGCTCGCCGTCCCTCCGGTACACGATGAGATCGTCGAGTACGCCACCGGTCTCGTTGCAGGCGCAGGTGTACATCGCCTGGCCGTCCAGGAGCCGCTTCGGATCGTTGGTTGTCAGGGAGTCGACGAGGCCGACGGCGCCGGTGCCGGTCACCTCGAGCTCTCCCATGTGGCACACATCGAAGAGCCCTGCCGCCTCGCGCACCGCGCGGTGCTCGGCGGCGATCCCGACGTATTGGACCGGCATTTCCCACCCGGCGTAGGGGACCAGTCGGGCTCCGAGGCGGCGGTGTTCGTCGTAGAGGGGGGTGTGGCGCAGGTTCTCGGTCACGAGGCCCGGTAACGGAATCGGCCCGTGCCGGCAAGCTGCTTGGTCGGTGCCGCGAGGAACCCCGGTTTTTCCCGCGCGAGGACCATGGTAGCGTTGCTGTGTGAGCGCGGGTCGCGTCCTCATCATCGTAGACGACGAGTGGATGGCCACGCTGCTGGTGCGATTCCTGGAGCAGGCGGGGTATTTGGTCGAGAATACCCGGGAGGCGCGGCAGGGCTTCGACAGGGCGCGGCGGGCCATCCCCGACTGCGTGATCTGCGACGTTCAGTTGCCCGATATCGACGGCTTCTGGGTCGTGCGAAGGATCCGAACCGAGCAGGGTCCCGTGAGCCAGGTTCCGCTGGCGCTCCTCGCCCAGGCCGACGACGTTCCGTCACGCCTCCAGGGGCTCCGGATCGGGGCGGACGTCATCATCACCAAGCCGTTCCGTGACGAGGAGGTCGTCGCCCAGGTAGGGGCGCTGATCGCGATGGTCAACCGGCTCCGGCGGAAGCGCGACTCGGTGCTCGACCACCCACCCTCGTCTCGCATCGGCGGCGCCGCGGTCTTTCATGGCGATTTGGCCGAATTTTCCGTGGCGACCGCCCTGGCGCTGCTCGAGATGGAACGACGCACGGGCGTACTGAAGGTCAAGGACAACGACGGACGGCGGGAGATCGTCTACGAAGTGCTCGATGGCGCCCTGGCGCGGGTGCTCGACAACGGCAAGCGGGCCGATCCGATCGACATCATCCGGGAGACGATGCGGTGGCAAGGGGGGCGATTCGCCTTCGAGAGCACCGAGGTCGCGGCTGCGATCCTGCGGCAGGGCATCGGCGTGCTGCTCCTGGAGGCCATGCGCCGCGAAGACGAGACCAACCGCTAGCCTGCTACTTCAGTCCCTTGGGGTTGAGCGGGGTGCCATCGGGGTGGTAGCCCGCGCGCCGCCAGCGCTCGGCTTCCGAGAGGCCTGGCTCCTCCGGACGCGGCGTGAAGCGACGGACGGAGAGGCGCGTCTCCACACCCTGGGAGAATACCTCGATCCGATAGACATGGTGCGCGGGCTGGCCTGGGATCCGGACCGCCGGAAACACCGTGCGGGCCACCCCGAGTTCCACGTGGGCCACCGCCACCCGGGTGCGGATGTAGTTCGACACTTCTTCGCGGCGTAGCTTCCCACTGGCGTAGGCAACGTCCCCGAAGACTCCATCGACGACCATGCCGCGGGGGAGGGCGAGCCCGAAGAGGGTGGTCTCGCTCGGTGCGAGCTCACCCGGGGCGAGGCGGTCTACCGGGACGGAGGTCGGGGTCGACGCGGACGGAGCCGCCCCGTCCCCGACTGGAGTTGGGCTCCGACAGGCGCCGATGCCGAGCCCCACCGCGAGCAGCGATACCGTTCGAAGCCTCGGGGATGCCACCCGAGGCGCGCTCTCGTGGCCGAGGTGGGTCATTCGACAATCGCTGCCCATGACTCGATGACCGGCACGGTCGGTGGGGTCTTCAGGTCGACGGCGAGGCTCGGCGTGACCCCGCCCCCCGTGACCTCGCCTGCCTTCCCCGTCTGCATCAAGAGCTGGAACTTGCCCGGTCGGAGGGTGCTGACACTCGTGTGCATGCCGGTTCCGGTGAAGGCGTCGGTCGTAGCCGCGCCCGCATCGGAGCAGGATGGCGTCTGCGCAACCGTGACCCCGAAGATGGAGGACCCCGCGGGGAGCGTTGCCTGCGGGCATTCGTATTCGCCGCTGTTCGGATCGCTGCTCGATGCGCTCGTCATGCACCGTTGGCCGCTCAACGTGCCCACGGTGAGCTTGCCCTTCCCACCCTCCCTGAGCGCGGCTTCGGCGGGCGCCACGTAGTCCATCCCCCAGACCTTGCTCTCGCCCACCGTGCAGACACCGGCGCTGGAGACGGGCCAGAACGAGGTGAAGTAGAGTGTGCCGTCGAAGAGCTGCATCGGGCCCGTCACCCGCTCGCGGCCCGCCAGCTCGACGTACCACTGCGCCTTGCTGAGCACGTGACCAGTGCTGGAGTCCTCGAGCTCCCGCAGGCTCCACACGAAGGTCTTCATGGTGTCGAGGTTGCCGAGGTCGTCCTTGGCGTCCTCGTCGAAATCCTGACTGCCGGTGCTGAAGCTGATGACGACCCCGCCGAGCTCGTCGGTCGAGAGGATCGGCGGGGTGACGATGGGCTGCCCGCTGTGGGCCGCGGTCGCGGCGGGCATCGTGCTGTAGGCATCGAAGAAGGGAGCCATCCTCCATTGGTTCGGGTTGGGGGACGAGAGGTCGATGCGCCAGAGGACACCCTCGGCGTCGCCGACGTAGACGCGATCGGCGATGGCCCCGGTGCCGGCGGGGAACGCCGCTGGGCGTCCGGTGACGGGTGCCACCAGCTCGGTCAACCGGACCACACCCTCGTCGACGCCGAGCCCGCTGCCGACCTGGTTCGGGTCGCGGAAGGAGGCGAGCACCTCGCCCGTGTCGAGGCGAACGATGGTCACCGAGCGAGCTGGCTCGGGCGTGGCCGGGTTCTGAGAATAACACCGCACGGTCTCTCGGACCGGGAAGGTCGAGTCCACCTCCACGTTCTGCGGGTCGACCGCTTGGAGATCACAGGTCGAGTCGGGCGCCGTGCTCTTGGCGGAGGCACCACCGGGTAGGACCGCCACCGCGACCTCCCTGAACCCGTCGATCATCGCGGCTTCCTTGAGGAACAGCGTGGTGATGAGCGGGGGCGCGACGGTCTTGCCGAACAGCGCTTGCCCGTCCCTGCCCACCGTGAGCTGCCAGAGGAACCGGGGTCCGGTCTCCGGATCGGTCACGTCGAGGGCGAAGTAGCCGCCGCCGGCGAGGCTGTCGCCGAACCCCTGGACCAGGATGGTGCGCCAGGTGCTGGCATTGGTCTCGGCCTCGTCGGCGGATCGAGCGAGCGTCCAGGGATAGGCCTCGCCCACGTTGTCCGACCAAGCATTCGCGGCTCCCTTGGGGACCGCCACCACGTCGCGCACGACGGGTTCCCCGTCGAGAACGAGCTGGCGCTTGTCGGGGTAAAGCTGGGGGACGATCGGCAGCACCGCTGGGGGGATGAACGCCCAGAGCTCGTTCACCTCCTCGTGCTCTCGCTCGAGGGCTTGGAGTGCCGTCTCGTTCTCCGGATCGTAGTCGACGGGTGGGAACACGCGGAATGCGTGCAGCATGCCGTCGTTGGTCGAGGTGTAGAGCACGAGCGGTCGGTGCTCTGCGGGCTTCGCCGGTGGGCCCCGGGAAGCGAAGCGGTAGCCGGTCGCGTTACCCGCGAACTTCCGGTAGGTCTCGTCGGGGATGAGCGAACTCGGCGGGCCGACGAGGACCGGCGTCGAGTGGTAGATGTCCGCGATGAGATTGCAGACTCCTCCATCACAGCGGCTCCGGTAGGACCCATTCGGGGCGCCGACCGCCCATCTCATGACGGCGTTCGCACATTCCTCGGCGGTCAACCCCGTGTCGACGGGGCAGCTGGTCGAGCTTACGTCGAGGGCAGCGGCGGACAAACCGAGATCATCGACGTAGCTGTCGATCGCCCCGTCCTTCGCGGATTTCGCCGCGCCACCCCCGAGCGGGATCCCGTCCGGGCTGGCGCCCGTCACGCCGGGTCGCAGGGAGACGCTCGATTGGATGTTCGTACCGTCGCTGCCTTCGAAGGTAAAAAACCTCCGGTTAGAGCCGCCGTGCCGGTTGACGTTGGCGACGAAGTCGTCGCCCTTCACGGAGTCGAGGTCCTGTTCCACGGCATCGCCCGTGGCCCCCGCGGGACAGACGAGCCGTTTTCGTTCGAGGACTCCCCGGCGCAGGTCCTTCTCCTGCGGGAGGAAGCCCGTGAGGAAACGGAAGCTGAAGTTGCCATAGCCGTACTCGGTCGCGCTCGCGAAGACGGGGCGCGTGCGCGCGGAGGCGTTCGAGGTGAGGCGCTGCATGAGCTCGTAGAGGACTTCCGCGAGCTCGTCCCGATTGGCTGCGAAGTGAGCCCGCTCGGTGCCGCCGGCCGCCGCGATCCGGTTCAGGAGGCAGCAGGTTTTCAAGGGCCGCTGCTGGGCGTCCGGTTGGGCAGCGATGGTGGCCTCGTCGCAGTCCTGGCCCGGGGCCAGGTTGAGCGCCGAACACTCCTTGGTCTCGGTCCCGATGGTCACCTTGGAGAGCGAGAACCCGACCACGTAGACGACGACATGCACCGAGCCGTTGCCGGCGGCGAGGGAGGCGGCGGTCTCCTCGGGTCTTCGGAAGGGGCAGCTCACGTCGATGCCTGTGGTCGGATCCTCGCAGTTGGGCCGCATCTCGCTGTTCGGCTCGCCATCGGTGAGGAGGATGATGGCGTTCTGCCGGCACTCGCCTCCGGCGTAGGGATCGTTCGTGGCGTCGTCGAGGTGGGGGCCGAGGGTGTGAGTCGGCTCCACCGGATCCATCTGGGTGTCCTTGAAGAGGAAGTGCTCCGCGTCATGGAGCATCCCCGCGATCGGCGTGGCGCCGAGGGGCCGGGTGGCGAGCAGGATCCGCTGGATCGAGCGGTTGCGATCCGGATCGGCCTCGGCCTGCGCGGGATCGCCGAAGCCGATCAGGCGACCCTCCCAGCCGGGCGCGTACTGGTTCCGCGCCCCGACCTCCATCACCGCGTCGGTGAGGCAGCCAACCGGTCTTCCGACGTGCGCGGTGTCGCTGAGCGCCTGGTAGTCCCAGGTGCCAGCGATCCCGGCGGCGAAGCTGCCGTCACCGACGCCGAACTTGGGCTCGGTGTCGAACGTCATCAGACCAAAGCGGATCTCATTTCCGAAGACGTCGAGCAGGCCGCGACCGAAGCCGGCCGTCGGGTCGTTGTCGTCGAGACCGCCGCAATTGTCGGTCGACGTGTCCGTGTACTCCTTCCACACGATGTCGTTGAGCGGGAGTCGACTGGCGAGCGTCGCTGGATCCCCGGGGTTCGGCTGGGCCGGACCAGGCCCGCAGATCGTGGGGGAGCCGGATCCTGCGATGGCGGTGAGGAGTCGATGGTATGGCCACTCGTAGTCGCCCGGGAGCACCCCGCCGAGCATGTAGAGATCCTCGAACTTGGTCGTCCGGGGTGAGCGGACCATCGCCTCGCAGCGGTAGTTCGGGACCTCCCCGGTCAACACCTCGACGAGCTCGATCCAGCGGCTCTTCTCGTTGTTGTAGCACTTCCGATCCTCGATCTGGCGTTCAGCGGGACAGGTCTCCTCGGCGAGGGCCTGGTCCGGCGCGCAGTTGGGGAAGACCTCGATCTCACCCTCCGCGGTGAAGGCGAACCCCGACCGATATTCCATCGACCCCGATGAGTCCACGAGCAGAAGGACGTTCGGACGTGGCTCGACCTGGGCCGATGCGTCCGGGGCTCCTGCGAGGAGCGCCAGAAATGGGGTGATGGCAACGAGGCTCTTCAGGGATGGGTTCATGGCAGAGACCCTCATTTGGCAACCATGGGCAGGGTGACGTAGGCACGGACCGCCTGCACGCTGGCGGAGTTGGCCGAGCTTCGCGTGCCGCACCACGCAGCCGTGGTGAACTGATTGGGCGTGTTCCGGACCTGGCTGAAGGTGGTGAGGCTCACGGTGACTGACCGGAACGCGGAGTCATCGACGTTGAACCCCGCCGGAGGCGGGCCCTCGAAGGCATCGGTGAGCTCGATCACGAATCGACCTTCACGGCCCGAGTTGATGGCGAGATTGCTGTCGGTCACGTCCTCGTTGTAGGTGGGGAGCACCGGCCCGAGCGTGCCCGGCTCGGCCGCGGTCTGCGGCTCGAAGATGTTGTCCGTCTTGCCGCCGGAGGCCGTCAACACGCGGCTCTTCACCTCGCTGTCGAAGATGCGGTAGCAGGGGGGGATCACCCCTGTTCCGAGCGCGCTCGAGGCGGTGCCGTTGATCGCGGCGTTGATCTGGCACTGGTCCTGGCTCGTGTAGATGAGATCGACATAGAGCGTGGCCTGGGGGCCGCCGATCTGGGCCACTCCGAGCGCGTTCGCTCCCTCCGCGAAGTAGAGCGACTGTGCCGCCTGACGAGCGTTGCCCGAGGCGACAGTGACGAGCGTCGCCGAACGTACCGCGAAGAGCGTGATCGTGGTCAGGAGCGTCAGCACGAGCAGAACGATGAAGACCGTGGCTCCTCGCTCGCCTGCGGGGCTGGGGACTGGTAGCGAATTCACCACACCACCCCCTCCAGATTGCGGACCGCGATCTCCGCCTGAAGCGTCCGCATCCGCGCCCAGACCTCTTGGGTGGTGCCCTGGACCGTGGTCCGAGTCCCGACGCGAAAGCGGAACCTACCGCCCGCTCCCACCACGTCGGACCCGCGATCCGGGATCCGCGAACGCACGCTCAGCCGTGCCCGGACGGAACGAAGGCGGTCCGGGCGGGCGATGGGTCCAGGAGCCGCGGCATACTTGGCGATCTCGGCGTGCTGGGGAGGGAGGTAGTCCAGTGAGCCAGCGGGGAGGGAAACCAGGCCGAGGTTGGTCCCCACGGTCGGGTTGCCGACGATCGCCGTGATCCCGAAGGCGAGATCCACTGCGTACTCGGCCACGACCTCCAAGCTGCCGGCGATCACGCTCGCGCCGCCTGCACGAGCCGCGATTTCGTAGCGAACGAGGTCCGTCCGCTCCGCTTCCCAGGGGTTAAGCTCGTTCGTTGCGGAAAGGTCGGGGTAGAGCGGGGCGAGGTTGGCATTGGCCGCCAACAGGTTGGGGGCGGTCTGGAGCTCGTAGCGGATGGTGTTGATGACGCTGGCCGTGCCGAGGTCGGTGCCCTCGAGGCCGCAGAGGGTCGAGCCTCCCGCGATCGAGCGGATGGTGAGGGATGGCGTGTCCTCGAGGGTGATGGTGGGAACGGATGCGCCACCCACCGCGGCGCCTTGGATGATCCCGTAGAAGTGTTTGCCGGCACGGTCGATGATCCGGAGGATGCGACCGGGGGTGAAGAGGCCATCGAGGATGGTCTGTCTCGCGATGTCGTCCGGCGCGGTGAGGTAGCCGTTTCGGGATAGGGGTCCGATCCGCGACTGGAGTGTGATGGTCTGCCGGTTGCTCACCACATCCGCGCCCCAGATCGGAAACGCATCGTCAGCGACGTAGCTTCCCATGAGGGTGAGGGTGTCGGGCGTGATGCCGTTCGTGCCGAGGATCGCCGGGAGGGTGCCAGCGGATGGAGTCTCGATCCGCACGGGTGCGAGATTGCGGAGCGGGTCCGGCAGGTTGGCGACGTAGGTCGGGCGATCGGCGGTGCCCGAAGGCAGGCAGAGGCGCGGATCTTCCCGGATATTGGGGCTAGCGAGGAAGCCCGCGCGCGCAATGTCCGCCTGGAGCCGCTGGAAGCCGATGATGACCGCGCTGGTGGCCTCGCCGATCCGGCCCTCCCGCTGCATGTTGGTTGTGGTGCTGCTGGCGAGGCCGAAGACCGCGATTGCGATGATGAGCCCGCCGGTGACGCCAACCATCAGTTCGACGAGCGTGAAGCCGGGAGCTCCTAGACGGACTCGGGGTCCTTGCTGGTTCCGGATTGCCTCCATCAGAGCCTCTGTGCGGTCTGCTGGGCGATGACCGTCGTGTGGTAGACGAAGTGGTAATTCGCGAGCCCACTGGCGGCGCTCACGTCCAAGACGGGGGCCGAGCAGAGCTGACCGGTCTGGACGGCCCCGGCGCGCCACCAGAAGACCCGGACGGTCGCGCGGATCCGGCCGTACGCGGACGGATCCGTGGGGTCCGAGAGGTAGACGAGCTCAAGGTGCGAGCAGTAGCGCTGCACTTCCGAGGACCCGTCCGGGATGGGGCGTCCGAGCACGTCGAAGGCGGGACCCCACTCGCGGACCTCGTTCCAGGCCGGCAGGATCCATGGCCTGCCGACGGCGGGCTGCGCCTCCTTGAGCCAGACGGTATCGGTGAGGATGTCCGAGGTGGCCTGCTCCTCGGAGGGGTGGTTCCACGTCGTGGCATCGACGCGGAGCTGGTCGAGCCATGCGGCGGCGATCCGATTCGCGACCGCGACTTCCCTGGCATGCATGTTGGAGTCGACGGTAAGCTTCTGGGTTGCGATGATGCCGGTGATCCCGATGGCGGCCAGGGCGAGCGCCATCATGAGCTCCACGATGGTGTAGCCCCTGGTCACCCGCAGCAACGAGGTGATACGCCGAGGCTGGCGGGAGAGCAGGTGAATTGTCATCGGGCAGTCCCCAGGCGGGCGGCGCCGTTCGGCGGCACGGTTACCGTGCGACGAAGCCCGACGAATTCGGTGCCATTCCAGCGCTCCACGTCGAGCGTTACCACCTGGGTCATCGGGCCGAAGGCGGCCGCGGTGCCCTGCCGAATGAAGGCTCGACCGAGTGGCGTGAAGCAGACGTCCAGTTGGGCGGGCGTGCCCCCGTCGTGCGCGATGACGCGCGGAGTGATCCCCGTACCGGCGTAGCTCGCGGGATCCAGCGTTACTAGGACACGATTCCCCGTCGCCCCGTTGTCCCACCCGGTCATCACGGACCGGTTACACTGGGCCACGGGGAGATAGGCGCAACCGCTGTTGGGGTCAGTACCTCCCTGGAGCCCCTCGAGCACGCTCACGGTGCCGTTGTCGTAGCGAACCACCACCGCGCTGCCCCTGGCCATCGCGGCCGTACGACCATTTCGGTAGGCCGCCACGAGCTCCTGGGTGAGCCGGAGGGAACGCCGCTCCTGGAACTGCCGCGTCGCCGTGGGTATCGCCAGGGCAGCACTCACCGCGATGATGATCACGACCGTCATCAACTCGAGCAGCGTGAACCCAGTCGATGAGCGGGGGCGGGTGGGCCGGTTGATTGGTCTGGGTGGCAGCTGATCCACAGGAGGGTTGGGGAAGGAGCAAACCACGTGCCGAACATGCGGTCGGCGGGGACCCAGTTCTGTCGGTAATTGCTTGGTGATTGGCCATCTGGCCGAGCAATGGTTGCGGAGACCTACAAAACTTTGCGGTCTCCGGGGCGATCTCCCTGCGACCGGCCCGACCAGAACACCTCCGGACCGAGCCCACCTGACTCGGGACTCGACCCCCGGGTTCGCGCTATGCAGGGAACGACCCAGCGAGGGGAGGTGAATGCGCATGATTCGAGCACGAACCCCAAGGAACCTCCTGTCCGTCGCCGGAGCCATCCACATCCTGGTCTCCTTCTCGGTGGCTGGGTGCAAGGACCGCGACCGGGCGCCAGAGGGCGCGTCGCCAC
This sequence comes from Polyangiaceae bacterium, assembly GCA_016933275.1. Taxonomy (GTDB): domain Bacteria; phylum Myxococcota_A; class Polyangia; order Polyangiales; family Polyangiaceae; genus JAFGBI01. The sequence goes on along the minus strand of JAFGBI010000198.1, from coordinate 2,336 downwards.
CCCCGGTCGCAAGCTTCGCGCCAGGAGCCTGTCGAGACGGAGGAGGGACCGTCAGCGATCCCCTGTCCGCGGCGGCGTTCCCCCGTATGGCGGGGAGCTACTGTATCGATCCCAACGGACCGACCCGGGCCTACGGAGTCGATACCAAGCAGCCGCTCGACCAGGTGTGCACCGAGCAGTTCAATGGCGAGTGTGAGATCTACAAGGGATTCGGGCTCGATCGCGTGGTGACGATGCGGTACGTCGATGGCGGCGGGTCGCCCGGCGAGGTGAGCGTCGTGCTCGCGCGTTTCGCGACGAAGGAGGGCGCCTACGGATTTTTCTCCCGGCGGGTCGTGGGTAGCGACGATCCTCGTGCCCTCAGCACCCGCGTCCTCACGGCTGGCGGCGCGGGCGCGATCGGCACGGGCGAGGCCTACGTTTGGCGCGGGCTGCACGTGGTGCAACTCACCTACGCCAACACGGACGAGGGGCGCGGGGCTTTCGCCGCCTCGAGCGAGCGTGTTCTCCCTGGGATAGCGACGGCGATCGGTGAGCGCCTCCCCGGCGAGCTTGCCCCACCGCGCGCAGTGGCGCTCCTGCCGGCTGAGAAGCGTCTGCCCAACGGTGCGACGTACATCTACGACGATCTGCTCGGTGTTCGCGGGGTCGGCGGGGGAGCGATGGGGTACTACGAGGACGGAGCGCGTCGCTACCGCCTCGTGGTTGTCGCGCGGACCGACGCCGAGGCCGCCGCCGACGTGCTCGAGACGTTCGCCAAGCTCCCCGGAGCGGAGAAGGACAAGTACCTGCCGTTTCCAGCGCGTGGCTTCGTCCTCAAGGCTGGCGATGCGGCGCCCAAGGTTCGCTGGTGGGTCGCGCAGGTCGGGGCACAGATCGTCGGGGTGGGCGACGAGGAGCAAGTGCTCGATGCCCCGGGGCCAGAGCGCGAGGCGCGGTCCCTGCCGCGCGAGGCGATGATCGCCAGGTTGCGTCAGCTGGTGTCGGAGGTCGCCGCTCGCACGAAGGCCGAGCGAGAGCCGCCTCCGTCTCCGTCCGCGGCCGGGAGCGCTGGCACGGCATTGCCGGTTGGCTCTACCCGCTGACCCCGGACGGCACTACGGTCATTCGATCCGAAGGATGACATGGTAGCCGAAGCGAGTCTCCACCACGTCGGAGAGTTGCCCCGGTTCGAGGGCGAAGGCGACCTCGGAGAACTCCGGGACCATCTCGTCCCAATGGAATCGAGGCAGTCGTCCTCCGCGGGCTCCAGCTCCAGGCTCGTCGGAGTAGATCTCGACGAGGTTGGGGAACGATTCTCCCTCGATGGCGCGGCGATGAGCCTCCTCGGCGCGGGCACGCGCTTGGGCAGGTGATCGCGTAAGCTCCGCGGGTGCGCGTTGCGAGTCCACGTGCATGACGACGAGGTGGGCCACGAGCACGGTCCCTTGGTTCCGGGTCTCTGTCGCACCCTCCTTGGCTTCCGCGGTGGGCATCGCGGCCTGGCCACCCTCCGAGATGGGCGGCGGAGGGACTAGCACACGTGGAGGAGCCGCTGGTCCCTCGAACGTCGTTACCACACAGCCTGCGCTCGCCGAGGCGATGACGAGCGCGAAGGGGAAGCCCCGGTGGGTCACTGGGTACGCTTGATGACGTGATAGCCGAAGGGCGTCTCGACCACCTCCGACACCCCACCTACCTTGAGTTCGAACGCGGCCTTCGAGAAGGCCGGTGCCATCCGGTCGCGGGCGAAGGTACCGAGGTCGCCGCCGCGGGCCTTGCTGGGACAGTCGGAGAGCTCCTGGGCCACTTTGGAGAAATCCTCGCCCTTTCTCACCCTGGCCAGGACCTGGTCGGCGAGGGCTTTCGCCTCCTCCTTGGAGCGGCTCACCGTGTCTTTGGCTCGCGTCGCGCCCTTGTAGGCTAGAAGGACATGGCTCGCGCCCACCTTCTCGTTGTTGGCGGACTGTTCGCGATCGCGCTTGGGTGGTCGCGCGCGCCGGGATGACGCGCCTGGTGCCGCTCGCTCCGCTACCGAAGGGGCCGGCGCCACGTGGTCGTCGCCTGCCAGGCCAGGCTCCTTCGCTGGCGTGAAGACGCCGATTGCGCCGAGGATGCCGACGAGGATGAGCCCCACCATGACGGCCCAGGGGAGCCAGTCGGGGAGCCAATCGTCGTTCTCCTCGGCTGGGACTGGGGGCGGTCGCCGGGGCTCGGCTGCATCGCGGGCCCGCGCGGCGCGTCGTCGTGGCGGCTCCGACCTTTTCTTCTCCTCGTCGTCCTCGTCGTCCTCGTCGTCCTCGTCGTCCTCGTCGTCCTCGTCGTCCTCGTCGTCCTCGTCGTCCTCGTCGTCCTCG
>JAFGBI010000197.1 GCA_016933275.1 Polyangiaceae bacterium | reverse complement strand
GAACTGCGCCGACCACCGGATGGCTCGCGGTCACTCCAGGCGGCTGTCGAGTGGGGCGCACTCCCGCAATCGCCCTACTTCTTATGTTTACCTTTGGCCAGTGACCCAGGGCGGTTGGAACCCCTGTCCGCGAGCCCGGTGAGGTTTCAGGAGCTGGTCGAGGCGGAGGTGATGGGGGAGGGCGGCTTGGGGGAGGTGACGCCGAGCTTCAGGGTGCTGGTTGACGACCGCCGGGCTAGGGAGCGGTTGAGCGAGGGCTGGCTGCTTCGTCTGGCGGAGGAGAGAACCAGTTGGGGTCGGGCTCGTCGCGCAAGCGGTCGCTCTTGAAATGGGCCAGTCCCTCCGGGATCTTCCTGACGAAGAAGAGGGCGCCCTCCCCGTCCGTCCAGACCTCGAGCGCCTTCCAGCCCACGAGGCGGTAGTCTTGCGCGCTCGACGCGGTGAAAAATCCGCGATCTGCCCCCACGTGCCAACCCTCCACTCCCTTCGGGGTTTCCAGCTGGAAGAGGCGGTCCGTCGTGGCCAGGGCGGATTGCAGCACGGCAGGCGGGTCGGAGACGCTGCTTGGCGCGAGCAAGCGCGCCCGCACTATCACCCGGAGCTCGAACCCGAGCACCTGGACGACGCCCGCGGCAGTGTCCACGCCAGCGTAGACGCAGTGCTCGTCGATGTCCGAAATGACTCCCTTCCGAAAGCCAACCCACTCCGCAGCCGCGAACGTCTCATGGATGTCGGGCCGGAGGACCCGCCCCAAGAAACGCTTCGTCTCGGCGACGGCCCGCGCAATCTCCTCGGCCGCGCCCGCGCGGGCCAAGTGCTCGGGGGCTGGCACGAACAGCGTGGCCCGCAGCGCTCGATCCTCGGGGGCATCGAGCGAGGGGGCGACGTGGAACAGCGAAACCGACCCTGGGTGTGCTGAGGAACTATTCTGGGCCATCGACTTCGTCCTTCCTGTCTTCGTCGGGGCGGGCGGCCGCGTGCCCGGTCGAGATCCGCTCGCCACCTCGTGGACCCTTGCCTCGTGCCTTCCGGGGATCGTCGGTTCACCGGTCCGGCGCTCACACGCGCTGCAGGCGAGCGTGAGTGAGATGAACCAGAGGCAGATGGGTTCGCTCCGGTGCGCAGCCACGCCAAGGCCGCCGGAGCGGTGCCGCGTCATGGGGGAGGGAGCTCCTTTCCTCGGTCACGGATCAGGGTGTAGTTGGCGTCGTTGTAGGGCACCCCGGGTGATGCCCACGGATTACCGTCCACGTCCCAGTACCTCCATTCCTCCACCCAAGCCGGGGGCGCGGACGGATTCGCGACCCACTCGGTCCCCACCCAGCATTGAAACCGCTTGCCAAATCCGGGTCGGCGGGTGTTGGCCCACCAGCGGATCAGGTCTCGCGCGGACGCGAAACCCTTGTTCGCCATGAATCCAGGGGAGTTGATCGAGCTCGTCGAGTACCCACCGGGCAAGAAGCGCCCGTTGGGCGAGCGGCAGCAGGCCTCGAAGTTTTCCCAGGTGGCACCGGGCTCCATCAGTACCACGCGGCCCTGGATGGTCGCGTCACGACCGGTCGGTGACACACGAGGAAAGGTCCAGGTCTGTTCGTGCGCACTGGAGTAGTTGCCCAGGGCGTATAGATCGGTGTCAGCAAAGGTGGCAAGCGTTCCGTCGGGGCGGCGCCGCGTGTGGGGGAAGACCCAGGTTCGACGGGTGAACAGACCGACGGCCGCCGCCATCGTCTTCAGTAGCTGGACGTGTCCTATGCAAGAGGCATCGTTCCAGTAGCGATCGTGGTTGTCGAGCGGCGCTGGGTTGGCACGAGGCGAAACCCACATGAGCCACTGCTGCTCCAGCGGGTAGTCCGTGCCGCCACTGTCGCGACCATTGTTGGTGATGTGCTCCGCATGGACCCCATCGAAGTACGGGGGTGATGCGTTGTTGATGCCGACGTGGAGGTTCCAGATGATGTCGATGACATCGGCGGTGGTGGCGGAGGCGTGACGTCGGAGCCGTCCGCCGACCAATCGCATCATGTGGTCGAGGCGCTTGCGGGTGCCGGTGTTCGTGTTGAGCATGGTGCGCGCCACGCTGCCGTCGTCGGCATCCAAGGCGCTGTCGTAGCCAGGGAGCAGTGGGGTGTCGTAGAGCGAGTAGATGCGAAGCTTGGTCTGCTGGATGGCGAACGTGAAGCCACTGCCCACGGCGGACCACAGGATGTCGAGGACGAAGCGGCCCACCTCGTCCGGCATCGTGCCACCAAAGTCGACGCGAGCCCACGTCTCGGCAGCGCCTGCCGGAATCGTGAACGGGGTGTTCACCCCGGTGATCAGGGATCCATCACCATCGAGCGACGGAGAGCTCACGAGCGCACCGCTAATCGCGCTCGAGGCAGGCGAAGAGGTCGTGAGTCGGACCATGACCGAGAGCGGTCGGTTGCGGTAGACGGCAGCCCGGAACCGCTCGGCACCCTCCCACTCGGGGGTGGAAATGGCGGCGCCCTGACCCCAGCCCTGGAAGGCGGAGCCTGCCGGCGCGGGGGGGATGGGCAACGGCGGTGGCTGGTCGTCGCTCTCCTGGAAGAGGATGGCGAAGTTCGCACCGGCGCGCGCGTCCGCGATGCGCACCGCGGTGATCACTACGGTCGGCTGCACGAGGTGCGCGCTCGCCCCGGAGCGTGGCGGCCCCGCGACGCGCGTCGGAGATTTGGCCCAGTGCCCGCTCATCGGTGCCCGCTCGCGCAGGGGAGCCCGTCGCGCCGCGCCGCAACAGCCACAGCGAGACGGCGGTCAAGGTGTTGATTGCTGCGACAAATAGACAACCTAGGGACCCGCGTCCTCCGGGCCCCGCACAGCGCGAGCTGGGCGGGTGAGGGCGTGGGGTACCGAACCGGTAGCAGACCTCGCCAGAGGCGAGGTTGGAAACGTACCCTCGCTGGGCATGGGCACGTTTCCAGCGGCGCCGTTGCAGTCGGCAACCTGATCGGTGCTCTAGACGGTCCCGTCCGGTGTGGTTTCGAGGAGAGAGTCATCGTTCAGCGAGGCGTAGGTGCGATCCTGGAACACGAAGTAGGCATCGCCTTCTGCCGGTTGGATCTCCAAGGTGTAGGTATCGGCGATCGGCATATCCTCGAAAGGAACGTCGACCGACTCTTCGTTTGCGACGTGAGAGACATTGAGCTCCTTGGTGACATCAACGCTGCGCGTGCCCGAGAACAGCCGAACCTTGTCCTGGCACAGGAGGGCCTGGTCGGGGGCGATGTCGAAGCGAATCCACAGGGAACCAGTCGGGATCAGCTTGCCGTGCTCGGCCTCGTGAGTCTCACGCGCTCGGAGCACCCACTCCGGGTACTCCGAGGATCCGGGCGGCGATGTGTCGCCCGGCGGCGGCGGCAGCACGGCGGATGGTCGCGTCGGGGCCGCGGTCGGGTTCTCGAAGAAGAAGACCTCGGTCCGGCGATTCCGGATCTCCGCCTGTTCGTCTCCCGCGTCCACGAGCGGGAAGTTCTCCCCGCAACCGTGAGTGCTCAACACCACATCGGGCGGCAGCGTTGTGCCGTCAATGGCCATGTAGCGTTTGATCAGGGCGGTCCGAGTCCGGGATCCGGCGATGCCATCGACGGCAAGGCCGTCCTGGTCGGAGAAGGTCTGTTGGAACCACCAGACAAGTGGCGCTCCAGGCGGGATCTCGAGGCCATTATACTCGGCCACCGCGACGATCATCATCGCGTCTTCTCTTCCCCCCCAGCGTTTGGCGTCGGGCTTGTTCGGGCCATACCAGGCGAGCCACTCGTCGCCGCGATCGGTGAGGTAGGCGGCGACGGATCGAGCGCGTTCGAGGGACAAGGGATCGTTGTACGAGGGATCGCCCGTCGTGTCCGTGTGCCCGACCACCAGGAGGTCGCTCTCCGGATTCGACGCGTAGAGCGAAGGGATGGTCCGTACCCCTTCCATCGCGGTTGGCAGCAAGAAACACTTGCTCGTCTCGAACCACATGCCGAAGAGCTGAGCGAGAACGACGCGCGGCTGCAGGATGATGCAATGGGGCTCGCTGGCGACCACCGAGGCGGCAGGAAGCGCCTCGGGAGCGGCTCCTTTGCGACGGTGGAATTCGCCGAGCAATGGGCTACTTGATGCGCCTCAAGCGCGTGGTCGGGATGGGATTCGGG
>JAFGBI010000196.1 GCA_016933275.1 Polyangiaceae bacterium | reverse complement strand
GCCGCACAACGGGCAACGGCAACGCTTCACGCCGCCTGACCCTCAGCGTTCACGCGGCGCGCGCCTGGGGGCGTGAACGGATACGTTGTACGTGCCTTCCGCCGTCAGTGTGAGCGAGTAGTCCGCGGAGAGGGATGTCAGATCGGCAACTCTTCGCGGCAGCGCGGAAGTCGTTGAAGCTGACCTCCACGGATCCTGCCCGAAGCCGATGAACGGGTAACCCTTCACCTGGTTGGCGTCGCCCTCGGGCCACGTCCAGTGCCAGCGCACCGGGAACCCGTGCTCTCCCTCCTTGCTGATGCACTGCTCGTAACCCGTGAGCGTTCCCTTCCCCCACATGTTGTTCTGCACGAAGAATTCCCCGAGCTCCAGCTCGTCGAGGTCGCTGCAACGGACCTGGGGGGTCGTGTCGTTCACGATGATCGGGCCGTCATCGTCGCCACCACCGCAGCTCGACAGCAACGGCACGATGACGGCTACCGTCCCGATCACGGTGCTGCGCAGGTTCACGCCAGAAGTCTGGGGGAGCGTCCGCACCCGGGCAAGCGCAGGCTGGATCGTGGATGATCCGCCGTTCCTCGTTCCATTGCCGCGCGGCCTCGCTGGTGGTGACCACGAGGTGGCCGCGGGGATCGACGTGGCGAACAAGAAGACGCCCGAGAGGGTCGAGCGCAGATAGGCCCAGTGGCCGAATCATCTCCTTGTGCGGAAGCTCCTGGAGATCGCGACGAGCACGGTGCCCGCGGCGATCACGAGGAGAACTGACATGAAGCAGCTTCAAGTCGCGCTCGATGAGCGCCTTCACAAACGACTGAAGAGAGTGGCCGCCGACCGAGCCGAGAGCCTCGGGAACCTCCTTCGCGAGGCCGTCACGACGTTCGTGGAGCACCACGAGCAGAGCCAGAACCAGGACCACGGGGAGGAGGGCAAGCAGCCATGACCACCCTCCACGACAAGTACCACCCCCTACGCGACGCGCTCGTCACCGCCCCCGAGTACCTGGCCCTGCCCAGTCGAGAGCGAGAAGCCTGCACGAGGTTCTGCGACGATTGGCATCAGCCAGGAGCGGCTGTCCAGGCTTGAATCAGATGCCCGTGGGCTCACGTTGGAGCGTCTGTTGTTGATCGCCAATCTGCTTGGCCTGGAGCTCGTGCTCGAGGACAAGGCAGACACCCCGACTCCCGCAGAAGAGTGGTGAGCCATGGGTCGTCGCTCCCACAGCCGAGCCCTCGGTGTTTGGATGAACGGCGCCCTCGTTGGACATTGGCGGATCCCCGCCAGCGGGCCGATGGAGTTCGCCTACGATCTGGCTTGGGTGGAGGACGAGGCAGCCCGACCGCTCTCGCTGTCACTCCCGATGAATCTCGACGGAGTCCCGCTGAAGGGCGAGAGAGTAGGGTTCTTCTTCGACAACCTCCTGCCTGACAGCGAGGTCATCCGGCGACGACTCCAATCGAGGTTTCGCCTTCCGAAGGCGGACGCCTTCGACCTACTCGCCGCCATCGGCAGGGATTGTGTAGGGGCTGTGCAGCTCTTGCCGGGAGGCACGACCCCATCGCGGCTGTTCGAGATCGACGTCACGCCCCTGGCTGATGAAAAGGTCGAGTCGATGCTGGTCGGAGCCGTCTCCGAGCCGGCCCTGTCCGTCGGTGAGGATGACGACTTTCGAATCTCGATCGCCGGGGCGCAGGAGAAGACCGCCTTCACCTGGCACGAAGGACGATGGTGCAAGCCCCATGGCACGACCCCGACGACCCACATCTTCAAGCTCCCGCTCGGTCTCGTCGGAGGGATGAAGCTCGACCTCCGGACGTCCCTGGAGAACGAATGGCTCTGCGCCCGCATTTTTCAGGAGTTCGGTATCCCGATCGCGTCGTGCGAGCTCGAACGGTTCGGGGTGACCAAGGCGCTCGTGGTCACCCGGTTCGATCGGAAGCTCCACTCATCGGGGAAATACTGGCTCCGCCTCCCCCAGGAGGACTTCTGCCAGGCGACGGGTACCCCGAGCCACCTCAGGTACGAGGCCGACGGTGGGCCGGGGCTCTCGACCATCGCCCGCATCCTCCAAGGGTCGGAGTCTCGGGAGGACGATCTCGGCACCCTCATGAAGGCGCAGCTGCTCTTCTGGATGCTCGCTGCCATCGACGGTCACGCCAAGGACTTCAGCGTCCGACTCTTGCCCCGGGGACGTTTTCACCTTACCCCGCTCTACGATGTGATCTCCGCCTGGCCGATCACGGGGGCTCGGCACGATCAGATCCACCCGAAGAAGCTCAAGCTGGCGATGGCCCTGCTCGGCGCGAACAAGCACTATCGGGTGGCTGAGATCGAACGGCGTCACTTCGCCACCACGGCCAAGCGCTGCGGCCTGGGAGGCGATATGGACGCGATCATCGACGAGGTGGTCGAACGCGCTCCCTCCGTCATTGATGCCGTTGGAACGGGACTACCGGAGGGCTTTCCAGGAAAGGTCTTCGAGTCGATCACCAAGGGGCTGGCGGGGGCAGCCAAGGAGATGGCGGCCGCGGCGACAAGGTAGGGGGGCGGCTACTTCGCCGATCCCGACGGCCACCCGTGCGAGGTGGCGTTCAACCCGTTCTGGGGGCTCGATGAGACGGGAAGGGTCGTGGTGCCGGGGTGATGGTGACTCCCCGCACGTCTGGCCCGTGAGGGATCGGGGCGGTACGCTCGGGAGCTGCCGATGGTGGCTCGCGGAAGGATGCGGGAATGTCGACGGAGATGGGCGTTCGCTGCTGCGCCGTGGCCTACCTGATCTGCACGTCGTCGTGCGGCGGTAGGACGAGTTACGACGCGGACGCGGCCGGTGGGGGCCCTCCGGCCTCTGGCGGCAGCAGCTCCTCGGACCCAGGTGAAGCTGGGGTTGACGGGCTCTCCGCGGGCAGGATCACCGTGGGCGTCTCCCGATACCAATCGGTTTCCTCGTATACCGCCACCGCCTACTTCTCCGAGGAAGAACCCAACACGCCGGACAGTTGCCCGAGCGACGGAGTGAGCGCCGGGGAATGCTGCTGCACGCAACTCAGGCTGCCAGGATTGCTGGTCCCGGAGCAGGTGCCGCACGCCGGAACCGTGACGATCTCGTCGGACGGAGGCACCACGTCCATCGCCACGCTCGAACCTCGTCCCGACAACGACTCCTTTGCCGGTCGCTACGACCCGGTCGACTGTTTGACCTGGGCGCCTGGGGACACGCTGAGCATCTCTGCCTCGGGCGACCGGATACATGCGTTCTCCGGTTTGCTTCCGACGGGTTCCTCCGTGTCGGGGATCTCCTTCCTGGCTGGAGCGGGCCCAATCATCATCGCGACGACAGACAGCCTACAGATTGCCTGGGAACCGGAGCAAACCGGGGATCAGACCGTCACCGTGGCAATCTGGAACGACGAGTTCACTTGTTCTTGCGTCGTGCTCGACTCTCTGGGGCGAGCGATCGTCGACGCGAGCCTGACCCACCTCTTCAGCCCCAGTTCCGCGGGGACCGGCATGACGAGCGGCACGATTCGGTTGGAGCGCAGCCACACTGCCGAAACCAGCAGTGACAACGCGACGATTCTGCTCGTCAGCCAGGTGGTGGAGAGCGGCGACGTGACGTTCCAGTGAGCTACCTGAACCGCTACGAGGAGGGCGACCACGAGCCCGTTTGGGCCGAACTGAGCCGGCTCGGGGCAGCGGTCCGCCAAGAACCCTTGCGCTCGGACGCCATGGCGGTGGCCAGGGCCACGATGAACCGCGTTCGCATCAACCTGGAGCGACTGCACGCGAGGCTTCTGGATCTGGGGTTCGAGTTCGCGAGGCCCGACGAGGCGTTGGTGCTGGCGAAGCCCGG
>JAFGBI010000195.1 GCA_016933275.1 Polyangiaceae bacterium | reverse complement strand
GGCAGCGGCGCGGCAAAGCCGTGCTCGATGGCGTCGTCTAGCGTGCGCAAGTTGTCGCGCACCACCCGGTAGAGGGCGCCCTGCTCAGGACGTCGTCGCTCGTACTTCGGTGCGGCTTCGCGCACAGCGACGACCCAGCCCGTGCGGTCATCCCCGAAGCACGTGGCGTGCAGCTCGACGGACTGGCGGTGGCGCATCCTGCCGATCCACCGCGGAGGATCGCACGAGCGGGATGCCTCGCTCGGTGCTGGTCTTCGCCCAAGCCGCGTCCTGAACCGCTCCCAAGTGGGACAAGTCAGCCGCGGCACCTACCGCTTCTCCGTGATACGGTGGGGCGCGACCCGTCGTGCGAAGCCCACTTCGTCCTCGCCAGAGGAACACCGCAATCCATGGAAGCCAAGCCTGAGCTACTGGAGGTCCTACTCGTCTGCGCCAGCATGCTCCTGTTCGCCGCGCTACCCGCGCTGGCCACTTCCCCAGTCGCCAGCTGGAGCGCTGTGGGACTCACCGGGGGAGCGCTTGTGGCGAGTGTGGTCGCACGCCGCCCTGCTGCGCGGTGTGTGAGCACGCTGGCGTTTCTGACGGCCCTTGCGTGGCCCTTCGAACGCTCGCTACTGCCGTGGCCGATCACGTTCGCGTTGCCCCTCGCCGTGTTTGCGGCACTCGCGCTCAGGAACCCCGCGATTCGCACCGGCTGCCCTCCCTTGCGGCGGGGCAGCTTCGGTCCCTCCTTGGTGGTGCGCGTATTCGCAATCGTCGCGGCCTCGTCAACGGCGCTCGTCCTTTGGGTCGTGCTCTTGCGCCCGGATCTCTCGGACCTGCGCGGGATGCTCCCCAGTCACCCGCTTCCAGTCCTGCTGCTCGGCGGTCTCGGCTTTGCGCTCATGAACTCCGTCTTGGAGGAGTCGGCGTATCGCTGGGTCTTCCAGGGAGCTCTCGAGACGACGCGTCTGCCCCCGACGGCTGTCATCTTCCTCCAGGGACTCGCCTTCGGCTTCATGCACATCGGAGGCTTCCCCCGAGGTACCGTCGGCGTCGTACTGGCGACCATCTATGGCTGGATGCTCGGCGAGCTGCGCTACCGCGCGCGCGGCATGGTGGCGCCGTTCATCGCCCATGTCTTCGCGGATCTGACCATCTTCGCCATCTTGCTCACGATGGTCTGATGCTTCACGCAGGAGCGTGCGACCGGGGCCTGACGAGCTACCCCCCCGTCGCCGTCATGCTCGTCGGCAGGCGGCGGCGGCACCACGCGCGCGCACCACTTGCTGTGCGCCGCGAGGACGCCAGCGTAGCGGACGGAGTTGAGCCTTGGCGGTGGCACCATCGGCACCAGCCAGCAGAGCAGCGAGAGCGGGTCGAGCTCCACGGCGACGATTCCGTCCGAGAAGGGGCGCTTCAGCGCGATGCGGACCAGGTCGTCGCCGGCTCGCGACAGGCGCCCCTGGGCAAGGGGCGGACGCAGGGCGTAGCGGACCAGGGCCGCCCGCCCGATCGGGTCATGGCCGCCGGCGACGGTGGCGGCGTGCAAGGTGGATCCCCCATCGCTCGCCAGAAGGGCCCCAGTGACGCGCACCTCACCGCCGGCGAGGAGCACCGGCTCGCGCTCCCGCAGCTCCGGCCCCGCCGGCGGTTGGGCACCGTCAACACCCATTGCCGGACCGGCACCTGTTCCGGGAGGACGTGGTCGACGAGGTTGGCGACCGTCTGCGCCATCCTTCGCCCGAGGCACGACGGGCAGAAGCCACGACCCTTACAGCTAAACGCCACCAGATGACGCGAGCGGCAGTCCGGGTCGGTGTATACCATCAGCGCGAACCCCGGCAGCGCATAAGGCAACCCACACTCGAGGTACCCCTCGAGTTCGCTCCTCACGAAGCTCGGCAGCGGGCTCGCAAGCCCCGCGTCCGATACCGCGTGCAGCGTGTCAAGGTTGTCTCGCACCACCTGGTACAGCGTCGTCTCCGGACGCCGCCGCGCGTAGTGGAAACCGGACGCCGACACGTGGATCTCCACCGCAAGCCGCGTGCCGGCGACGCTGTTGCCCCCACAGCAGCCGCCTGTCCGCCGCTGCTGCTGGCTCCCGGTGACTGCCGCTGGCGGACCGCCGCCGGTGGCCGCCGAGTCGCCACCCACCGTGTGCTGTCGGCACGATTACGTGACGGCGTTTTGCGCCGGCGACGCCGAGCTGCTCGACGGGACTGCCCGGTCGAGCTACGGATGCGAGCATGGCGTGGCGTCCCCGTGCGGCCTCTTGGACCTGTGCCAGCACGCGATCGGCACGACCGAAGTAGCGATCAGCTGGGGTCACGCCATCGATGCCCATGTGGGCGCGGCCCTCGTTGTACCCGAGAAAGAACTCGCGGAGCCGAGCCGCTGCGTGCTCGCGATCGCGGAACGCTTCGAGCTCCCACGGCTCCCGCTTGAGGGTGCGGATGGCGGCTCCGGCTGGACACCGGCTAGCCCGGGGGCATGAGGCAGGCGCCGCGGCATAGCGGCAACGAGTGGAAGCGGCTGGTCCGTGAGTTGGAGCGGAGCGGACAACCAGCGGGAGTGTTCGCGGCGAGGCGCGGGCTTTCTGCACCGAGGCTCCGGTGGTGGTGCTGGCACTTCCGACGAGTTCAGGCCCTGGCGGGGTCGGATGACCGCACCGGCCTGTCCGGTGCTCATCCAGCGCGTCCACTCCTGCTCTGGAGCCAGCACGAGATCGGGGGCTCGCACCTTGGGGGCGGACTCCGCGCAAGAGCGGGGTCGGCGAACGGTGGTCATCACCGGGCTACCTCCTCGTCGTTCCACCGCCTTCGCCTCGATGAAGTGAGATCGCTAGACACTCGCCAGGCAGGCATCCGAGGTTCGACCGTCGCGCGAACCCGTGTCCGCCGGTCCCACGGCGGGTACTCGCATGCCCCATTGTCGACGGTGCCGTCCGCGATGCGGTCACTCCATGCCCACCTTTCGGACCAGTCCTCGTGGGGCTACACTCGAGCCGCGAACGCTCGGCGCGAACGCATTGCACCACGCTGACTCTCCGTTCGGATCCATCATAGGGGGCAGACGGCGGTGAGAATCAGAAGGGGCCTGCTGCCATCGGGTTGTCTGTCGCTCGGCACGGTCTGGTGCTCCACAGCGGCCGCGGCGTTCAGCTACCGTCCCTGGATCCAGGGAGAGACGCGGACGCTCGAGACTCTCTCGATCGAACTCGACCAGCAGACCGGCGACGTGGTGGTGAATGGTGCCGATTCCCAGGCTCCCACGACGGCGTTCGCCGTGGGCGAAAGCGTGAAGAACGGACGTGTCGAGCTCATGGAAATCCCTCTCTCGCGGAGCGGGCCGAGGCAGGGGGTGAAGGGAGGTCTGCACCTCGTATTGTCGCCAGCCGGGTCCGATTGCCACGGAAACCACCCGGGATGCTCGCCCGCGGCCGCGATCCGACGCGAGCCGTCGTGACAATCGGTGCTCCCTCGAGACAAGTGAGGGGGAACGGTCACGTCTGCCGGCTGCCTCGCCAAGGGATGAAACTTCTGATTTCTCTTAAGAACTTCTCTCGTTCTCGGGACAGCATTCCTCGCCGCTTGCGGCCCGTCGAGCCCGGACGGCGAGCACGATCCCGGCGGAGTCGGTGGCTCCGCCGCCGTCGGTGGGCAGAGCGGCAGCGGCGCCGCCCCGACCTCGGGTGGCACGCCAAGCGGCGGAACGACGGGCCAGGGCGGCGCAAGCAGCACCAGCGCTCAGAGCTCTGGCGGCATGACGGGCTCCGGTGGCTCCGCGGGAGCCAATGCGTCGTCAGGTGGGACGACGACCGGCGGCCTCACGGGAGTCGGAGGGTCCGGGGGGAGCACCTCGGGGGGGCGACCAGTGGCGGCACGGCGGGCTCCGGGGGGGCTGGTGCCAGCTCGGGTGGAGCGACGAGTGGTGGCCAGTCGGGAACCGGAGCGACGGTCGGTTCCGGCGGCGATGGCGGCACGACGGGTTCGGCTGGTGGCGAAAGCGGGAGCTCGACCGCGACCACCGCCAAGCCGGTCGAGGTGGGTGGCGCGTCCAGGGTGACCGACGACGCCGCCTCGGAAGGGTACTCCGTCGGTCTGACGGATACCGGCCAAGGCGCTCAGGTCACGGGCCTGCCCGCCGCGAGCAGGCTCGCCATCCGTTATGCGTCGGTGTCGGTGGGCACGATCAGCGTCTCGGTCGACGACCAGACGCCGGTCCGAGTGAACGTGCACTCCTCGGGCGCCCTCACCGGCTCCCATCTCCACGCCATCATCGACCTCGCGATCCCTGCCGGCGCGACGCTGACCATCAGCCTGGGTGCCAGCGACGTCCCCGTAACCGTCGATCGGATCGTGGTGGGTGACGGCGATCTGGACCTGCCGCCGGACATCTGGAATCTGCAGTTGTTGCCCGTGGCCGACGGGCCCTATCCCGCCGACTGGCGCGGGCTGGGCGAGGCCTACACGGTGCCGGAGTGGTGGCGCGAGGCCAAGCTCGGCGCGTGGGCTCACTGGGATCCGCAGTCGATGCCCGAACGCGGTGACTGGTACTCCCGCAAGATGTATCAGGAGGGTGATCCCGTCTACTCCTATCACGTCACCACCTTCGGTCATCCGTCGGAGTATGGGTACAAGAACAGCTGCCACGACTGGGCGATCGATCGGTGGGATCCCGACGCGCTGATGGATCTGTACATCGAGATGGGCGCCCGCTTCTTCATGGCGATGGGCGTTCACCATGACAACTTCGATTGCTGGGATTCGGCCTACCAGCCCTGGAATTCCGTCCGCGTCGGGCCCCAGGTGGACATCATCGGAACCTGGGAGAGGATCGCTCGCGAGCGTGGCCTGCGGTTTGGCATCGGCTTCCACAACACCCCGGCCCGAACCTGGGGGCAGTTCATGCCCGTGCGCTACACCTCCGACAGCCAGGGGTCGCAGGCAGGCGTCCCGTATGACGCCCTGCAGACGATCCGGGATGGAAGCGGCCAGTGGTGGGAGGCCATGGATCCGGTGGATCTCTATGGTCCCATCCACGACGCCAGCGAACCGCTGCTCTCGCCCTTTGCCAACCAGTTCATGTGGCGGGTGGACGATGCCATCAACAAGTATCACCCCGACGTGATCTACTTCGATGAGCACGCCGGGGATTCCCAGGTTGGTCTCGGCGCGAATATGGGACTCGGCTTCCTAGCTCCACCGCTGGTGGCCAACTTCGACAACGAGTCCCTACAGTGGCAGGGGGGGACACCGAGGTCCTGGTCAACCTCAAGGGCGTGGGTGGGACCTACGACAGCTTCCAGAATGACCCCGAGCTGCTGCCCTTCGTGGAGCGCGCGCTGGTCAGGAGCAACGAGGCGATCATCGAGTCCGAGATCAGCGCCTACCCGTTCCAGACCGAGACCACCCTCCAAGACTGGCACTACCTGGACGGACGGGGGTACCTGGACGCCAGGAGCGTCATCCAGTCCTTGATGGAGAACGTCTCGCGCAACGGGAGCACGTTGCTCAACGTCACCCAGCACGGCCGGGGCGATCTGGACGCCGAGGCGGAGGGCATCTGCAGGGACGTCGGCGCCTGGCTGCAGGTCAACGGCGAGGCCGTGTACGGATCCCGCCCCTTCGAGGTCCACGGTGATGGAACGGTGGCCTACACGCGAAACCATGGGAACGTCCACGCGACGCTCCTCGGCTGGAGGGGCGGTGCCATCATGCTGGGCGCGCTCCGCGCAGGGGGGGCGACCTTGGGCAGAGTGTCCCACGTCGAGCTCCTCGGCTCCGACGTGGCGATGGCCTTCCTGCAAGACCAGCAAGGGCTGACCGTGACGCCCGGCGGAGCGGTGGGGCCGCTCGGGGGGATCGGCAACCAACAGCTGACCTCGAAAACCCGCGTCCTGAGGATTGCCCACGACCGAGGCCGGATCAACGACGACCACCCGGGCTCGGCGGCGCCGGGATGGCTGCGCCGCAGCAACCTGAATGGCGGAGACTACAACAACGATCTCACCACCAGCGAGACACCGGGTGCCGTCTGGAGCTCGACGTTCTCGGGCGG
Source organism: Polyangiaceae bacterium (assembly GCA_016933275.1). Lineage (GTDB taxonomy): Bacteria > Myxococcota_A > Polyangia > Polyangiales > Polyangiaceae > JAFGBI01. Next base: position 2,592 of record JAFGBI010000195.1, on the reverse strand, counting down.
GGGCGTCGCCGTCATCGCTCCGAGTGAGGCGGGGGCTGGACAGATCGAGATCCAGATCGACGGCGGAGTCCGCGCGACGGTGGACCTGGCCACGGCGGGCGCACGTCAGCCCCAGCAGGTCGCGTACGAGGTGACGGGTCTGGCCGCGGGTGAACACGTCATCCGCATCGTCGATCTCGGTCCGGGACCGGTGGCGGTGGACGCAATCGTGGTCCAGTGACGGGGCCACGCAGGAAGGTTTCGCGATGAAGATGGGTCCGAAGCAGGTCGTTGGAGTGGTGGTTCTCGGTTTCTCTGCGGCCTGTAGCGCCGAAGGGGGCGACTCGAAGGGTGGAGCCGACCCCGGCGCGGCGGGCGGAAGCGCTATCGGTGTTGGCGGATCGGCCACGGGCGGCGGGGGCACCGCGATCTCGGGGGGTACCGGGACTGGGGCGACCGCAGCGGGCGGGATCGGCGCGACAGGGGGGGCGACCACCGGGGGCATCACCGCGACGGGCAGCACCACTTCGGGCAGGACGACCAGCGGCGGGACCGGTGCGGCGCCTGCGGGCGGGACCGGGGCGACGGGCGGGACGGCCACCGGCGGAGGCAGCGCGACGGGCGGAGGCACCTCGGGCGGGACGATCACGGGCGGCACGGGCCCCACGACCGGGGGCGTGACCGGCGGCGCCAGCACGGGCGCCACCGGGGGGGTGACCGATGGCGGAACCCCGGGCACGGGCGGGCTCGGCGTCGTGGGTGATCTGAGCGTGCCGGTCAGCCCGTACCTCGTCGTCGACCAATTCGGCTACCTGCCCGATGGAGAGAAGGTCGCGGTGATTCGCGACCCGGAGATCGGTTACGACGCGAACGAATCGTTCACGCCCGGCAGTTCCTATGCACTGGTCGACGCCGCCACGGGCATCGGCATCTACGGCGCCACCCCGGTCGCGTGGGGTGACGGTGCTACCGATCCCTCCTCCGGAGATCGGACCTGGTGGTTCACGTTCTCCGCGGTGACCACGCCAGGCGAGTACTTCGTGCTCGACCTCGAGCGCAACGTCCGCTCCCACGCCTTCACCATCTCCGAGCAGGTGTACCGGGACGTGCTCGAGCAGGCCGTGCGAATGCTGTACTACCAGCGCGCGGGCCAGGCGAAGGACGCGGCCCACGCGGGTGAAGGCTGGACCGACGCGGCGAGCTTCGTCGGACCGGGACAAGATCACCAGTGCCGCCTGTTCAGCGACATGAACAACGCCGGGACCGAGCGCGACGTGTGGGGCGGCTGGTACGACGCCGGCGATCTGAACAAGTACACCAGCTGGACGGCGGGCTACGTGCAGTCTCTCCTCCGCGCGTACGCGGAAACCCCGACGATCTGGACCGACGACTACGACATCCCGGAGTCGGGCAACGGCATCCCGGACGTGCTCGACGAGGCCATCTGGGGTCTCGATTTCCTTAAGCGACTACAGCAGGAGGATGGCTCGCTGCTCAGCATCGTGGGCGAGCCGGGGGCGAGCCCGCCTTCCTCGGCCACCGACCCGTGTCGCTACGGCCCCGCCACCACGTCCGCGTCGCTGGCCTCGGCGGCGGCGTTTGCGACCGCGGCTCGCGTGCTGCGCCTGCCTGGCATCACGGACCTGGACGCCGGCGCCGCCGACGCCCTCCAGCGCGCGGAGCGAGCCTGGACCTGGGCGGTCGCGAACCCCGCGGTGACCTTCCGGAACAACGAAGGGGACGCTGCTGGCGTCGGTGCGGGGCAGCAGGAGACGGACGACTACGGGCGCCTGGTCCACAAGCTCGACGCGGCCGGGCAGCTCTTCAGCGTGACGGGCCGTGACGAGTACCGGGCCTTCTTCGACGCCAACTACTCCCAGCTGAACCTCATCGCCGCGGGCAACGCGGTGGAACCCTGGCACATCCTGGGCCAGGACGCGGCGCTCGACTATGCCAGCGCGGCCGGTGCGACCCCGGCGACTGTCACCGCCATCCACGACGCCTACCTCACCGGGATCCGGGGGGGCAGTAACCTGGGCGCATTGCCCCAGGATCCGTACCGCGCCTATCTGCCCGCCTACGTGTGGGGGTCGAACGCGATCAAGGCGCACATGGGCAACAACTTCTCCAACGTCGTGAGCTACGGGCTGGACCCTGCTTCGAACGACGAGATGAGGCACGCGGCGGCGGACTACGTCCACTACCTCCACGGCGTGAACCCCTTCTCGCTCGTCTACCTGACGAACATGTACGACCACGACGCGGAGAACTGCGTCAACGAGATCTTCCACACCTGGTTCGCCAATGACAGTCCGCTGTGGGACCGGGTCGGGGTGTCCACCTACGGTCCTCCGCCGGGGTTCCTCTCCGGCGGCCCCAACGCCTACTACGAGTGCGGCGACACCAGCGCTGCCGCCTGCGACCCCGCGCTGGTGAGCCCACCGTTGGGCCAACCTCCGCAGAAGTCCTACAAGGACTTCAACGCGGTCTGGCCGGAGGGCTCCTGGAGCATCTCGGAGCCGAGCGACGGCTACCAGGTTTCCTACATCCGATTGCTGTCCAAGTTCGTGCGCTGAGCGCCGGCGTCACTCGGCGTCGGCCGTGTCTGGTCGC
>JAFGBI010000194.1 GCA_016933275.1 Polyangiaceae bacterium | reverse complement strand
GGACACGCCATGTTGCTCCGGCTCGTCCAACACCGCGGCGGCCATGGCGATCGCCGCCTCCATGTGACCCAGGTCCTCGGGGGAAAGATCGCCCTTGGGGGTGGACGACCTCTTGCACGAGGCCAACGCGGCAACGAGGCCGACGAAGACGACGTGAGAAGCGGAGATTCGCATGGGTCGTTGATCCTTATGTCGCTGTTGAGCCTGAGGTAGTCTGACCTGAACTCGCCTGGAGGATATGTCGGGGGTCGTGTTCTGCTCTATCAGGGTGAGCGCTAGGGGTCGGCGGCCTCCTGAATGGAGAAGGTAGTTGGCGCCGACCTGCTCAGGTCATTGCGGGGCGGGAAGCGTCTTTCGGTCCGAAATGCGAATGGGGCGTCGAGACTAGGTCATGACGAAGCTATCACCCTTCTCAACCACGAGCCCAAGCTTGACCATGCCTTGCAGGTCTTGTTCCAAGGACGCGCGGTCAGCGTCCGGGCAGAGGTGCTGAAAGTCGTCGATCGTGATACGGCTATGCTCGTATACGAACACCAGGGCCTTGGTCTGGCGCGGCTCAAGGTGCTGTTGCGTTTCGCGCCCAGTGGCCGAGCCCGTTGCGTATCGGATGGCACGTGTTGTGCGAGACGTTGGACGGGAAGCTACGGACAACGACGGGGGCATGCTTGGGGGGGACGGGAGCGAGGGCGCCGGGACGTGGGGACGGCTTGGTGGCGTGACCGGAGACGGGGCCGTAGCAACGGCGAGGCGCGTATCGCGTATCGTATCGAGTGATCTCCTGGGGTGCTGAGTCCGATACGCGATACGGCGGTCGGGTGCAGGAGGCACGAGTTGAGCCAGACGGGTGGAACGGAAGGCAGGCGGGGGCGCTGCCCCCGAGCCCCCGGAGCAGGGGCGCACCCCTCGACGCCGGCAGGTCGGCGTCTCACCCCGGACCCCTCCAGCCGCGAGCAGCACGCCGGTCACGGACCGGTGGGAGTGGGAGCGGAGCCAGGACTGATGGCTCGTGGTCCTCGGTCCGGGTGTGCCGGGCCGGAGGGGTCCTCCGTGGTTGCTCAGGCCGCGGACCACGAGGCACGAGTCTAGGCTCGGCCGGGCTTCAGGGCAGCACTGCAATGCCAGCGTCGGAGCGACAGACTCGTCCGGAACGTTCCAGGTCGATGAGGACGGTGCCGAGGCGGTTGTTGTTGACGCGCAGCGCATCCCGCAGCTGAACGCGAGAGAGCGGACGGCCCGCCTGGCGAAGGGCGAGGACGACCCGGTCGTGCAGCGACCGAGTGGCAGCAGCGGCGGGCGGCTCCTGGCCGTTGCCGCCAGTGACCGAGGCGGCGATCTCCAAGTGGGTTGCGGTCCCGTCGTCACGCGAAACCAGGCAGAGCTCGAGGGGTGCGAGGGCGGGAGCCGCCCGGTGCTCGAGGGTGAGTCGGAGGCGCTCGCCACCGGGGCCAGTACGCGTGAGATAGGCACCGTGATCATTCCAGGCATGCAGGTCGCCCGAGCCGCGAAGCGCCTGACCGAGATGCGCACGGACCGATTTGCGCATGTGATGGACCACGACAATGGCGACGTCGAAGCGTCGCTGCAGCTCCCGGAGATAGCCGAGCAGGGCGGAGATATCGGCCGAGCTGTTCTCGTCGAGGCGATGCAGTCTCACCAGAGGATCGAGCAGCAGCAGCTTGGGGCGGAGGCGGTCGAGGGTGGCCACCAGGCGGCTTTGGTCAGCAGTCTGATCGAGCCGGACCGCTGGGGCGGTGATAACGTGCAGGTCGAGCGCGGAGAGGTCGAGGCGGCGATGCAGGCAGATGCCGGCGATGCGAGCTCGGACCTGACTGAGTGCGTCTTCGGCGAGGTAGACGAGAGTGGGGCCCGGGTCGAGGGCGGCGAAGCGACCGAGGAAGGGGGTGGCGGAGGCGAGGCTGACGGCGAGGTCGAGTCCGCACCAACTTTTCGTCGACTTGGGCGGTCCACCCAAAATGCCGACCCCGTCGCCCCAGATCTGGTCGACACGCCAGTGCAGGGCGCCGGCGCCGCGCCCCGGGTCGAGCGCCGCGGCGCGTGAGGTAGGCAAGAGGTCCAACGGGGTGTCGGTGGACCGGTCACGGTGGTGGGTCATGCGGGCCACAGGGTCTTTCTGGCGGCGGTGACGTGTTGGGCACCGACGACCTTGAGCTTGGCGGCGGCGGCGAGCTCGAGCGATTCGAGGGCGAGGTTGTCGGTGGCGCGGAGGTTGCCGCGACCGATCTCGTAGATGGCGTCGAGCGCGGTCGCATCGAAGGGGCAGTGGCGGGCGCCGGCGACGCTGATACGATGCTCGACGTACTGGGCGGTTTCGTCGCGGGACAGGGCCCGGAGGGAGGCGTAGTGGACGATGCGGCGCGCAATGGCGTCTTGGTTGTCGCGCGCGAGAAGCTTGCCGAGGTCGGGCTGACCGGCGAGGACCAGACTGAGGACGAGGCGGCTATCCATCTGGAAGTTGGTGACGACGCGGAGCATGGCGAGGACGTCGGGGCGGAGCTCATGTCCCTCGTCGAGCAGGAGTACGGGCCTTCTACCAGCGTCGACGAGAGTGCTCTCGAACTTCTCCTGCAGATTGTGCAGCAGCGCGGGGAAGGAGCTGGCGGAGGGGACGGAGGCGACGCGTGCGATCTCGCGGCACATGTCGCGCTTGCCGATCTCGGAGCACTTGACGTAGTGGGTGACGTAGCGTGCCTCGGGAAGGCGGCCGAGGATGGCGCGCAGGACGGTGGATTTGCCGGAGCCAGCGGGGGCAATGAGGGCGGCACTGGAGCGCTTCTCGATGGCGCGTAGGATGCCGTCGCGGGCCTGGTCGAAGACGGAGAGTCCATAGAGGTCTTCGAGCCGCACCTCGCGGGTGAAGGGGGTGGTGTGACAGCCGAAGGCAGACTTGAGGTCCATGGTTGAGCTTTCTGGGTCAGGGTTTTCGGGAACGGCGGGCGGGACTACCCGCAGGGTCGAGGACGGAGCCGAAGTCGCGCTCGAAGGCCAATGCGGCGGCGGTGACGGGGCCGTCGCCGTCGTGGAGTGGGAGCGGCGCGATCGGAAGTGCGCGTCGGTCGTCGGCATTGCGTGCGAGGTCGACGGGATGCAGGCGAACAAGCTTGCCGTCGTGTGGCACCCAGATGGATCCATCCAGCGTCTGGCGGTGGAGTTGGACATAGGTGAGGGCGTGACCGCGGGGCAGCTCGTACACAACGCCGCCGAACGAGATGACGTTGTCGGCGGAGACGCGGCGGCTGTGAGTGACCAGGAAGCGACGGCGCAGGTCGTCGTCGCTGCTGGGGAAGCGGAGCTCACGCTCGTCGGCATTCCAGCACTCGAGCGGACTCTTCTGGTTGAGTGACTCGTGGGGGCGC
>JAFGBI010000193.1 GCA_016933275.1 Polyangiaceae bacterium | reverse complement strand
CGGATCGCGCGGACAGGGGTTTCGCCGACCCGATGGCGTTCCGCGATGGCCGGACGGAGGACGGGAAGCGGCCATGGCTGGGGCTTCGGCTGCGGCAGGGGGGTTTCGGTTGCGGCAGGGGGGTTTCGGCGGTGGTGGTCGGCCGGGCCGCGTTGCCGCAGCGGCTATCTTCCAAGTGGTCGAGGTCGCTTTTTTCCTCCTCCATCACCGGCCGGGCATCGGTCCTTGCTCGTCGCCAATCCGCTCCGGTCGTCGGTCCAACGCATCCAGTGTCGCCGATGCGCGGCCGGTGATTCAGTCCCTTGGCGGTGTGATCTTGACCGGATCCGGCAGAAGATCTCTCAATCTTCTCGTGGCTATCAGCAATCGGGCGCCAGCGATCAGGGTCTCCACGTTCTACCTGACCGCTGACCGCTGACCGCTGATGGCCTGGCCTGTTTGGTTCCGGCTCCGCCGGCTTGGGTTGTTGATTTGACGCAGCAATCAACCTGATTGCTGCTCTAGGGCAGCGCGGATCACCGAGGCCCGGCGCGGACGGTTCGCCCGCTTGCTCTCTGGCCACGACGGTGGCCCGCCGCACGGATCCCACGCGAGGGTCGGCAGCCCGAGACTCACGCGGTCCAGTCATCGGCAGCGGGGATCGGAAGGTCGGGGTCAGGGACACCGTCGACCCGATCCTCGCCGACTGGTAGCCTCCGAGGCGGATGACGACGCCGATCCGCAGCGTTCGCACGCCCCGTGTCACCGCCTCGGTATGCCTCGCGGCCAGCGCCATTCCCGGGGTAGCGTGGGCGGCGGAGCCCGGGATCTCGGCCGGCCCGACCCTCCTCGGCGTCGAGCGGACGAGCGCCGCCGCCGACTGTCCCACGGCCGAAGCCCTCTCCGAGATGGTGAATCGGGTCGCTCACACCCCCTCGGTCGTGCCCACCAAGCCCGGAGAAATGCCGGGGGTTGCCGTGACGCTCGACCGGGACGCTGGCGGCTACCGGGCGCGCATCGAGGCGTTCGAGCCGGTGGCGGGTGTTCGCGTGATCACCGATCCCGGACCCTCCTGCGCAGCGCTGGCCGGAGCGCTTTCGGTGACCGTGGCCTTGCTGCTCGATGAAACGCGGTCGGAGAGGAAAGAGCCGGTGGCGTTCCCTCCAGAACCCACGCCGGATACGGCTGAACGCCCTCCGCTCACCCGCGGTCCGCCCGCGCTGGTGTCGGGCGGGTCCCCGGCCCACCTCGGCGCGGAGGCGGGGTGGGGGGTTGCGATGGGCATCACGTTCGACGTGGCACCCGCGACCTGGTTCGGCGGGCGGGTCACGAGCGACCGCTGGAGCGCACACGCGCAGGCGCTCCTCATCCCGCGGCTGGAACGCGACGTTGGATCGATCCGGCTCTACCTCGGCCCCTGGTGGGGAGGTCGCGGCCGGGTGTGCCGAACGTTGTGGTCCAGCGACGGAGCCTGGCCCGCTGGAGGCGTGTGCATCGAGGCGGCGCTCGGCACCCTCAAGGCGCGCGCTGAGAACGTGCTGCGCCCGCGTTCGGCGCGACCCACTTGGTTGGGCCTGGGAGGTGGCGTCGATTTGACCGGCCGGATCCTCGGCCCCGTGGACTGGCGTTTCAGCATGACGGCGCTAGGCCCGGTGGTGGACGAGCGCTTCGAGGTCGAAGGTGAGGAGGAGGAGCTGGTTCACGACCCACCGCGGCTGGCCGGGCTCGCCGGACTCACGCTGGGTGCGTCGATTTGGTGATCCTCGGCCCAGGGGTCGCGCACTCACTCCATGAACGAGCCTCTCCATTGTCGTCGGCGGTTCCCTTCGAGAAGCTGTACCGGGCACATTTCGCCTACGTCTGGCGCACGCTGTGCCGGCTCGGCTGTCCGCGCGCGGAGCTCGCGGACGCGACCCAGGACGTCTTCCTCGTGGCCTTTCGCAAGCTCAGTCAGTTCGAGAACCGCAGCACCGTGCGTACCTGGCTCTTTGGGATTGCGTACCGGACGACCTTGGCGCGCCGTCGCCGGGTCGGAAAGCACCCGATCGCGGAGCCAGCCGAGGTCGAGGCTCTGTCCGACAGCGCCCCGGACCAGGCGGCCGTGATCGAGCTCGACCAGCGACGTGCCAGGCTGGAGTCCATCCTCGATAGCCTTTCACTCGAGCAGCGGGCCGTCTTCACCCTCCATGAGCTCGAGGGGCTCGACGGACGCGACATCGCCGAGGTCCTTGGGATCCCGAAAGGAACCGTCTACTCGCGCCTACGCACCGCCCGCGAGGTCTTCTGGAAGGCAGTGACTCGGCTCCACGCCCGCGAACGGTTCGACGAGCCCGCCGTCCAAGGTACCCGATGAGTGTCATGAAGCGTCTCACCGAAGAGCCTGGACCCCGCGGAGAGTGGGCTCGCGAGGTGCTCTCCGACGAGAGTTGGGCGGAGCCGATGCCCCAGGCGGAGAACGCCGTCTGGTCGAGCCTCCGCCTCGCCCTCCCGCTCGCCGCGATCCCTGCTCCGACGACGTCCTCCCTCGGGGGACCGGAGAGCAAACTTGAGTCGGGCGGCGCTGGCCCCTCGGGGATCGCGAGCGCCCCGCCCGGCGCGGTTGCGAGCGGTGCCATCGCGGGTTCCGGAGTCGCGGCGGGTAGCTCGGCGCTCCCGCTCTTCTCCGGGGCCACGCTCGCGAAGACGCTGATCGTCTCTGCCTTCGTGGTGGGGGGTGGGGTGATCGGGTGGCAGCTTGGCCCGGTACCATCGTCTGCGCCAGCGGCACCCGTCACCGGGGCCCCTCTCGCGTCCGCTGCCTCTCCGGCCGCTCCCGAGCTCTCCTCCCTCGCCTCGGCGGCTGCGCCCGTCCGCGACCCCGCGCCACCGTCGTCCCGAATGTCGTCTGCCGACTCGCGACGGAGTCCAACCAACGCCGCGGACGACGCTGCTTCGGTCCCCGCGGCTGCGTCCGTCTCCTTGCCGGTCGGGGTGGCGGCGCTCCCGAGCTCCGCCCCGAACGACCAGGCCAACGCGCGGGATGCTGCCGCGGCAGCTAGTGCGGCGGCTACAGGATTGCTCGAGGAGAGCGCCACCCTCGCCGCGGCTCGCTCTGCCCTGCGACGAGGCGCGCTCACCGAAGCGACCCGCCACCTCGACGCTCACCGGAGCCGCTTTCCCGGCGGGCGTCTGGTGCAGGAGCGGGAGGCACTGCGCATCGAGGTGCTTCACGCGGCAGGGAGGACCAGGGCTGCCGAACGGGAGCTCAAAGACTATGCGCGGACCTACCCCGGAAGCCCCCATGCGTCGCGACTCGAGCAGCTCCTCCTCGATGACGGGGGGGTGCCGATTGGCAAATAGCGCCGGGCGGCATTCGGCACTCAATGACAGAGAGCCGCGCGAAGGCGAGCTCCAGGAATGGAGGAGACGATGCAATGCCGACTGACTAGGACGAAGCTCACGTGGCTGGGGCTCCTGTTGCCGCTGCTCGGCAATGCGTGGGGGTGCGAGACCGACGTGACCGCGCTCGGCGAGGAGGATGGGTCCGAGGTCGCCACCTGCGGCGACGGGGTTCTGGACGACGACGAGAAGTGTGACGACGGCAACGAGGTGGGAGGGGACGGCTGCTCTGCCGATTGCAGGCTCATCGCCGGTTTCGTCTGCCCGGAGCCCGGCGCGCCGTGCTTGGCCATCGCCGAGGCGGTCTGTGGCGACGGCGTCCTCGACTCTGACGACGGGGAGGCTTGCGACGATGGGAACCGCGCCGGCGGGGACGGTTGCTCGGCCGACTGCGCCGAGGTGGAATTCGGGTTCGTGTGTTCGGTACCCGGTGCGCCGTGCGTGACCCGGGGAGTCTGCGGCAATGCCGTCCTGGACTCCGAGGTCGGGGAACAGTGCGACGACGCCAACACCGAGGACGGCGACGGCTGTGCGGCAGACTGCGCAAGCGTCGAAGGCGGGTGGGTTTGTGACGACCGCGTCTGCACGCCGGTCTGTGGCGACGGGATCGCGGTTGGCCCGGAGGAGTGCGACAATGGCGCAGACAACGGCCGCGGTGCCTGCCGGGTGGACTGCACGCTCGCCGAAGCCGAATGCGGCGACGGGATCCTCGACCCAGCCGAGGCGTGTGATGACGGCAACCGAGCGGCGAACGACGGTTGCAGCCGCACCTGCAAGATCGAGGAGGGTTGGCTCTGCGAAACGGATGAAGGGGCGACCCAATGTGTCTCGGCTGGGACCTGCGGCGACGGCATCCTGGAGGCCGCCAGCGGTGAGCAGTGTGACGACGGCAACCAAGCCAGTCGCGACGGTTGCACCCAGGACTGCCAGGTCGAGCCAGGTCACGAATGCGCGGGTGAGGGCGAGGGATCCTGCGTGTCGATCTGCGGCGACGGGATGGTCGTTGGCGACGAGGAGTGTGACGAAGGGGAGGACAACGGTGCCGACCTCTGCTCGCCCGACTGCCGATTCGTCGTTCCGGATTGCGGCAACACGGTCGTGGACATCGAGTCCGGTGAGCAATGTGACGACGGGAACCGGGTGTCCGGAGACGGCTGTTCGGCCAGTTGCCTCATCGAGCCGCACTACGTCTGTCCCACGCCGGGGGAGCCTTGCGCATGGACCCAAGTCTGTGGTGACGGCCTGGTCGACGGTAGTGAGGCATGTGACGACGCCAACACCGCGGACGACGACGGCTGCGCGGCAGACTGTCGGAGCATCCAGCCGGGCTACACCTGCGTCGCCGGACAGCCATGCGAGACGGAATGCGGAGATGGCGTCGTCGCGGGCGACGAGGAATGCGACGAGGGCGAGGGCAACAGCATGGGCAGCAGCTGCACGCTCGACTGCAGACTCTCGACGTAGACCCGCGACGGGGTCTGAGCCCAGGACGCGTCCGGCAAGGGCGCGCACGCATCCTTTCGGGTCGCGTTGCCGCTGACCGGTGGTGGTGACCAGGCCGCGTGGGCGAAACGCGGCTTGCTCACCGAGACGGTGCCATTCGCGAACTGCGGGCATTTCCGCCAGGAGATCCCGGCATCCGGTCACTGGCCATCGGGCCGCAGCTGCGGAGCCGCAGAGACATGCTCGCGATGAGCGTAGTTTTGTTAACCTGTCGGCCGAGCCCCGAATCGGCCCGACGGTTTCATGCGACAGGTCCAGTTCTTCGCTCTCCCCCGCGCAATTCAGGAGCGGTTCCTCGCCGCGACCGCCGGTGCTGCCCCGCCGCTACCCCTCGCCTACAAGGCCATGGGACGGCCGCCGCCAATCGGCTGGATCCTCTCCGCCCTCGTCGCGGGTGGGGCGCTGGCCGCCGCCGTGGCGTACGGATACGGTGACGCGAAGAGCCCATTTGCGCTCGCGCCTACCTACATGATGGGCGTCTACGCGGTCGCGATCTGGTGGCTCACGTTCAGTGCCCTCGAGGTGATCGGGAAGGTGATCCAGGCGGGCATGGTCCCGTTCCGTCGTGGGGTCTACCTGTTCCCCGGGGGAGTGATCGACGCGCGCTCGTCGCGCATCGCCGTGACCCGGCTCGACGAGCTCTCGCGCTCGGAACTCCTCCCGCAAGGTGCCGGTATCCGGCTCGTGTTCCGCCGCAGGACGTGGGAGTTCCCGCTCTTCGATCGGACGCAAGGGCCCGCCTTGGTGGAGGCGCTCGGGGTCCATCAACAGAAGCTGCGGACGGCCCTCGAGGCGAACAGCCAACACGACGTCGCGCTGCTCGATCCGCTCGTCGATCCGGGGATCCACAGCCCGCTCACGCCCACGGCGCCGCTCCAGCGGCGCAGTCCGGGCATCCTGCGCCACGCCGCCTGGGTCGCGCTATTGCCCGCCCTGGGTCTCGCCTGGCCGGTGTTCACGGTCCGGAACTCTGCGAGCGAGCGACAGCTCTTCGTAACGGCCCACGCCGCGAACACGCCGGACGCCTACCTCGCGTACCTCGTGGCCGGCGGCGCTCGTCCCGAGGTCCGCGATGCGCTCCTTCCCCGGGCCGAGCTCGCGGCAGCGCAGCGCACGGGCTCCAGCGAGGCGGTCGCCAAGGTGGTCATCGCACACGGCAACACCCCCGTGCGGCCCGAGCTCGAGGTCGCGCTCCGCGCCATGCTGCTCGCCGAGATCGAGGCCGCGAAGAAGCAGGGTTCCGCGACCGCGATCCGCAATCTCGGCAAGCGGCTCGTTCGGCGCGACCTGGTCGAAGGCGAGCTCGCCGTCGCGCTCCACGACGTCTATCTGGAGGCGCTCGAACGCTTCAAGAAGCAAGCTCCAGCTGGTGACGATGAGCTCGTGCCCTTCGTCAAGCGCCTGCTCTCTCACGCTGAAAAGAACGGGCCGCGGGTCGAAGTGCGCTTCCGGCGTGCGCTCCGGCCCACCGTTGCGGCGACCGACGACATCATCAAGAAGAACCCGTACTACCGCGGCTCCAGCTACCTTCCCTCCCGGTACTTCACCCCGGAGCGTGCCGCGCCCAGGGAGACGGCTGCGTTCGATCGCCTGAAGGCGCGCTTCGACCACCTGTTCCCGAAGGACATCATCGAGGTCGTCCGTGGCGCCTCGATCGACGATCCTACGGCGACCTATCCAACGGTGACGACGCCGACGGTCTTCTTCTCGCACGAAACCTACCTGGGCGGGGCCTTCGCTACTCGCGGCCCTCCTGGAGTGTTCGCGGGCGTGGGCATCGTGTTTGCGGTGAGCTTCCGCCTCCCGAACAAGCCGACTACCCTCGACGTCCAGCATTCGGTCTGGCAGGTCCCGGATCTTGCCCGCATCCAACAGGAGAGGCTCGAGCCGGAACAGGTCTACGAGCTCATGGCGACCACGGCCTTCGAGCGGTTCAGCCAGAAGCTCCAGAAGCGCTGGTTCGAGACGCCCTGACCTGCGCGCAGTCGGGACCGGACCGCGGGGCGAGCCGCGGTTCGCCCGACCGCTTGGGGTGCCGACGGCCGGGGGGCTGTCGCCGCTGGCGTGGTCGGCATGGGATGACGGATGCGTTTCGGCGTGAACGGTCCCAAAGCTGCCGGGCACCCAGGCGCAAGACCAGCCGTCGGAGCGATTCCGCGCTGCCCCTCCCGCGGGACCCATGGTGCCGGGGCTGCGACTGTTCGCCCCTCGGTTGCCCCACGCCCGACGACCCAGCGAGGCCCCTTTGCGCAACCATACTCGAGCCCGAGGAATCACCCACGCCGCTCTCGGCGCGACCTGGCTCGCCACCCTCGCCGCACCGGCGATGGGACAAGAGCCGGCCGCAGCCGACGACCCGTCGCCGCCCGTCGCCACCCGGGCACCCTCCGGGGTGACTCCGCCGCGCGTGGTCGAGCGGAGCGAGCCCGCGTGGCCCGAAGGAGAGGTGGGCACGAAGCCCGTGACGGTGGTGCTTCGGATCACCGTCGAGGCGGATGGGCGGGTCTCGGAAGTCGAGGTCGTGACCGCGCCAGCCGCGGCGTTCGGCGAGGCGGCGGCGAGCGCCATCCAGAGGAGTCGCTTCGCTCCGGCCGAGCGCGCCGGCAAGCCCGTTCGCGCTCGCATCACCTACGAAGCACGGATCGCCCCCGCGCCGGCACCAGTCCCCACGCTCCCGGCGGCCAAGGTCCCGCCCGCGAACGCCGAGGCTACCCCCAGTCCGTCGTCTGCTGGCTCCGGCTCGGATGGGGCCACGCCCCCAGCACCACCGCCGGCCGACTTCGAGACCGCCAGGGACGCGACGGCGGCTGCCCTCGAGGACGAAGGGTTCGGTGCCGTGGCGGCGATCGAGGCGCCCCCGCGGGAGGTGACGCGGCGGACGGTGGCGGCGGCCGAGATCGCCAAGATCCCCGGCACGGCGGGGGACGCGATCCGCGCCATCGAGGTGATGCCGGGGGTCGCGCGGACCTCGGAGGGCGACGATCCGATCATCCGCGGGGCCGCCTGGAACGAGACGCAGACCTACGTGGAAGGCGCCTTCGTTCCGTACATCTTCCATGTCGCGGCGAAGAGCGCCTTCAACTCCCGCCTCGTCGAGCGGGTGGATCTCTACCCCGGCAACTTCAGCGCCCGTTACGGCCGCGCCGTGGGCGGGATCATCGACATCAAGGCCCGGGATCCCCGCACGGACGCCATCCATGGGCTGCTTGAGCTCAGCGTGTTCGACAGCATGGCGATGTTGGAGGCCCCGCTCGGCGAGGACACCGCGGTCGCCGTCGCGGGGCGACGCAGCAACATCGACTTCTTCTTTGAACAGTTCCTGTCCGACGCGCACTACTCGGTGGCCGCTGCCCCGCTCTACTGGGACTACCAGGGGCTCGCGATCCACCGCTTCGGTTCGAAGCACACCCTGCGGCTGATGGCGCACGGGAGCCACGACTCGATGCGCCTGTTCATGGCCGATCCAAGCGATTTTGACCCCTCGTTGCGAGGCCGGCTCGAGTTCGCGTCCGAGTATCACATCGGAATGGCGTCGCTCGACAGCGAACTCGGCCCTGTCGTCGATCAGCACCTGCAGCTCTCCGTTGGCCGCTTTGGCGGACTGATGGTGATGGGCCCGCTCGAGACCGAGTTCGAGATCTGGCAAGGTGCAGCCCGTGCCGATTGGGGAGTTCGGGTCTCCGAGGCGGTCCGGCTCAACGTCGGGTTCGACGGCGAGTTCCAGCGCCTCTACGGGGACTACGAGGGGCAACCACCGCCCCAGTCCGAAGGGGACTCGAACCCCGAAGAGTCGTCCTCCACGATCGACATGGTTCACGTCGAAGACACTGTTCACATGGTGCGACCGGCGGGTTACGCGGAGGCCGAGATCCGCCCCGTGGAACAGCTCCTCCTGGTCCCCGGCGTCCGCGTCGACGGCTTCGTCGATACCGCTGACGTCACCGTGGATCCTCGCGTCTCGGCGCGCTACGAGGCGACCGAGTCCACCGCTCTGAAGTGGGGGATCGGCCTCTTCTCGCAGCCACCCGTCTACTACGAGACCCTCGAGAAGATCGGCAACCCCGACGTCGAGCCGACCCACGCCCTGCACACAAGCGCCGGTGTCGAGCAGGCGATCGGTGACTCGTTCAGCTTCGGTCTCGAGGGGTTCTACAAGTACCTGTATCATCGGGTCGTCGCCACCGACGGGCTGGTGCCGCCGCGTTTCCTCAACGACGGTTCTGGCCGGATCTACGGCGCGGAGCTCTCCGCCCGCTACCGCACCAAGCGGACGTTCGCTTACCTCGCCTACACGCTCTCGCGCAGCGAACGGCAGGACCGCACGGACGATTGGCGGCTCTTCGAGCAGGATCAGACCCACATCCTCGCCTTCACCGCCAGCCATGCCCTCGGTCGCGGCTGGGAGGTCGGCGCGCGGATGCGAGTCGTGAGCGGCGACCCCTACACGCCCGTCAAAGGCTCCGTCTACGACGCGGGTGTCGACGGCTACGCGCCGTACTACGGGCGCCCGTACAGCGCCCGAAACCCGGTCTTCCACCAGCTCGATGTCCGCGGCGAGAAGGAGTGGACCATCAAGCGGCTGAAGCTCGCTGTCTACCTCGATGTCATGAACGCCTACAACGCGCAGACCCAGCAGGGTCTCGACTACAGCTTCGACTACTCCACGCGGGAATCCTACAGCGGGCTCCCCGTCATCCCGAACCTTGGTGTGCGAGGTGAGCTATGATCCGGCTTCCCTTCGGTTCGTCCGTGCTCTTCGTCCTGGTGGCGGCCGCCTGCGGCGAGCCCCTCAAGGCTCCTCAGCTCATCGAGGAACCACGGGTGATCGGCGGAAAGGTGGAGGTGGACGGGGCACCGGAGCGCGCCTGGCCCGCCGCGGGCGAGGGCGCGACCGTGCGGTGGCTCGTCGGATACCCGGAGGCCAAGGTCCCGATGACCGTGGGGCTCCTGGTCTGTCCGGGCCTCCCGCAGTCGATGGGCGTATCCGAGTGCGCTGGGGCTCCGTTTGCCATCGCGGTCACGGATGAGCCCTCGACCGAGGAGCCATGGATCCACTTCGAGCTGCCTGGCGAAGACCTTCTCGCCGACATCGACCGCGGGCTGGCGCTCGGCGTTCTCTGTAGCTCCGGTGTCCCCGTGCTGGGCGAGTCGATCATCGACAGCGGCTGCTCCGAACCTGCGGCACGACCGCTGAGGTTCAGCCTCGACGTCGGCATCGCCCGCGGCGGCCAGGGCAACCGAAACCCCGATCTGGCGTCCGCGCCCGTCGAGCTCGACGGCAACGCATGGGAGCCCGCCGAACCGACCGACATGGCGGGCGCCAGCTGCGAGGGTGGGGAGACCCGCCCGACGGTTGGCGCTGGGAGCGGGGAACACCTGATCGCCCTCACCCCCTCCCCGACCGATCGGGAGTCGCTCGAGCCGGGCGATCCGGCGGAACCCACGCGCGAGGCGCTTCAAATCACCTATCTCTCGACGGGGGGCGATCTCGATCACTCCTACGGGGCCATCGAGGACGACGCCGACATGGATCGCCTCGAAGTCACCTGGGAGGCGCCGGAGACGGTCGCGGAAGCCGGCGAGATCGTGCGGTTCTATTTCGTCGGCCGCGACCTGCGAGGTGGGGTGGACTGGATCGAGCGCTCGGTGTGCGTGGTCCCAAATCACTGAACGATCCTCGGGTTCCGGGAACTCAATGGCGCGCCCCGAAACCGAGGGGCACCCGACCCCGGAGGTGACTGACCATGGATATCGACCAAGCCCTCAACGCCTTCACGATGCTCGGTGCCCGCTGGGTGCTCTGGCTGCTCGTCGCCCTCAGTGTCATCGGGGTCACGGTCGCCATCGAACGCGCGGTGTTCCTCGCGACCAGTCGTGATGACGTCGGACGGATTCAGCGCGAGCTCCGGCGCTTGCTGATCATCGGCGATCTCGAGCGTGCCCGGCGGCGACTCGAGGAGTCTCCGAGCTTCGAGGCGCGGATCGCGGCGGCGGGGCTGCAGGCCCGCGGGGCTGGGAGCGCCGAGGAGCGCATGGCCGGGGAGAGCGCGCTCTCCCGTCTGAAGATGGAACAGAGCCTGACCTACCTCGGGACGCTCGGCAGCAACGCCCCGTTCGTGGGGCTGCTTGGCACCGTCATCGGCATCATCGGGGCGTTCCACGAGCTCGGGGGAGGGTTGGGCCAGGTGTCCTCGGGGTTGATGGTGGAGATCGGGGAGGCGCTGGTCGCCACTGCGGTGGGCCTGCTCGTCGCCTTGCCCGCGGTCGCGTCCTATAACCTCTTCCAGCGCATCATCAAGACCCGCCTCGGCCGCGCTGACGCACTCGGTCGCGAGGTGCTCGCCTACTTCAAGGGGCGCGACGAAGCAGCGCCCGAGGCCGCCGAGTGAGCTCGCGAGAGAACGGGAGAGCGCCATGGCCCAAGGCAACACCTACGACGATGAAGCCCCGATCACCGGCATCAACATCACTCCGTTGGTGGATGTCGTGCTCGTGCTGCTCATCATCCTGATGGTTACGGCGGGATACATCGTCTCGCGAACCATTCCCGTAGATCTGCCCAAGGGGGCTACGGGCGAGAGCACCACCACCACCCTCGCCATCTCGGTCACGGCCGATGGTCACACCTATCTCGACGCCGAGCCCATCGAGCGCGACGCGCTCCGCGAGCGGATCCGCTCGGCCCGCGCCGCAGACGCGGGCACCCGAGCCGTGATCGCCGCTGACGGGGCCACGCCGCACCGCGAGGTGGTGGCGGTGATCGATCTGCTCCGACAGGAAGGCGTGGCTCGGTTTGCCATCAACGTGGCACCCGAAGAGCTTACCACCGCCCGCTTGTGAGGCGACCATGACAGCGTTCATCACGGCGCGCCACGCGGTCGGGATCGTGGGGAGCCTCGGGCTCCACGGAGCAGCTCTGGTCACC
This sequence comes from Polyangiaceae bacterium, assembly GCA_016933275.1. Taxonomy (GTDB): domain Bacteria; phylum Myxococcota_A; class Polyangia; order Polyangiales; family Polyangiaceae; genus JAFGBI01. Next base: position 26,455 of record JAFGBI010000193.1, on the reverse strand, counting down.
CTCACGCTCGCTCCCTTGGCGACCGGACAGCCACTCCCGCCGTCCACCGTCGAGTTCGAGGTCCCGCCGCCGCCCCCGGCCACGCCAGCCCCACCCCCACCCCCTCGACCCGAGCCCGAGCCCGAGCCGGTGGCGCCGGCGACGGCACCCGCTGCGCCCGAGCCCGCCGAGGTCGATCCCCCCCAGGCAACCGAACCCGAGCTCGTCGATCTCTCCGGCGTCACCCTGACCGACGATGGGTCGGGTGATGGTTGGACGAGCGTCGTGGGAAATGGCTCGAGCAGGACTGCCCCGATCCGCCATCCGCGGCGCCAGGCCTCGGCGCCCCCGAGGTCGGCGCCCGGGGTGGAGCCTGCGAGCCTACATCGCGTGGTGCCGCCGCCGCCGCCGCCCCCGGTGGTTCCCGTCGCCGATCTCGCCCGCCGGCCGTCCCCGCCGTCGCTCGATGGCGTGCTCCAGGCGAACTACCCGCCCGAGGCACGTCGGCGCGGTGAGGGGGGGAGGGCGGTGGTCGTTGCCCGCATCGAGGCGGACGGCGTCGTCCGTTCCGCCCGCATCCTGTCCGCGACGGCTCCGGAGTTCGGTGCCGCCTGTCAGCGCACGGTGGTCGGATCGTGCTGGGATCCGCCACGCAACCGTGGTGGAAAGAAGGTGGCGACCGAGGTGAGCTACACCTGTCGCTTCGAGGTCGCTAGATGAGGTCCAGGGCCGCTCACGGGTGGACAGGGGCGGCCTGCGCAACGCTGCGGTTGGCCGAGCCCTTGCCGGCGTGGGGGATCTCGGGCAGAGCGGCGGACGTGTTCTCGACGACGTGGCTCCGCCTTCTGCTCGCCATGATCGCGCTCGGCGCCGTCGCGGTTCCGCGGCCGGTCGCTGCGGAGGAGGCGGCGAAGCGGGTGCTCGTGGTGCAGGTGGATCCTGGATCGTCCGGCGTCGATCCCGAGGCGGTGCGGGCGGCCATCGCTCGCGAGCTCGGCGTGGATGTGGTCGATGCCCCGACCCCGACCGCTGCGGGCACGTTGCGCACGCGCCTGGACGACGAAGAACGCGTCTGGATGGTCTTCGAGAGCCCCGACGGCTGGCGCTCCGTCGAACGCTCCGTGCGCGTCCCGTCCGATCCGGAACGGCGGGTGGAGGCCGTTGCCCTGCTCGCGGGCAACCTTGCTCGCGACGAGGCGGGTGAGCTCGTCGTTGCCCTTCGCGCTGCCGAGGCGGCTCGTCGCCAGGCCGAAGAGCTCACGGCGGCGAAGGAGGCCGCGGCCGCGAAGGCGGAGGCGGCGCAGGTCGCGGCCGCCAAGGCGGAAGCGGCGCGGGCGGAGGCGCTGGCCGCGGTGGCATCGGCGGCGTCCGGCAACGAACGGGTCTTGCTGGGCGCACCGAAACCCCGTCCGCGTTCACCGGGGGAGCGCGGAGCGCGCATTGCCGACGAGGTGCACCACGCGATCGACGCGGCGGAGGCGGCCTCGCCACCGCTCGAGCCCGCCGTCTTCCAGGCCGCATTCCTGCTGCCGTTCGCGATCTATCCCGACGCGACCCGGTACCGCTTTCTTTTCGTCACCAACGCGATCCACGGTCGCCAGGGGGGGGTTGAGGGGCTCGCCGTCGCCGGGCTCACGCAGATCACGACTGGGCCGACCCACGGAGTGAGCGCGGCTACGATCTGGCAGGAGACCGGGACGGTCACGGCCGGTTTCGCCGGGGCCGGCATTGGTCAGGTCGGCCGCGGGTCGCTGCGAGGTTTCGAGGGGTCGGGGGTCATCAACGTGCGCGACGGGGTGGTCGAGGGCGGGCAGGGCGCGGGGATCGGGAATCTCGCTTCCGGCGTCGTCGGTCTGCAGCTGGCCGGGATCTTCAACCGCGTTCGCGGCGATCTCCTCGGGGTGCAGCTCGCCGCGGTGAACATCGTTGATGGTGAGGCGGTTGGCGGGCAGATCGGCTACCTCGTCAACGTCGCTCGGGAACCGGCGACGGGTTTGATGTTCGCTGGCCTCGTGAACATGGCGCGCGACGCGGGCGCGGAGGCCGACGCGGCTCCTGGAACCGCGCGCGCGCCAGTGAGGCCGGACCCCGTGGAGGGCGTGCGGATCGCGGGGATCGCCAACGTCAGCGCGGCTCCATTTCGGGGCGCGGCCATCGCCGGTGTGTTCAACCGTCTCGGGTCCATCCGGGGAGGCGCGGTCGCGGGGCTGTTCAACCTCACCGGATCGGTCGATTACGCCGCCGTGGCGGGGCTCTTCAACGTGACCCAATCGGTGGAGGGGGCCGTGGTCTCCGGGCTGTTCAACCGAGCTGGTGACGTGAGGGGCGCGGAGATCGCCCCGATCGTCAACGTCGCCCGCGACGTCCACGGCTTGCAGCTCGGACTCGTCAACGTGGCGCGCGACGTGAGCGGTACCCAGGTGGGGCTCGTCAACGTCTCGCGGAAGAACGAGGGAATGCCGATCGGGCTCGTCAACATCGCGAAGGGCGGGCCGCGGGTCGTGGCCTGGCACGAGCACGCCATCGAGGGCCATCCGTCCAATCTCGTTGGCGGGCTCGACCTCGCCGGGAAGTTTCTCGTCGGCCCCCTCTACACGCAATTCGGCCTGGGGGGTGATCCGATCGCCACGACCTGGGACGCGACCGCAGGCGTCGGTGTGCACCTGCCCCTTCGACCAGTGTTCTTCGAGATCGACGCGCTGTGGCGCGGCGACTGGGACGTTCGCGCATCGAACGAGCACGACGCACAGGCGATCCATTACCGCGGCAAGATCGGGGTGGATGTGCTGAAGAAGCGCGTCAGCCTGTTCGCTGGCGGTGGGCTTCGGCAGGTGTTTGCCGGCCCGGGTGCGGCCCCGTTCGTGAACTACGACTACGTCCCCACCGCGTTCGCTGGGCTCGAGGTGCGCTGATGGCGACCGGGCTCGGCGTGCCGAGGCTCGTCGGAGCATCAGCTCCGGTACCGTGCTTCGTGGGCGAGGAGCCAGGCCTTCCGCGAAAGTCCGCTCGCGTACCCCGTGAGCGCTCCGTTGCGGCCGATGACGCGATGGCAGGGGATGATCACACCGATGGGGTTCCGGTGGTTCGCTCCGCCGACAGCCCGGCTCGCTCCGGGACGTCCCAGTCGGGCGGCGAGCTGCCCATAGGTCACGGTTTCGCCGAAGGGTACCGTCAGGAGCACCCGCCGCACCTCGGCCTGGAACGGCGTCGGGGCCTCGGCGAGCGGGAGCTCGAAGCGCCGCCGTCGTCCGGCGAGGTACTCCGCCAGTTCACGGAGGGCCGCGGTCACGAGGGCACGGGATCGACGGTCCCCTCGGCCCCGGTTGTCAGCCCCGGTGCTCGCTTCAAGAGCGAACCCCACTTCGACCAGGGAGTCCGCGGTGGCGACCACGATGAGGTTGCCGACCGGGGTGCGGAGCGACCCTCTCGCCACCAACCGGTCGGCAGGGGCCACGAGGGGGACCTGGTTCTCTGGCCGTATCTGCGCCCCGCCCGAGTCGGCCCGGCGGGAGGAAGGTAGGGTGGGCATGTCTCCGCACATAGCGCCCCTCGTTCGCGGTGTCGCGCTGCTCTCCCGATGGTGCGGGTGGGAGCGCAACGGCGACCGTGCGGCGTGTCTGAACGTTCGGGGTCGGATCGGGAACTCAGCCGTATTCTGGCACCCACGATTCGCGCCCTGTCTGCTCGCTGGCCCGTTCTGGGCCGTTGCGGTCGTCGGTTCCCCGTTCGGCGTGCCTGGGGGCGCCGATCCTCCTCTACCGTCCTCCGCGGCGGTGAGGGGTGATATGACCACCGCCGAACTCGGGTTCGAGTCCTTTGGGCGTTGGCCAGTGGAAGACCGTGAGGAAGCGCTCGTCGAGCGGTTGCAGCGCGCCGATCCAGCGGCGGTGGGGGAGGCCTACGATGCACACCATGCTGCGGTTCGGGCATTTGCCAAGCGCCTCGTCGGTGACCCCACCGCCGCCGAGGATCTGGTGCACGAGGTCTTCGTAACCCTGCCCCAGGCAATGCGTCGCTATCGCGGCGACGCTACCCTCCGGACCTTCCTCATCTCGATCGCCGTGAACCACGCCCGCCACCATGTCCGGGGGGCGGCCCGGCGTCGGGCTGCCATGGACCGCCTGGCGACCGAGCCGAGCCATGCCCTCACGGGCGATCCCGAGACCGATGCCCGGCGCCGGGAGCTCGTTTCCGCCCTTGCCCATGCCCTGGACCAGCTCCCGCTGGATCAGCGGGTCGCCTTCGTCCTCTGCGAGGTCGAGGAACGCACCTCTCGGGAGGTCTCCGAGATCGTCGGGGTCCCCGAGGCGACCGTCCGCACGCGGCTGTTCCACGCCAAACGCAAGCTCCGCGCTACACTGGAGCAAGCGGGAATCGCATGACCGACGACATCCTCAGCCAGGCGTCGCGAGCGCTGCGTGAAACCACGCAGGACGACGACGCCGCCGCGCGCTTCACGCGGGCAAGGGTGATGGCGTCGCTCCACCAGGCGCGGCGACGTCGCGGCATACGCTTCGCGATCCTCATCCCGCTCGCTGCCATCCTCGTTGGTTCCACGGCGTGGGGTGCCGCGAGCGGCCGGTTCCCGGCCGTGTTCCGAGCGGTGGTGGGGCTGGTGGTCGGGCAGCCCAAGCTCGAGCCGGCAGAGCCGCCGCCCGCCGCACCGACGCGGCGGGCGGCGGGCGCGCCAACGAAGGCGCCGACCGCGTTGCCGATCGATTCGGCCGAGGACGAAGTCGAGATCGAGCCCGGCGACACCGATGGCGAGCCCACGGTCGAGGAGCAGGCGCCGGCGCCTCCACCAGCGCCGAGCGCCCGCCGGGCCCCGATCGATCCGGAGGGCTCGGTCGCGTTTGCCGCCTACCGACGCGCCCATGAGGCGCATTTTTCCGCGCAGGATCCCGCCGCCGCGCTCGCGGCCTGGAACGAGTACCTGCGACTCGCTCCCGGCGGGCGGTTCGCGCTCGAGGCGTCCTACAACCGCGCCCTCTGCCTGGTCCGCCTCGGTCGTGGCACGGAGGCGCTCGCCGCCCTCGGCCCCTTCGCCGAGGGGCGATTCGGCGGCTATCGGCAACGTGAGGCCAGGGAGCTCATGGCTGCGCTCGGCGGTACGGCACCCCCGAAGCCGACTCAGGTCGAGGCCGCACCCGCCCCGGCTCCGGGTTCGACGGGTACTCCGGCAAGCGAAGGCGACTGAGCCTGGGTTTCGCGCCTCCTAGTCCGCCACACCGCACTCCTCGCATCTTCCGACCTTCTCCGCGCCCGTCGTGCTCGAATGAGCGCTGCTAGAGCAGCAAGAAGGTTGATTGCTGCGTCGAATCAACAACCTAGAGCACCAAACCGACAGCAGACCTCTCCAGAGGCAGCGCTAGAAACGCGTCCTCGCCTCGCACGGACGCGTTTCCAGCGCTGCCGTTGCTCTCGGCAACCTGATCGGTGCTCTAGTGCACTGCGCCTCCGGCGCTCCCTCGCTGGGCTCCGGGCCGTGGTCCTCCGTGGACTAGTGCAGCAAGCTGCACTCGCTCCCCTCCGGCTCTGCGCGCACCGAACGCGGATATGGCTCGAAATCCAGGCTTAGCACGGGCGACGGCCGTTCGGAGCGAAGCGGCTTTCAGCCGGGTCGATTGGGGCGTGAACGCACACCTCGGATCACACTTGAATCACGTCGGTATCGCGCCAGCTCCGGGCGGATCACCCTCCTCCCCGCCGCGTCCCGGACACGCCCTCTCCGTTCTGGTACGCTGAGCCCGTTCTCCGCCCTGATTGCGAACTGGAGAGGGCGCCACGGAACCAGCTTGTCCCATGCGTTGCGGTCACTGTCGCCACCTCAATCCCCCCGAAACCGAGCGCTGCAGTCGCTGTGGCGCAGGGCTCGCCGAGCAGGTGCACGTCTCACCCTGGGTTCAGCCGGGCCTGATCCTCGGTGGACGATATCTCGTGCGGCATTCGCTCGGTGCCGGGGGAGTGGGCGCCGTGTTCGCGGGTCGGGATCGCGCGCTCGGTCGAGACGTCGCGCTGAAGGTGCTCCTGCCCACCCTGGTGGCCGATGTGCGGGCGAGCTCCCGCGTGGCGGCGGAGGCGCGCGCACTGGCGCAGGTGAGCCATCCCAACGTCGTCTCGATCTTCGACGTGCTCGAGCATGAAGGACTCCTGGTGCTCGTACTCGAGCTCGTACCGGGTGGGACGATGGCGGATCTGATCGAACGCGGACCGACCCCTATCGGGAAAGCGGTCTGGCTCGTAACGCGTATCCTGGAGGGCCTCCAGGCCATCCACGAGGCGGGTTTCGTTCATCGCGACGTGAAGCCAACGAACGTGCTGCTCACCGCTCGGGGGATGCCGAAGCTCTCCGACCTGGGCGTCGTACACGATTCCCTGCACACGCGGTTCACGGCGACCGGGGCGGTCCTCGGCACGTTTGGCTACATGGCGCCTGAGCAGGCGCTCGGCAAGACGGTCACCCTGCGCGCGGACATCTACACGGTGGGGCTCTGCCTGTTCGAGCTCGTCACCGGACAACCGGCCTTCCCCGGAGACGAGAAGGTCGTCGCGGTCGCGCAGCGTGCGTCACGTCCCTTCGATTTCTCGCGACTGCCACCTGGCACTCCCCCGACCCTCGCCGAGGTGCTGCGGCGTGCCCTCGAACCGCTCGCGGACAGGCGCTGGCCGACCGCGTTCGACATGGCGCGCGCGCTCGACATCCTCACGAGTCAGTCCTCGTGCCCGCCCGCTTCCTTCGATCTTCTCTCGAGCCCGAGCGCATGCCCACCGGGTTCGTTCGGGGGGATGGCGAGCCCGAGCGCATGCCCACCGGGTTCGTTCGGGGGGATGGCGAGCCCGAGCGCATGCCCACCAGGTTCGTTCGGGGAAGGGGTCCCTCCTTTGGCGGTGTGGTCGGCGTCTCCCCCCCCCGTTGTCGTGGCGAGTCCCACCACGGCGCCGCCGGCACTCGGCACGGCGTCGGATCCGAGCGCGTGCCCGCCGCGTGCGCCGCGACCACGTCGTCGCGTCCTGCGATTCGCGGCCTTTCTCATCCTGTTGCTGGGAGGTGTTGCCCTGGCCACCGTGGCCGTCGTTGGGTTGAGCGTGCTCTGGGTGTTCAAGCCTCCGGTACGGGGGTTCGGGTCGAGCAAGGGTCCACGGCCAGCGCTGAGCACGCCCATCTGTGCGGGAGGCACGACGTGGAACGGTTCGCAATGCGCGCCGTAGGCGAGCGCGGCGCCAGCCCCCACGGTGGGGTCGGCTCCCGTCGAACGGCGTGAACGGGGGCGCGCCCGAGTTGGCGAGAGGGAGCACGCCGGGTGGCTCGCCGGGTCGATGACTGCCGCTCGCTTCGCAATGCCGTGGTTGATCCGGCGGGAAAGATCTCGTTCGGCTGGCTCTCCTGAGTCGGGACGCTCGCGCGTCTGCGACTTTCGGTCCAGCTCCTTCTCGTGCGGCTTCGTAGCCGAAGTGATCCCCGGCGGCATTTTCGGGCGCCTGCCGGGGCAACCTCGGTCCACTATCTCTGAAGATGGCGGAAGCGAGGAACCATGCTCGGTAATGGGTCGGCGGCCTCGAGGCTCCTTGTGGTCGCGGGGGCGGCGTTGTTGGTAGCCTGTTCGGACACGGATGAGGACGAGGGGGCAGACAGCGGGGGTGCTCCAGCCACTGGGGGGCTCGCGAGTGGTGGACTGTCGGATAATGGCGGTGCCGCGCCTTCAGGAGGCCAGCGCCCGGACGGTGCGGGTGGCACGGGGGCCGTCGAGACGGGCGGGAGCGGTGGGAGCGGGGGCTCGGTTGGCACGGGAGGACAAGACACCGGTGGGGTCGGCACGGGCGGCATTGGCCCCACCGGCGGCCAGACTTCCGGTGGGGTCGGCACGGGCGGCATTGGCCCCACCGGCGGCCAGACTTCCGGTGGGGCCGGCACAGGTGGCATTGGGACGGGAGGCACGGGTGGCATCGGGACGGGAGGCATTCCTGGTGGTGCTGGGACGGGTGGTTTCTCTCCCTTCGGAGGCTTCGGTCCGACCGGAGGTCGATTCTTCACGGGTGGTGTGTCTCCGACGGGGGGGGTGGACCCCACGGGTGGAGTTGCGCCCACCGGTGGGGTCGACTCCCCGGGTGGAGCAGCAACCACTGGCGGAAACGACATCTGCGCAGACGGTCCCCTCGAGACGTCGCTCCCGAACTGCGAGCCCGCCCCCGCGGTGCTGACCGGCGACTACCATGTCGACTGCGTGAATCGCATCAATCAGTTCCGCGCTGACTGCCAGTGCCTGCCGCCCCTCGAACGCTGGGAGGCGGGCGAGGCATGTGCGGACGAGATGGCGGAGTACGACTCCGAGGTCCAGCGCGCTCACGCCGGGTTCATGGCGGACGTCTGCTCGCCCGGCGGAACGGCGCAATGCGAGTGCCCGGGTTGGAGTTCGGTGGAGAGCATCATCGTCAATGAACGCTATGACCCCTGCCTCACCATGATGTGGCACGAGGTGGACGAGCCGACGGGCGAGCAAGGTCACTACGAGGCCATGAGCAACACCCGGTACACCCGAGTGGCTTGTGGGGTCTTCACCACTTCGCAGGGCGAGGTCTGGGCCGTCCAGAACTATAGCCAGTAGCGATGTCGTCGGTCGAGGTGAACGAGCCACGAGCGACAACGTGGCGACTGAGGATTGGGAGCCAGCTGGAGCACCGGATCCGGCAGGAGATTCCTCGATGTTCTCGTGGCCATCAGCAATCAAACGTCAGCGATCAGGGTCTCCACGTTCTTACTGAAAGCTGACCGCTGATGGCCTGGCCGGTTCGGTTCCGGCTCCGCTGGGCCAGGTCGCTGGTTTGTCGCGGCAATCGACCTGACTGCCGCTCTAGGGAGCGCCGTAGCGCTCGCCGGTGCAGCTCACGTTACCGTCGCAGTCGCGATCGGCGCAGTCGATGGCACCGTCACCGTCCTCGTCCTCGCCGCCGGTACACACCTCCTCCATGTACACGCCGTATTCGGTCATGCGGCAAGCGGAGAAGGTGGCGCAATCCTCGTCGGCGCAGTCGGTCGCCTTGTCTCCGTCGTCGTCGGTCCCGTTGCTGCAGGAGATCTCGGTCGGGTACGGGATGCCGTAGGCACCCGCCATGCAGTTCGGTGATTCGATGCAGTCGCTGTCGGCGCAGTCGATGACACCGTCGCCGTCGTTGTCGATGTCGTCGTCGCAGACCTCGGGGTCGTAGGGGATCCCGTAGGGCACCGCTAGGCAGTTGGGATCCGAGACGCAGTCGTCGTCGGCGCAGTCGGCGGCCTCATCGCCGTCGTTGTCGATGTTGTCGTCGCAGACCTCCTCCATGTAGATGCCGTAGAGATCGACCTGGCATCCGGGAAGGTCGATGCAGTCACTGTCGCTGCAGTCGGCGGCCTCATCGCCGTCATTGTCGATCCCGTCGGTGCAGTTGCTCTCGCGGGGGGCGCCGTAGTCTTCGCCGGTACAGCCGGGCGCATCGGCGCAGTCGCCGTCGGCGCAGTCGGTGGCGCCATCTCCGTCGTTGTCGACCTCGTCGGAGCAGTCTGCTTCCATCGGCTCTCCGTAGACGACCATCGAGCAGTCTGCGGTGCCGACGCAGTCAGTGTCAGCGCAATCGATGTCGCCGTCGCGGTCGTCGTCGACCCGGTTCGCGCAGTCCTCGTAGGGGATGCCGTAGTCGGTCTGGATGCAGCCAGGGACACTGGCGCAGTCACGATCGGCGCAGTCGATGTCGCCGTCGTCATCGTTGTCCACCCCGTCGGCGCAGTCGTACTCGAACGGGGCTTCGTAGAGCGCTACCTGGCAATTGGGGACATTGGCGCAGTCGGTGTCGCTACAGTCGGTGTCGCCGTCGCCGTCGTTGTCCACGCCGTCGTCGCAGCTCGACTCGTAGGGGATGCTGTACGGCGGCGGCACGTTGCAATTGGGGGCGTCGCCGCAATCGTCGTCCACGCAATCGATGTCACCGTCGCCGTCGTTGTCGCGGTTGTCATCACAAACCTCGAGGGGAGCGCCGTAGATTGCCACCTCGCAGCCCAGAGCCTCGGCGCAGTCGTCATCGGCGCAGTCGATGGCGCCGTCCCCGTCGTTGTCCGTTTCGTCGGTGCATGCATCGGTGCAGCCGAGTTCGTCGCACTCGCCCGGGTCCTCCGTGACTTCGCCCCCACCGCACCCGATGAGCAGTGACACGCCCACCGCGAACGGGAGCGAGAACGAGAGAGCGCCGCCGGTCGGGGTTTGCCGTTCGTTGGTGACGCGGTCGAGGAAGGAGCGAAGAGAGTCAGCGTCGCGGCGAGCCATGAACCGGATCATAGCATCCGGCGGGAGCCGTCGCTCTCCAGCGCCCCAGTCGCATCGGGCAAGGTGGCGGGTGCGACCCTGGCTCACATCGCGGTTGGGGGCCGAGGATGGAAGATGCCCGCACGTCACCTTGAGCACCGATCAGGTAGCCAGTCGCAGCGACGCCGGTGGAAACGCACCCTTGGCTTGGCACCCCTGGCCTGGCACCCAGTGGTGGCAGGGTTGCCGGGCCGGCGGTGCGAGGGGCGAGGGTACGTTTCCAGCGGCGCCGTTGGCGAGACCTGCTGCCCGTTTGGCACCCTCGATCGGCGGCACGCTGGGCGAGCCGGGGATTGGGGGGCCGGGAGCGGGAGTGAAACCGGCTCTGGAGATCGGCGTCCGGCAGCGGGCAGGCGGCTGGCCTGGCAAGCAGTGCTGCCAGTGGTTGCCAGGGGCCACTCGCGCGGTGGCCTACGCAGTGCCGTTCCGAGGCGAGTCTGTCGAAAAGGTTGGGGCGTCGGCCCCGGGGGATGTGCGCGGGTGGTCCGTCAGGCGTCAGGACTGGGGACGTGCCTGACTGCTGGTCAGCGTCACCGTCACGGTACGCACCACGCCCACGAGGGGTCCCGCTTCGCCCGCTGTCTGCCGCTGGGCGTACCAGTCGTCGGCGCTCGGGATGTTGACGTGCTTTCCGTCGAACGACACCACGCCGATGGGCAAGTCCTCGGTCGTGAACGCCTTGCGGCGCTGCGCGGCTCGCACCAACGAGCGCAGGGCTCGGCGGGTGTGATCGGGCTCGATGCGGAGCAGGCCGTCTCGCAGCGTCGTGTCCGGCACGCGTCGGCGCACGCGGAGCCATCTTCGCACGGGCGCCGTCAGGTGCGTGCTTAGCTGATCTGGGCCGGCGGCACCGGGCGGCAAGGGATCAACTCGGCACGGACGTCGATTCCCCATGCCCCAGGGCGACGAAGCCGACTACCCTCGGCCCCGTGAGTGGAGCCGTGCGATCACGGTCGTTGGGGGGCGTTCCCGCGGTAGCCCGCGCGCTCGTCGCCTCGATCGGCTTCGCCGTGGTGGCCTGTCATCCCGCGCCTGCGGGTCGGTCCGACCCGCGGACCACCTCGGATCTTCGCGCCCAATGGGATGCTCTGCTCGATTGCACTGACGCCGCAACCTGTCTTCGTGCAGTAGACCAGCCTCGGTACATGCTCGATTCGGACCGCCAGCGGATGGCGACCCGCCTCGCATCCTTCGGCGCCCCAGCGGTGCCCGTGCTCGCCGCCGCTGCCGACGAATTCAACCAGCCCCGCCAACGGGAAGTGGCCGAGCTCGCCCTCCGCGAGGTGGGCACCCCCGCCCTCGAATGGGCCCGGGCCCAGGACGACCAGCCGAGGTTCCGCCTGCTCGTGCGACTCGCGCTCGACACCGAACTGGCCTTCGAGGCACGACCACTCCTGGTCGACCGCCTCCCTCGACACCGCGGTTGGCTGCTCGAGCAGCTCCGCGCGGGCCCCAGCGACGCCGCTCGGAACGAGGGCATCGCGGTGGTGCGGCTGCTCGGTCACGACGCGATGCAGGTCGGAGAGTCCCTCTGCCCGCTGCTCGATGCCCAGGGTCGCCGTGAGTGGGAGCTCGCGATGAACGTGGCAGAAACCGTGGGACGCTCGGGGGCCCGTGCCTGCGCCCCCGCCCTCGGACGCGCGCTCACCATCCCGAGCTGGCGCGTGACGAGCATCGTGCTGGAGGCCCTCGCCCGCCTCGGCTCCGGCGATGGTGACGTGAAGGGCAGCGTGCTCCGGGTCGCCACGGGCCACTGGTCGCAGCGGATCCGCTGGCGCGCGGTCACCACGCTGCGGTTCCTCAGCGAGCCGACCACGTTCGACGAGCCAGCCGCTATCCGGCGCACCGTCACCAGCGGCTCGACCCTAGCGGCCTACCTGGCGGCCGGCGCGGCCGCCGACGACCCCGTGGCGGCAGCCTTCGGGACCCTCGGAGACGAGACCGCTGCGGAAGCAGACGCCGCTCCCGAGTGCGCCGTCGGTCGAACGTGGACCCGACCGGTGCGCGTGCGCGATCTGAAGGAGATGGTGACCCTATTCCCGCTCGCGAGCGGCACCGAGAAGCGGTTGGTGCAGCATGCGGCCAGGCTTCCTCGCGCGACTCTGGCGGGCCTGGGGCTCGGGCTCGACGTGCCCCTCGAAGAGGCCGCACGCGACGCTGTCCCCATGGATTCGGTGCTCGTCGTCGCCGCTTGCGCGGGTGCTCGTGGCGGCGGGCTCCTCGAGATCCCGCGGCACGGCCCCCCGCGCATCCTCCGCCGTGGCTGCTTCGAGCGCATGATGACCGTCGGTCCCGACCGCCAGACGCTCTGGGTCTTCGAAGGGCCGAGTCACCTCGGGGCGACCCAGGGTCGCATCTGGCGTCTCGACCGCGAGGCGACGACGGTGCTGCTCCCCGTGGTCGACCTCCCGGCAGGAGCGATCGCGACGGGTCGGGGTCCCACCGCCGTGCTCGTGGCGACCCCGCTCGGCGACGTAGCCGTCGACCTCGACGGGACCCTGCGCCCGCTCGACTGCGGACCGAGGTGATCGCGTCCGTCGGTGCGGCGCGGGCAGCGAATCACGCGAGCGCTGCGCCGGCGGCCTCCACACGACCCACGATCCCGCCCAGCCACGCCGCCCCGGCGGCAACGACGTCGTTGGGGAGCGCGCGCACCCATCCGATGTGGTCCAGCGTTGGCTCGCCGAGCGGCAAGGGGCAAGGACCCGCAGGACCGGGGTCGATCATCGGCATCGCCCGGCCGCGTTCCTCCAGGAACCGCTCGAGCTGCCGGCACCGCTCGTCGATGCAAGCGTCGAGGTTCGCGATCGCCGCCTCGATCACGGGTCGCCGCTCGGTCGGGATCCGCGGGAGGCGTGCCTCGGCGTAGAATGCGCGCAGGGCGTGGAGCTCACCAATGTAGTGCAGGTTCTTCGCCGCTCGGGGCTGCACGCGGTCGAGACGGTGAGGATCCACGAGCCGATCCAGGGCACGCGGTGCCTGCAGGATGAGGTGCTCGGCGGCGAGATCGCCGCGCGCCACCTGGCCGGCGGCGGCGATCGCCCCGAACCCGACCGCAGCCGGCCCCACGAGACCTCCGCTGCCGCCGAGGAAGATCCGGCGTTCGCGCAGAAACACGCCGTGCGGCACGTCGCCGACCGAGGACGGAGTTGCCTTGTCGCCCTGGGCACCCCAGGGCGTGAAGTTGAAGTGGACGTAGCCGCTGCCGACCTCGGAGTGGTCACGCCGCGAGGTCCCACCAGACATCAAGCAGTCGCAGAAATTGATGAGGCTCCCAAGGGTGACATACGCGAGGAGGATGGTCTGCTTGAGACCAACGGCGTGGGCGGTAGACGCCTCCTCCTCGAGCAGGGTACCGGCTCTCACGTGAGCGTTGGCACCGAGGCTCGCCTGCCGGAGCAGCACGGCACCCTGCACGTATCCGCTGGCGACCGCGGCCCGCTCGTCCAGGACGGAATCGACCAAGGTAGCCGGCCCCTCCGTCCCAACCCGAGCGCCCACCCCGAGATGGGTCCGCGCTCCCTCGAGGCGCGTGCCCGGGTAGAGCACGGCTCCCGGCGCGAGACGAGCGAGGTCCACTTCGGGCGCGATGAACACCTGGCGTGGATCGACGACGACGACACCCTGCTCGAGCACCCGCCGAATACGTTGTTCGAGGTCCAAGACAGCCATGATCTCCCTTGCCATAGCACAGTCGCAGCGACCGCCGGGAACGGGGAACCATTGTGGCCGCGAGAGAGCCCCAGATTGCGCGAGGTACCCGGCGTGATAGGTTCCTCGAGTCGGCCCTGGGCGTTCCGACCAGCCTCCGGGCCCCGCTCGCCGATGAATTCCTTGAGGAAACCATGAAGACCCCGAATCCCCTCTTCTTCGGCATCACCGCGCTGGGTGCCGCTTCGATGGGCTGTAGCGCGGCGGACTCGACCGGGCCCGGGGCCTTCGGGACCGGGGGCGCAGCCACTGGGGGAGCGGGCACGGGGGGCACGGAGCTCATCAGCACCGGCGGGACGACGGGCAGCGGGCTGGGGGACGGGATCATCCGTGATTTTCCCGCCACCTTCCCCGACTTCATCCCCTGCGACGAGCCAGGGGTGACGACCAAGTGGTGCGCGTCCGACGACGACGAGTACGGCAAGATCGTCGGGGACACGCTGGGCACGGACGGCAAGCCCTACTACCTTGGACCCGCCGAGGGCACGGACACCACCTTCGGCGCCGGACACCCACCATGCGGCGGGGTGCCATGCTTCGATCACTGGTACCGCACGGACCCGGCCTACAACATCCAGATCCCGTACCATATCGACTTTTCCCCGGGCGAAGACGGCATCTACACCTACGACAACCAGTACTTCTTCCCCATCGACAACCAAGGCTACGGCAACGACCTGCCCACCAACCCGGAGCACAACTACGGCTTCACGTTCGAGCTCCACGCGAGCTTCACGTACCGACCTGGACTGGAGTTCACGTTCATCGGGGACGACGACGTCTTCGTCTTCATCAACGGCGCAAAGGTAATCGACCTCGGCGGGATCCACGAGGCCGCCGAGGCGACCGTTCCGTTCGATTCGCTGGGGCTCTCGGCGGGGCAGCTCTGCACCCTCGATTTCTACTTCGCCGAGCGCAAGCCGACGGACTCCCACTTCCGCATCGACGTGAGCCCCGAGCTCGTCACCGTGATTCGCTAACACACGCGGTGGGTCCGGGCGGCGACTTCGTGTCGTCACCTCGACGTTCCATCGCGGCTGCCGCTCCACCCATGCCCTCGCCTGCTCGTGTTCCACCTCAGCAGGGCTTGAGCTTCAGCGACCATCCCGCCGAACACGCGAGCGCAGTGATGGACCTCGACGGCGCGGTGTCGTTCCTCGAGGTACCGCCCGCGTCACTCGCCATCGACGAAGCCGAACTCGCTCGCCGCCGCCCACCCGCCGAGGTGACCAAGGCGCTCCGCCAACGCTACGCGGTCGTCGCCGGTCGAGTCACGCCAGTCTTCGTCCCCCTATGGCGGATCGTCCTCGGCAGAGCCAAGGGCGCGGGGTTCCGAGTGGTGCTCATCGACGCGATCACGGGCCAGGGCGTCGATTGGGCATAGACCCTTCGGCCGGGCGAGACCACCGTCAAGCGAATCAGTACGGATGGTCCGCTGGCCAGCCGCGCCCTATCCCGCCGTCCCGGCGTTGGGACCGGCACCGCTGGCTCCACCCGCGCCTCCGAGCCCAGATTGACCAGCCTCGCCGCCGGCCGCTGCTTGCCCGCCTCCGCCACCAGGCCCAGGCTTGCCCGCTGCGCCAGCGGCGGCTCCCTCACCCGCCGTGCCGCCGGTCATCACCTCGCCTCCGATCCCGCCAGAACCGACCTCGCCGGCGCCGCCACCCACGCCGGGCTGGCCACCCGCACCCCCGGCGCCGCCAGTGCCCGGCCCGCAGGTGTCGAAGAGCTCCACGGCGGACGTCTGCTTATAGTCACCGTAGTCGATGGCGAAGGTCGGCGTGTCGAAAAAGATATCTTCGACCGCGCCGTCGGAGAAGGAGATCGATTCCACGAGCAGCGTCGTGTCACCCCAGGTAGCACCCTCCCAGTCCTGGCTGGCGGTCACCTGGATCCCGATGAAGCGCACCTGCGCCGCCATCGAGGCCCTGGCCACGGCATAGGTGAACGTCGTCCATTCCTCCAACTGCGTCAGGTTCGTCCACGAATCGGGCGGCACGCTGGCGTCTTCGGCGGCGGCGAGGTACTCGGTCTGGTATTCGTCGTCCTTCACCAAGAACTGCACGGCGCACGCGTCGCGGCGCGCGTCGGTGATGCCGACGAACCGCACCGAAATGATCGTGTTGGACAGATCGTGAGGCTCGCCCAAATCGATGGTGAACTGCTGGGCGGACTCTGCCTCCCTCAGCGGCACGAACAGGCTCACCCCTCGATGGCAGAGCGACGCACCGCCCTCGCCGCCCGCACCGCCGGACGCGGTGCCGCCCGCGGCATTTCCGCCGTTCGTCACGCCGCCGCCCGCACCGCCGAGCCCGATATCTCCACCAGTCCCACCCGCAGGGGCCTGACCGCCGGCCCCCCCCGCGAGCACCGCGCCACCGCCGGCCACGTCACCACCGATGCCCCCGGCGGTCGTGCCACCAGTCCGCAGGCCGCCCGTGTTCGAGCCACCGCTGCCTCCCGTTCGGACGTCGGACCCGCCAGTGGCCGCGCCAGCCGCGCCAGCCGCCCCGGCCGCTCCCTCGTCGTGGTGGTGGGTCTTGTCCTTCTTGCACCCGACGAAGACCACGCCCAAAAGTCCAACCATGAGAAGGCTCGACAGGTACTGCTGATGCTTCATGTTCGTCCTCGTCCCCAATGGCAAAGCGCTCCCGAACGCGGATCCAGAAAGGACCGCAGCGGAGGCAGGCTAGCACGACCGATTCCAGATGGCGCGCCAACTCGCCACCGCCGGGGTGAGCCGCCAGGCTGCGAACGCGGGTGGAGCACCAGCGCACCCGCGGCAGACAGGGGATGTTGTTCGGCCGGCGGGAGTCCTAACCGGATCCTCGCGCAACCGGGCGTGGGCAGGGCGGTCCGTACCGAGAGCCGGATTGGGCCATTGCGCCAGGCCCTATCCGTGGTAGGAGCGAAATACCGAGTCCGCGAGGTCGGCCTTCCTGGTTCGTCCCGCCCGAGTTGATCCCGTGTACCGGTCGTCCGAGAGCGCGAGGACGTACCGTTCACCACGACGACATCGAGCGACCCGACATCCGAGCGACGAAACCATGAGGCACCACATTCCGTGATATGCTCGACCCCGCCCGCAGCGCCGACGGCGCCAGTGATGGTAGCTCGTCTGGGGAACCCGACGCGGACGGGGCCTTCGGTCGCCGGAACGACCCGCGGGAGCACCCCCCCGCGCGGCAGGCCCAACATCCCCAACCTGGCGGGAGGCCGATGGTCACCGGTGCCCGCTCATCCCCCACCTGGAACGCCATGAAGACACGTCCCAGCGTCGACAAGCGGCGCCGCGAAGCCGCCCGTCTGGAGCACCAAGCCAACAAGGCCGAGCGGCGCGCCGAACGCAAGAAGGCGAAGACCGACCGCGAGACAGCCGTCAAGAACGGCGAAGATCCGGATCTCGCGGGGATCGTCCCCGGGCCACAGCCCGCGGTGGGCGAGGACCTCGGCGGGGAGGATTAGGCCGGGAATGAAGCAAAGCGAGCTTCTCCTCGGGGAGCGCGCCCATGCCGAGGGCGAGCGGTGGGCAGTGGAGACGCGTTTGCAGCTCCACCTGGCACGCCGCCGCGCGTCCGGCGGCTGGCCGGGGACGGTGAGCGAGGCCCGCGCCCGCGTGGCGACCCATCTCTTGCCAGGGCTAGTCAAGGCCGGCATGGCTGCCCTCTCCATCGCCCAACGCGAGGAAGCCGCGCAGTGTGTTTATCGGAGCGCTCGTGACTCGTGGAGCCGCCTCCGGGAGCCAGAGGCCGACGAGGAGAGCGACAAATGAGCCGTGGAAGACAACAAGCTATCGACGCCAAAAACCGCATGCTGGATCGCTGGTCGCGCGAAGACGCCGCCCCCCGCCTCGCCGACCTGGTCCCATCGCTCGTGCGACTCACGCTCCAGATCGAGGAGGGCCACGGCGCGAACAGCATCGACTCCGCGCGCTACGTGCGTCACATCGTGGTGGCGAGCGCCCCGGCCGTCTTCACCGTGCCGTGCACGGAGCCAAACTGCGAAGACGGCGGGCATGATGTGACCCGGGAGGTCCTGCGCGGCCTCGGGCGCGGCGAGACGGAGATCCGCGGTGAGACGGCCTGCCGGGGACGCCGCGGTACCGAGCCTTGCCCGCGGATCCTTCGCTACACGGCCCGCGCGGAGTACGCAGCGAAATAGCCTCCGCGCCGAGCCGCGGCCCCAAGCGTTCGAGCCACACCTGACCGCGCCCCGGTCCCGCTTCGCTGTCGAGCGTGGGCTCGTTGGCGGGTGCGCAAGCCAGCCGCCCGTCGTGGCCAATCGTTCCGAGCAGAGCCGGACGCGGCACGGAGTTGGCGCGAGCGCCAGAGAAGCGCTCACGCGCCTCACATCGCGCGGCACGGCCAGGCGTAACCGCCCCACCACGAGTCCTCGCACCAATCGATCGCTCCCGAAGGATTCCCTCGGCCCACCCAGCGCGCTCACGAAGGACGAACCACCGCGCGGAGACGGCTGTTCGCGCTTGCCGAGAGGACCGTTCCAGTGACACTGTGCGCGCTCCTCCGGCGGCGAGTGGCGGAAACCGTGATCGGAGGCAGGACGGGAGGCAATAGCCGGGTATGGGACGACGCAGTCGCTGGCTCGTTGGAACAGCCATGATGGTCATGCCCCTGCTCGCCGGTGGGATGGCAGGCTGCAGTGGTGATCCCTACGTGGACAGCGAGGAGCACACGGGACCGGTCGACGAGGCCGAATTCGCGGAGATGCTGGTGGAGGCCACCTGCGAGGCGAGATCCCCCTGTTGCGCCGAGCACGGGCGCCCCTACCACGAATCGAGGTGCCGCTCGAACTTCACGGCAATCCTTCGGGAGACCGCAGTCGGACCGAGCGCGGTCTACAACCCAACCGCAGCGGGGACCTGCATCGATCAGGTTCGCCGGCTCTTCTTCTGCGACGCGACCGAGGCGGCCTTCCCGGCCTGTTCGCGGGTGTACTCCGGGACTCAGCCACTCGGTGGTGCCTGCGCCACGAGCACCGACTGCGCACCCGATCCCGCCGGTGGCGTCACTAGCTGCCTCCTCGATACCTGCTCGCTCGCCTCGCGCGGGGAGTACGGCGACCCCTGTCACGTGACCTGCCGCGACCTAACCGTGGACGACCGCTGCCAGACCCTCGACCCGGCGCCGCCCAGCTTGCCGTCCTATCACCGGGTGTACTGCTTCTCCGCCGATGGCCTGTTCTGTTCGGCCACCTCTCAGCGATGCGAGCTGCTCGGGAGCGTCGGTTCTCGGTGCACCGATCCCTACGGATGCTACCCGGGCAGCCGGTGCGACCTCGGCACCTCGACCTGCGTGACCGAGGTCCCGATCGGCTCGGACTGTGCGCCCGAGAACGGGCCCTTCTGCGACCAAACCTCGTTCTGCGGCGAATCCGGGTCCTGTGTTGCCAAGCAGGCCATCGGCGAAACCTGTGCCCGCGACGCCGAATGTCGCTTCTTCTGCGACGCGGAGGCGGGTACCTGCACCGAAGACGAGACCTTCCTCCAAACCTACTGCGGGGACTGAGCGCGGCTCGGCGGAGGCTGGGCTCATGAACACTCGGCGATCGCCTGGTAGATCGAGGGCGAGCCCTCCCCGACGGAGACCCACGCCACGCCGTCCGATGACCGATGAGGAGGAGAGCGCTTCGCCCTGACGCTCGCGCGCGCTCCGGAGCACAGCGAACAAGGCCATCGATCCGAACCGCAACCGGTCGTGGGCGGCACGGCTATCGCAACCTGCCAGAGTTCTCATGTCTGCCCAATGACCCTCGCGCCGCCAGGTTGGTCGATGGCACCGGCGGATCCCGCCAATGGATCAAGCACTGCGAACGGAACCAGGAGCAAGCGAGGAAAGTTCTGTCCGCGTGGCAATTCACTTCGTGGCGTTTTGGTGACGCGCTTCGGTGAAAAAGGGGTACTAAGGTAAAGATATCCGGCGAGTCCGTTTCGTTCGCGGCAGGAGAACGAGACCCCAACCCGCCACTGTTCTTCAACCCCCCGGACCCCCCGGACTCTCCATGGAAATCCTCCACTGTTCGCGCCTGGCGGTGCTCGTCTTCGTTGGCTTCGCCACCAGCTGCGGCAAGGCGTCCTCGTCGCCGGACAACTCCCAGTCCCCCTGCCCACCCGGTGCCACGTTGTGCGCGGAGGGGTGCGTGGACATCACGCGGAGCACCACCAGTTGCGGCCGGTGCGAGAACGCGTGTGCCCCGGGGATGCTGTGCGTTGGCGGGAGCTGCGCCTGTCCGCCGGACCTCATGGCCTGCGGTCAGGAGTGCGTCGACCTCGACTCCAACGGGCGACATTGCGGGACCTGCGGGAATGATTGCACCCTCTCCGGGATGGTCTGCTCAGCAGGGGTCTGCGGGATGACCTGCACCGCCGGGCTCTCCCTCTGCGGGGCAAGCTGCGTGGACCTGTCCGCCAGCCGCAACGACTGCGGGCGATGCGGGAACGTCTGCCCGCCAGAGCAATCCTGCTCCGCCGGGCAGTGCGTCTGCGGCACCGGGCTCGCGGACTGTAGCGGCGCGTGCCACGACCTCGCCAACGATCCGCTGAACTGTGGCGCCTGCGGGCTAGTCTGTGACGCCAACACCAGTTGCGTCAACGGGACGTGCGTCGGCCAGGTCGTGAACACAGGTGGTACCGGGGGTATAGGGGGTATAGGGGGCATCGGGGGTACCGTAGCGGATACCGGGGGTATCCCGGGCACGGGCGGCATCACGAACTCGGGGGGCACCGGGGGCACGGATGTCCCCACCTTGGGGACCGTCGTCTTCGACCCACCGGGAGGGCCGTTCTCGGGCGCCATCTCGGTGACCCTGTCCACGGACCAGGCGGGGACCGAGATCCGCTACACCACGGATGGGACCGCGCCGACCGCCGCCTCGACGCTGTTCGATGGCACCGCCCTCGCGATCTCGCAGACGACTCAGGTGCGGGCGGGGGTGTTCCTCGATGGTGTCCTCATCGGAGCGGCCGGGGCCGTGTACGTCGCGAGCGCGGTCGACGTGACGGTGGATCTTCCGATCCTCGTCCTCGATGTGTACGGCGCCGGGGAGCCCGACCGCGAGTTCGTGGACGCCGCGCTCCTCGTCTATGACACGCCAGGCGCCACCTTGAGCAGCCCGCCGACGCTCGCTACGCGGGCGGCCATCCACCTCCGCGGCAATTCCACTACGTTCTTCGACAAGAAGCCGTACCGCCTGGAGCTGCGCGACGCGAACGACCAGGACCTCGATCACCCCCTCCTCGGGATGCCTGCCGAGTCGGACTGGGTGCTGCGCAATCCGTTCGCGGACAAGGCGCTGATCAGGGACGCCATTTCCTATGGCCTCGCCCGGGACCTGGGGATGCAAGCGCCGCGGTTCGCCTTGTGCGAGGTGTACCGCAACGTCGACGCGGAGCCGGTTTCCGCCGACGACTACATGGGCGTGTACCTTCTGACCGAGACCATCAAAAACCAGAAGGATCGGCTCAATCTCCAGCAGCTCAAGCCGGATGATCTCGCCCTGCCCGAGGTCAGCGGCGGGTACATCTTCAGGTTTGAGTGGCAAGCGGCGGAGGAGCCCATCGTCGAGTGCGAGACGGCCGACCACTGCTGGAAGTTCCTCGAGGTGGCGGATCCGGTCCCGCTCGCGGTGGAGCAGGAGGCCTGGCTCGCCCAGCACCTGACGGGCTTCGTCAACGCGCTGTTCGGGGGATCCTTCGATGATCCCACGAGCGGCTACGCGCCCTACATCGATCTGGCCTCGTTCGTCGACCACGTGATCATCAACGAGCTCGGGCGCGAGATGGACGCCTACGTGCGGAGCCAGTACTTTTTCAAGGACCGCGACACGAAGGACGCCAAGATCTACGCAGGTCCGATCTGGGACCGGGATCTCACGTTCGACGTGGGCGGCTTCTTCGGCAACCGGGAGATCGAGGGCTTCCAGTACCAGTCGCAGTTCGGCGTGACCTGGGAGGGCGAGGGCGGCACCGGCAGCGGCGGGACCAGTGGGACCGGCGGCTTCACCACCGGCGGCCTCACCAACACCGGCGGCCGCGTCTTCGGCTCCGGCGGCGGTGGCTGGGTGAGACCGCCGATCGCCATGACGCGCACCGACGGCAATGACTGGTTCCTGCGCCTGATGGAGGATCCGGGGTTCCAGGCCGCGGTCGCGGCGCGCTGGCAGACCCTCCGCGCCGGCCTGCTCTCCGACGCGGAGTTCGACGCCCGCGTCGACGGGCTGGCGGCGCCGCTCGCCGCGGCGGCGGCGCGCAACTTCGCCAAGTGGGACATCCTCACGACCGAGATGGTGGCGGGAACGTTCCAGACGACCACCCAGGACACCTGGGAAGGTCAGGTGGCCCACCTCAAGGACTGGGCGCACCAGCGCGCCGCCTGGCTCGACACGCAATGGAAATAGCCGAACACGACCCGAACGTAGCCACCTCGTGGCGCTTGGACTCCGGGCTCCGGACACATCCGCACCCTGGGCTCGGGACCAAACGGCTCATTCCTTGGACACAGTCTAGCCGCGGGGCGTCGACCGCAACGGGGTGACACACCCCATCGATGGCGTCACCTCTGCCAGCTCGCTCGCCGCCCCGTCATTGGAGCGGGACCAGGGAATCACAACCGAAGTAGAGGTTGGTCCGCGCCAGGCTATCGGCCTGGATCATCTCGCAGGTGTCGGAACACAATCGCACCTTCTGCGTGGTAGGATCGAGGTACCATCCCTGCGTGCAAGACGGATCCTGCATGCGGACCAGCAGCAGGGGCGGCGTCGTGCTCGGGCGGAGGATGAAGTTGATGGCGTTGGTGTCGATGTTCTCCCCCGGCGGCGGCGGCGGGAGGTTATAGTCGCAGCTTACGACCTGGCCCACGATGGTGGCGAGCACGGCCTGAAGCTCCTCGGCGAAGCTACCACCGGTCGTCATGTCGAAGTGGCAGTAAGGCTCGGCAGTGTGGGAGCACGGCTGGGCCGCGGTCTGGCCCACCTCCGCGGCTTGGGAGAGCCACCAGCGGTTGTCGAGCCCAGTCACTGAGTGCGCTTCGCTGCCGGGACAACCGAGCACGAAGGTCTTGATGTCATCGTTGGTCCAGGCGGCGGCGACGGCGTCGATGACGGGCTGCTCACTGTCGGGCGTCTCGGCGGCGTTGCAGTTGCCAGGCTCACAGCCTTGGTACAGGGTCGGCTGTCCATCCGTCATCAGCAGGATGTACTTCTCGCCGTTGGTCGTGCTGTTCCTGAAGTTCTCGATCGCAGCGTTGTACGCGTCGTGCGTCGGGGTGCACTGGTTGGTCTCCACGTCATTCAGGGCATCGATGATGACCTGCCGGTGGTTGTCCACCCCCAGCGGCACCGTGGGGACCATCGCATCCACGGCGACGCACATGCTCGCGTCGCCAGCGGTACCCGCAATCCGCTTGTTCGGGTAGGCGAGCAAGCCGAGCTCGACGTCGTCTTCGAGCAGGTTGACGGCCTCGATGAGGGCATCCCGGGTAACCTCCCACTTAGTACGACCGCCACCCTCGGGCGGGGCGGCGTCCATCGACGAGCTCGCATCCACCACCATCATGATCGACGCGACGCGGGGCTCGGGCTCGGCGCTCCAGCCCGTGCAGGCGGCGTTGTCGAGCTCGGCGATCTGGGCCTCGGAGAGGATGACGGACGCGGCGCTGACTGGATCGGGAACGCCATCGCCGCTGATGTCCACGACCTGGCCGATGCCGCTGGTATCGATGAAGAAGCCTCCACCCGTCCCCGTCACGCCGCCGGTGGTGAGCGTGATGCCACCGCTCCCTGGCAGGGCACCTCCACTGCCATCGGGCGCGCCCCCGATGCCGGCCCCGCCAACACCGACCGTGCCGCCGGCACCGGTGCTGACCTGGTGGGGCCCCTCCGAGTCGTTCGTGCAGTTGGCCGCTACGGCCAATACCGCCAAGGTCGCCGCCGCCATCATCACGGTCCGCCGTGCCATCGACCAGCCTCCTTCCAAACCGGGAGCATCAGCTCCACGTTTGCCGTCCGCTGACCCGGGCGACCGGCTACGACAAGAGAGTGGTTCGAACCACTCCGTCCTACATTAGTACGTTGCGCTCGCTTATCCAGGCAGAAATCACGGTCCACCCTCCCCAGAGCCCAAGGCTCTCCTACTTCATCCCACACCGAGCGGCGGCCGACTGAGAGGGTTCGGTGCCGGACCGGCGAGGTCGGAGTGCTCACGGGCGCTCGGCGAACGGTCTCGCGCACGGCCTGGGCGCGAGCCGCTTCCTCCCGCCGCACCATGATCCGTCACCTGCTCGATCCCCCCGGGCTCGCCACCTCGCCACCCAACCCGCAGCTCGGTCGTGTGGGTGGCGCCTTCGCACCGCCGGCCCCCAGCCGGGTCAAGACCGGCGATGCGGCACCGCTGCATGGTTCTTTGTCCGCCACTCCTCACTCGTCGGCCCGAATCCACTCTCGACCCACGCGGCCTCCGCCGGTGGCCGCAGCCAGCCGCGCCGTCCATGCCGCGCCGGAGCCAGGGGTGGACGACAGCCTGCCAGCGCCGGCGGGCGCCGCACACCCGAACCTGGTGGTCCTCGCCGGGCACGCGCCGAGTGGCAGCGGCAACGTTCCTGGCTTCTGTCGGCGGATGACCAGGGCGGCGCGCGTCGCAACGACCTCCGCTGTCCGCGGCGGCGGGGACGTCTGATCGTTCGCCGAGGCAGACCTCTCAGCAGCTCGGAGCGTCCGGTCCAGGATTCCACTGACCGCTCGGCTTTGCTACGACCTGCCCATGCCCGAGGTCGCCGGAATGCCCGAAGCGAACGTCTCCTCCGCGGGCGTTCCCGACGGGATCGAAGGGTTGGTCGAGGCGTGGCAGTCCTTCGGGAACGGCTGGGTGCTGCTCGACATGGTGGTCGTGTTGCTGGTCGCCTTGGGGCTCGGCGCCATCATCGCCTACCACCCCACTGCGCGCCGGAAGGTCTCCACGCTCGAGCAGTTCGAGCAGCCGAAGACCCTGCTGATGTACGCGGTGGTGGCGGCGGTCGTCGCCTTGATCGTCGAAGTGCAGCCGAACATGGCGTTCGTCATCTTCGGGATCGGCGGCCTGCTCCGCTTCCGCACCCTGGTGGGCGACGCCAAGGACACGGGGCGCGTCATCCTGGTCACGGTGGTCGGCCTCTGCTGCGGTCTCAAGATCTTCATCGTGGCGGTGCCAGCCACGGTCATCGGGTGGATCCTGATCTACGCGCTGGACCAGCAGGCCGCTGGCACCATCAAGGTGTCGGGCGTCGGGGAGCATTGCCTGCAGGATGCGACCCGCACCTATCGCGCGCTCATCGTGGAAGCTGGCTGCAAGATCATTCGCGAGCAGACGAAATTCATCAAGCGTGAGTTCACCTTCATCGTCAGAGCGCCGGCAGCCCTCGACCGGGAGCAGCTCCAGGCGAAGTTCGACACGCTGACGCCCGAACTGCGCGGGGTGGTCGATTGGGAAGGCCTGTGAGGCAAACCGCTCGCGGCCCGCTCCATCCACCTTCATCCACCGGCCTCGGCGTCGAGGTGGCCATCGTCGATCACGACGCGATTCCGCCCCTGGCGCTTGGCAGCGTACATCGCGTGATCGGCGCGGTCGGTGAGGGTCTGCGGGGTGTCGTCGCGGGCTAGCTCGGCGATGCCGATCGAGAGGGTGACGCGTAGGGTCGTAGCGACGAGAGCAACGTCCATCTCCCCGCAGGCCACCCGCAAACGTCCGGCGGCGACCGCGGCCCCGTCGAGCCCCACGTGGGGCAGCGCCGCCACGAACTCCTCGCCCCCCCAGCGCGCGACGTAGTCGGTCGTGCGAAGCTGCGCCACCAGCAGCTTGCCGACTCGGGCCAACACGAGATCACCCGTCGCGTGACCGTGCAGGTCGTTGACCTGCTTGAAGTGATCGATGTCGATGAGCAGCATGGTCAGCGGAAGCCCGTAGCGACGACTGCGCACGACCTCGTGTTGCAGAGTGGCCACGAAGGCGCGCCGATTCATGAGGCCGGTCAGGGGATCGGTGGCGGCCAAGCGCTCGATCTGTTCGCGGTCGGACCGCATCCGGCCGATCGCCGTGTTGAGCGAGGTGGCGATCCGGCCGAACTCGTCCGTCTTCCCCGCCGGCAGCGCAGGCGACAGATCCCCCCCAGCGACCGTCTCGAGCGCGGTGAGCGTCTCCCGCAGGGGACCCTCGATGGTGCGTCGCACCCGCTGGCCGAAGTAGACGGAGACCAAGACCAGCGCCAACACCAGGAACCCGAGGATCGGCGCCAAATCCCGGGACACCCGCGAGAGCTGGACCTGCGAGGCGATCTGGCGGGCCCGACCGCGGGTGACCAGAACCCGACTTTTCGGAGCATAGGCACACACCGTAGGCAGAATGCCCTGCGATAACAGGGGGTTAGGGTCCGTCGTGCGCGTCACGTCGT
>JAFGBI010000192.1 GCA_016933275.1 Polyangiaceae bacterium | reverse complement strand
TTCTCGCGTCGGGCCGTCGGTACCGCGTGCTGGAAGAGCGGGCCCCCTGCGTCCGAGGTGATCGCGATGCTCGACGCCGCGATCGTGGCGACGGGCGGTTCGCCGAGGCACATGATCAGCGACCAGGGGACCCAGTTTCGGGAAGAGTATCGAGCCTGGTGCAAGGAGCGTGGCGTCCGCCCGCGCTTCGGCGCGGTCGGACGCCACGGGAGCATCGCCCTTGTCGAGCGCTTCATCCGGACGCTCAAGTCCGAGGGGCTCCGGCGCTTGATCGCGATCCCGCTCGCCGCCGCCGCGATGGCCGAGGAGCTCGCGGTCTTCGTCGAGTGGTACAACGAGCACCGGCCGCACCGCGGGCTCGGCGGCGCGACCCCGAACGAGCTTCACTACGGGCGACCACGCGCCAGAGACGCGCCTCGCTTCGAGGTGCGGGGGAAGCACCCCACGCACGACGTCGAGCTCCGGGCCGAAGCTGGGACGGTCGTCGAGCTCGACGTGGAGCGGCACCGAGGACGCGCGCATCTTCCCGTGATCAAGCTCCGGCCGGCCGCGTGAGGCACGAGCCGGTGGCAGCCGCCCGCACGCCAACGCGGGTGCAAGGGGAGGTCCATGCTCGCGCTCGATCGAGCCCCGCACCGCGCCCAACGGCCTGACCGAGGGGAGGTGCGGAGGGGCGAGAGGCGTGGTCACTTCACGTCAATTCTGCGGGGGAAAGGTTGGTGGCCGCCTTCAGATGGACCTACATCAAGACACACCTTGAAAGGGCTGGTCGGCTTGGCCCATTGCATTCGGAGCGCGCCACGCGCGGTCCGCAGGGATCCTACCTACCCGTTTGAGTCCGGCCCAGCCTGCGCGCGATCTCGTTCGGTGTTCTCCAGCGCCGCACTGACTTCTGCTGCAAGGACCAGTCCGAAGGACTCAAGTTCCGAGTCTGACACGCGCATTTCGAGCAACTCTTCCCGAGTCAAATCCCTGAACGTGACAAACTCGCGAGGCCGCCAGTGCTCGCGCTCCCTCTGAACTCGATCGAAAACCAGCCGAACGCCTCGAGAACCCATGTCTCGAACAGACACGACTACCCCAAGAACACCGCGCACCCCGTCGTCACATTCGGGCATTTCAGTTCCATCCGTGTAGAGGCGGCAATGGACGACCTTGTTCGCATGCGATCTTCCTCTGCATCGCCGCCTCGTAACATCGAGCAGCCCGGGACTTGTTCCTCCGCCCGATGGCACGACGCGAGGTCCATCGCGTACTGCGCCTCGCAATCCGGACCATCGTCCCGGCAGAACCAGTTCGTGCCCATGTCCGCACACAGCTCCACGCAGAGGTTCGAGCAGATGCCCCAGCAGTGGAGTTGGCACGACTCCCGGACTTGCTGCGCGCACTTCGGGTCGACGGGGC
Organism: Polyangiaceae bacterium; assembly: GCA_016933275.1. Classification (GTDB taxonomy): domain Bacteria; phylum Myxococcota_A; class Polyangia; order Polyangiales; family Polyangiaceae; genus JAFGBI01. The sequence goes on along the minus strand of JAFGBI010000192.1, from coordinate 3,787 downwards.
CAAAGCCGTCCACGTCGATGCGATTCCCTGGGTCGTTGTTGACGTATACGTACAGGTTGAGGTGCTTCACCCCGACGCCGTCCGGCTCCTTCGCCGTCCACCTCCCCGTGGTGGGGTCGTAATCCCTCGCCCCAAGTCCTAACCCTGGCGCCTTTCGTCGCAGCGGAAGGGGATTTCCCGGGTGCCTTCGCGAGGTTGGAGACGCGAGAGCCCGACGTGAGTCGCGGCGGGCAACACGAGAACCCCGACGCGAGTCTGCGCCGAGGTCCATCGCGAGTCGGACGCGCGCGGGAGCGGCCGCGTGCACGCGCCGGACGCGGTCGCGAGGGCGCTGCGCGCGGCGAAGCGCCGGGCGGCGATCGCTCACGGCGTTGTTCTCTGCGAGGCCCCTCACGCCCGGCATTGTACCGGCGGCGAGGGGCGGCGGCTAAGGGAGAGAAGGCCAGGATATTTCCGCGTCATCGGCCGCTCCGAGCTTGCCCCTGCAGGGCGGGTCCGGGTATGTCCCCTCCGTGGCCACCCCGCACGACTCGCTCGTCAAGCGCGTCTTCTCCGTGCGCGAGGACGCCATCGGCGAGCTGCGGAGCGTCTTGCCCCCCGAGGTCAGCGCCGCCCTCGATCTCGAGCGCCTCGAGGTGGAGGAGGGCACGTTCGTGGATCCGATCCGGCCCTCGTCCAGCATCACCTCGACCTGCTCTACTCCGTGCCGCTGAAGAGCGGGGCGGGGACGGCGTTCGTGTACGTGCTGTTCGAGCACCAGAGCAGCGACGACCCGCTGATGGTCTTCCGGATGCTCGCGTACATGGTGCGGGTCTGGGAGCACTATGCTCGCGAGCACGAGGGGGTTCGCGAGTTGCCACTGATCGTCCCGGTCGTGTTGCACCACGACGAGGGCCGCTGGCAGTCGGCCACCAGCTTTCACCAGTTGTTCCCCTCGATGCTCGTAGGGCAGCCGGTGTGGGCAGGGCTGGTGCCGAGCTTTCGCTTTCTGCTCGATGATGTGGCGGTTGCCTCCGACGAGGAGCTTCAGGCCCGCCAGATGTCGGCATTCGCGCGGCTGGCCCTGTGGGCGCTTCGGGATGCGCGCTTCGACCGCCTGGAGCAGACGCTGGCTGCCTGGCTCGACCTGTTTTCTCGCCTGCTTCAGGCTCCCGGCGGCGAGCAGGCCGTGCAGACGATCTTTTGCTACATTTACGAGGTCCGGGGCACCGCTACCGCCAACGCTCTGGCCGAGAAGACCCCGACCCGATTCTCCGTGAGGCAGCCATGACGATCGCCGAGTAACTGCGCCTTGAGGGCCGACAGGACGGACTTCGCGAGGGACTGCGGGGCGTCGTCCGCAAGCAGCTCCGGCTCAAGTTCGGGGAGCTGGACGACGCCGCGCAGGCTCGCCTCGCCGCCGCCGACGAGGCCGCCCTCGAGCGCTACGCCGAGCGCGTCCTCTCCGCCGACACCCTCGACGCCGTCCTCACCGACTAGCCCGCGTCTTCGTCGTCGTCCGCGTCGAGCACGGCCTGTAGCTCGGCGGCGTCGCCACGGGCGGCGTCGGGCGGCTCGCCGAGGGCGGTCACGGGGGCGGTCACGGGGGGCCGGGGGAGGGCAGCGCCGGGGTGGGTCGCGCTGTGCACCGCCTTCAGCTGGCGGATCGCCACCTGCGTGTACACCTGCGTCGTGCTCAGCTCCGCGTGGCCGAGCAGCTCCTGGATGTGCCGGATATCCGCGCCGGCCTCGTGCATCAGGGTGGCGCAGGTGTGGCGGAAGAGGTGGCACGCCCCCGTCTTGCCGAGGTCAGCCGCGTCCACGTAGCCCCGTACGAGGTGCGTCATCGGCTCCGGCTTGAAGGCCTCTCCGAAGCGTGTGAGGAAGAGCACCTCCTCGTCTGGCGGCATCACCAGGCCGTCGCGGGTGGCGTGCAGGTAGCGCTCGACCCAGTGCACCGTCCGCTTCCCGATCGGCACCACCCTGTCCTTCTTGCCCTTGCCCTTGCCCTTGCCCTGGCGTACCGTGAGCGTGCCGCGCTCGGCGTCGAGGTCGTAGACGCCGAGCCGCACCAGCTCCGAGCGGCGAATGCCCGTCGAGTACAGCACCTCGAGGATCGCGCGATCGCGGACGCCGAGGGCGTCGCCGAGGTCTGGCTGCTCCGTCGCCACCGCGGGGTCGACCGTGTTGAAGAGCACGTAGCTGCCCGTCGGCGTCCGTGACTCCGCGTGCTCGAGCGCGGCGACCGCGTCCGCCACCGTCCGCACGTGCGTGAAGTGCGCCGTCGGCGCGTACTTGCCGGGGACACCGAGCGCCTGCAGCTCGATCACGTCGCCGTCTTCGTGGCCGAGGAAGCGCAGGAAGCGGGCGATGTTGGCGGACAGACCCATATCCGCCGCGCTGTCCAGGCGCTCGCGCAGGGCGAGTGCCCGGTCGGAGGAAGTGGCGTGGTCGTTGGGCGCTCGGAGGGCGGTCGGATTCGGCACGCCTGCGCAAAGCGCCCCCCTCCCTCCACCCGGGGACACCCGCCTCGGCCAAAGCTACGGTGTCGTCCAGTGGACCCGCAGGGCAACCTAGGTCGACACGGTCGACGCGAGCGTCGTTGCGAGCGTTCAGGACTCGTTGGGTCTGGAGCCCACCGGAACGACGTCAGCAGCTCTCCAGAGCCGCCCGCGAGCGTAGAACGTGGCGCTTGGGCGGCACCTGGCAACCTCCTCCTCTGCCCTTCTGGCGTCACCAAGTTGGCGAAGTGCTAGTGCTCGCAGCAGGCGAGCGCTTTCGATGTAGTACTCACTGCCCAGCGCCTCCTCGAGGACCACCGCCTCAGAGAGGTCTTCCGCCGCCTGGTTCCAGTTGCCGAGCTCGAAGTACCAGACACCTCGGAAGAAGCGACAAGTTGGCTCCTCCGGAGATAGCTCGATGGCCCGACTGACATCTTCGATTGCGGCCACGAAGTCGGGGCTCTTCCTTCCCGCGAGCAGTTTCGCTTGCGCCCTTGAATAGTAGAGGCGACCGTGGCCCGGAAAGCGATCAAGCGCACTTGTCGAGGCGACGATTGCTTCCTCGTAGGATCGACCGTCCAGGAGTCGCCGAATCTCCCCCAACGCCTCCGCGAAGGCCGCCTCGTCGTCCGTCATACGGGGTTGCCTCCGCACCGCGCGCTGACGTGCCCTCGGGCACAGTCCTCGATGTTACGATAGCCCCCGGTCAGCCCGCGAGTGTTGTCACTGGGCTTCTGCGTGATCCAGTCAGCACACTTCTCGTAGGCATCTCGCCATTCCTTGTCACATCCTTCATCGTCTGACTGCGGAGGTGGTGGAGCCGGTCGTGGCGTGCAGAACCGATCCGCAAGATCGTCCATCAGGTCATCGATGTTGTCCCGGTTCTGCACCCACCAGATGGTGTAGCCCGTAGCCATCACCGCGAACGCCGTGGCAACTATGTACGGGGCAACGGCGATCGCTACCCGGCCATTGGGGTCGGCGTAGTTGATGGCGTCTCCGTTGGCGTACACGAAGAGGTTCGTCCCCCCGCCGTGCCACCGGATCGGATCCTTCCCCGTCCACCTACCGGTCGTGGGGTCGTAATCCCTCGCTCCAAGGCGTAACTCTGACGCGGTTCGTGGCAGCCGAAGGGGATTTGCCCGGTGCCTTCGCGGGGTTGGCTGCGTGAGAGTCCGACGTCGGTCGCGGGCGGCAGGGCGAAGACCCCGACGCGAGTCTGAGCGGAGGCGCGTGGAGCGCCGGACGCGCGCGGGAGCGGCCAGGTGCGGGCTCCGGACGCGATCGCACGGACGCTGGACGCGCCG
>JAFGBI010000191.1 GCA_016933275.1 Polyangiaceae bacterium | reverse complement strand
GGTGCGGCGACGGAGGGTGCGGCGACGGAGGGTGCGGCGACGGAGGGTGCGGCGACGGAGGGTGCGGCGACGGAGGGTGCGGCGACGTGGGAGCCGCGCGCGCCAAAGGCATGGGTGTCTGGATCGGATGCGGGGTTCCCGTGGGTTGCGGGCGAGAGCTTGGCGGGGGCGGCGGGTGAGGTGAGGCCGTCACGGGCCCGTGCACATTCGAGACCGGTGGCCGAGCGCTTGGGGGTCGTGGAGCGCCGGGATGCGGCGTGGCCGTCGCCGAGCCATGTCCTGACTGACCTGCCGTGAGCGGGCGCGGACCGAGACCTGGCGACGCAGCGGGCATCGCGGGAGCTTGCGCTCCGCCTGCCGCACGGGGCGGGGGTGCGAGCGGCGTCGCCGATCCAGCAGGGGCAGCGCTCGGTGCCCGGGCCCCGGGCGCGGCTGTGGGTGGGGTCGTCGCGGGTCTCGCCGCGACCGCGCCTCCGGGCGGCGGGGCGGTGGCACGTCGTGGATCCGGCAACCAGGACTTGCCGCCAGACTTCTTCGCCAAACCGCCGCCCCCGGCCGTGAGCGAGATGCCAGAGGGAGTCCTCGGCGCGGCCGGGATGCTCGAGGCACCCTTCGCGGGAACCGACGGCCGGACCGCGGCCGACGTGCCCGCCGCGACCTCACCCGAGCGCGGATGGTCACTCGATGATTGCCCAGAATGCGCGGCGGTTCCGGCCGGCTCGGACGAACCCACGGCAGTCACGGCTCCCGTCGTCGAAGGATTCGCGCCCGGCTGCTCGGCTTTGTCCATGACCCGCTGGCGCGTTTCTACCACGCAGCAAGGGGTCGTTCCCAGCCCGGGAAGAGTATTCCATCGTGCTTTTCTGAGCTTCGACGGTAAAAAGGAATTTGACCGCCCTGGACGGCGGCACCCGCCCCCGGCTTCCGGGGCTGACAAGAGCGGGGTTTCGATGCAGGCTGGCGGAGAGACGTCGAGGTCGGGGAGTCACGTTGATATCGGGGAATCGCAGCAGTTCGAATCATCCGCGGGTGCTCGTGATCGCCAACGATGCCGCAAGCGGGGCCGAGCTGGCCCGGGAACTGGGCAGCAGAGGAACCATGCCGGCGGTCACTTCGGAGGTCCAGGCGTCCAAGGCCTCGCGCTCGGTGGATCCGAGCCTGGTGGTCTGGGTGACCCCGGTCGTCTCGCCGCCGAAGCTCGGCAGCGTGGCGAAACTCGCCGGTCATGCGGCCATCGCGGTGGTCACCGACGACCTCGCCGCCCCTTCCCATCTGCGGCGAATGGAGGGGTGGTCGATCCACCTGGCCAGCTCGACCGAGCCCCGACCAACCGTGGCCGCGCGCCTAGCTGCTCTCGCGCGCGAGGCGTCCGACGAGACAACGGACCGGGACGGTGACCGGCCCACGGCAGCCATGGATCTTGGCCGCCTCGGGTCGACGAAGCCCGCGCCAGACGAGGATTTCGACTTCGAGCGCGCCACGACCCTAGGCCGCCATCGCTCCCCGTTGAAGGTGACGAGCGAACCGGCACGCCAGCGGTCCGTCGGTGGGACGGGCGCTCACGACGACCGACCCCTTTCGCAACGACCCACGCGACCACCGACTGCCTCACCCACGGCGGCCCATCCCCGCGCCGGAAAGGCGCGCCCGCCATCGGGCTCGGGCCCACGCGCAGCCCGCTCGACCACCGAGACATCCGCTCGACCACCAGCACCGTCCGCGACCCCTACCCGTCCAGCGAAGCCGCCGGCGCGGCCCGCGCGACCTTCGTCGGGCTCCCCTGCTCCTGACGCGGAGCAGCGTGCGGCTCGACGCCCATCGCCGGCCCCGATGCGACAACCCCCGACGAACAACCCCTCGCAGCGTTCGGTGCCGCAGTCGGTCGCACCGCAGCGCCCAGCGCCGGCATCGAGCCACCGTCCTGCGAAGCCGCCCTCGATTCCGCCGCCGCGTCCGGCACCACCGTCAACCCCACCGCCGCGTCCGGCACCACCGTCAACCCCACCGCCGCGTCCGGCACCACCGTCAACCCCACCGCCGCGTCCGGCACCACCGTCGACCCTGCCCTCGCGTCTGGCACCACCGTCAACCCTGCCGCCGCGTCCAGCACCGTTGGCGGGGTCACAAGCTCATCCCGCCGCCCCCGCCTCGATCCCGCCCGCCCGCCTCCCACCACCCGCGAGTCCGCCAGCACCTGTCACGGCCACCGCGCCCGCTTCGAGCCCGCCAGCGCGCTTCCCGCCCCTCCCCACACCGCCTCCCGTGGCCTCGCCACCAGCGAACCCACCCGTATTGCCGGTGGCCTCGCCAACCACGGCGACCCCACCGCTCGCCGAGGCGGGTCCCTTCTTCGTCTCCACGAGCCCGCCGCCACCGGCGCCGGTACCGCAAGTCAGGTATTCCTCGGCGCCGAAGCTGGCATTCGCTCCACGGCGACGCCGAGGCCGGACCCTCGGCGTGGTGCTCCTCGGTCTCCTGCTCCCGGCAGGGGGTGGGGTCATCGCGGCGTCCCAGGCCGGCCTGGTTTCGATCCCTCTGCTCGACGAGGTCCTCGGGCCCGTGATGCGGAAGGGTGTGGTGAGTGACGACGTTTCCTCGCCGCCCGTCGCGACGGCCCCGTGGTCGGTCCCGGAGAGCAATCCTTCCGCCGTCCCCGCGGGGAGCGCGTCGGCTGGAGCAGCTGACCTCGCTCGGGAACCACCCGGCCCGGACGCAGACTACGCCGAAACCGTTCGCGAGGCCCCGCTGCTCGCGAAGGTCCTCGCGACGAGGGGACCCATCCCGAACCTCACCAACGCATCGGTGCGGCAACTCGTCGCCCTCGCCGAGGATGCCAACCGCCACGGCGCCGTGGAGGACGCGCTCCATTATGTCGCGCTCGCGCTCGAGCGGGAGCCGCGATCGCTGGCGGCACGAGCGGCCCACGTGCGCATCCTGCTACGCTTCGGCGACACTCCTGCGGCGCTCGCCCAAACCGACGAGTACGTCGCCGACACGCCCTCGGCCGAGCTCAGCGAGCTTCGAGGCGACGCGCTCGCTGCCCGCGGCCGGTTCGCCGATGCTCGTGCGGCGTGGGTGGCCGAACCGAGCAAGGAGGCCATCGCGCGCGCCAAATCGGTGGCGTTGAACGGCGGCCGAATGCGCGCCCAGAAAGGGCAAGTGAAGGAGGCGAAGCGCTTCTTCCGACGCGCGGCCGTGCTCGACATGAACGACCTGGAGGCGCTCCTGGCCCTGGCTGAGCTGCTCCTCGTCGAAAAGGATCCGAAGCCGGCCGCTGCCTGGGCCACGCAGGCGAGCAAGGTTGCTCCCCAGGTGGGAGCGCCCTATTCCCTGCTCGGACGGGCGCTCGTTGCGCTCGGCGACTCAACCAATGCGCTCGCGGCCTTCGAGCGTGCCGTCAAGTATAACCCCAGCGATCGTGCGTCGGTTCGGGAGCTCGTTCGGCTGCGCGGCGCCCCCATCCCGTAGCCCTCTTCGCTCCCCGCCACAGCCCCTATCCCCCCGAGAACGGAAGCGTCTCCTGGAAGGGGGAAGTCAGGGCAGGACGTTACCCCCCAGCCGAAAAACGCCGAAGACAATGGCGGCCGTGACGAGCATGCCGACGATGAGGATCGCCGCAGCGAGGACCAGCAGGATCGGCAGACAGAAACCACTGGGCTCCGAGGTGGAGCGCTTGAACGCGTTGGCGAGGAGAGTGCCGGGCCCGATGGGATCGGCTGACCTATGACGGCGAGACCGTGAACGGTGCCGCCGCTCGTTCCGCCCGTCGGGCCGGGGTCCCGAGCCTGAGCGCCGCCGCGCGTGGCCTTTCATCGGGGCCGTCGCCGAGAGCCCGTCGCCGCGCGGCACCTTGGCGCGCGAGGCGCGTTCGGAGGTGCGACCGAGGCCGCCGGCGGCGGCGAGCACCGGGACCACCGCAGCGGCGCTGCGCCGTGCCTCGCCGAGGGCGGCCCGGAGCTCCGGTGCGCTCGGCCAGCGCTGCGCAGGGGCTTTGGCGAGGGCACGCGCGATGACGTGCGCCACCGATGCGGTGGCACATGCCTGCAGCGCCCCGAGGTTCGGGGACTGGTTGAGGTGCGCCCCCATCACCTCGAAGTCCGTACGCCCGCTGAAGGGCAGCGTGCCCGTGAGCAGCTCGAACGTCACCACCCCACACGCGTAGATGTCCGTCGTCGGCCCGATCTCCCGTCCGAGGATCTGCTCCGGGCTCATGTACTCGAGCGTGCCGAGCTGCGCCCCGGCAGCGGTCAGCCCCTTGGCCGTCGCATCGCGCGCGACCCCGAGGTCGGCGATCTTGGGGGTCCCGTCCTCGGTGAGGAGTACGTTGGCCGGCTTCATGTCTCGGTGCACGACCCCCTCGCGGTGGATCGCTTCGAGCCCGGCAAGGACCGCATCCATGATGCCGAGCGCCTGGTCGAGCGGGAACGGTCCCTGGCGCAGGCGGTCTGCCAGGGTGCCGCCGGTCACGAGCTCCAGCGCCAGGACGAGCGCCTCGCCCTCCTCGAAAACATCGTGGATCCCCACGACGTTCGGGTGGTGGATCCGGCCGAGCGCCGCGGCCTCGCGCGCCATTCGCTCCCGGGCACGCTCGCTGTCCCAGAGTTCCTGGCTCAACACCTTGAGAGCGACGGACCGCCCGAGCACGCGATCGCGAGCGCTGTAGACGTTCCCCATCGCGCCGCTGCCGATGAGCGCGAGGAGCTCGAAGCGACCGTTGAGGACCTTTCCCACCGAGAGGAGGACGTCACCCGCAGGCGGCTCGACCGTACCGCCTCGGCGTGGCGGTCCCGAACCCGCCCCGGCCCGCGCCAGAGAGTCCAGGACGCTGCCACACCGCGCACAACGCGGCGCACCGTCGGGGTTCAGATGCTGGCAAGACGGGCAGCGCATGATTCCCGGATCGCTATCACGTATACCTGAATCCGGGGCGCGAATGGGTCGGCCGGGTGGCCCGGCGCCCGCGTCGTGCAGTGTCGGGGGGCCCGCGCTTGCTGGCGGGGGGTGCCTGACCTACCGTCGCTCCCAAAGAGCCAGCACGATGGGCGGAGACTCACGGGAGTACATCATCGGCGCCGCCGTGGACTGCGCCATCCAGCTCGCCCAGTCCGACGTCTCCGCCCATCACGCGCGCCTCATCCACACCGCCGAGGGCTTCCTCCTCGAAGACCTCGGGTCGAGCAACGGCACCTACGTGGACGGCCAGCGGATCGGCGTGGCTCGCCTGTTGCCAACCAGCCGAATCCAGCTCGCCTCCGTCACCCTGAGCCTGCAAGACCTCCTCGGAGCCATCCACCCTTCGACCCTCGGCGGCCACGAGGAAGGCGGCCCGCGACACACCGGCCCACCCACGCCCCAGGGCCCCGTCGAGGAATTCGTCGTGGGCCACCGAATGCTCCTCATCGGGCGCGATCCGCGCGCCGACGTGTCCATCCCGGAGCCGCGGGTGTCCCACCGTCACGCCCGCGTCTTCCGAAACGCGGGCCGCCTGATCGTGGAGGACGCCGGGAGCGCCAACGGCACCTTCGTCAACGGGGAGCGCATCGCCTGGAAGGTGCTCACGGCCGATGACATAGCGCAGATCGGCTCCCGCCAGCTCCGGTTCGTACGTGCTCCCCGCACCGTCGTCGAGAGTCCGCCCGCGCGGGTGGACGTGCGGAACGTCACCATCGACGTCCTCGACCGCAATACCCGGCAGCCGCTGCGGATCGTGGACGATGTCTCGTTCACCGTGTTCCCGGGGGAGGTGGTCGCCATCATGGGGCCGTCGGGCAGCGGCAAGACCACCCTGCTGATGGCCCTCGCCGGCCTTGGCCGGCCCTCGCAGGGGAGCGTGGAGATCAACGGCCGCTCGCTCTACGGCGCGGGCGGTGTCCTCACGCCCGGGTTCTCGGCGCTGGTGGGCTATGCCCCGCAGGACGACGTCGTCCACGAGCTGCTGACGGTCGAGGAAGCCGTTCGCTACTCGGCGCAGCTCCGCTGTGCCCCGTCGGTCAGCCGCGCGGAGATCGAGCGGCGGGTGACGCGCGCCCTCCGTGACGTGGGGCTGGAGCAGAAGCGCCGGACCCGGATCGGCTCGGTGACGAGCAAATCGTTGTCCGGCGGGCAGCGCAAGCGCGTCAACATCGCCATGGAGCTTGTCACCGATCCGCCGGTGCTGCTGCTGGACGAGCCGACCAGCGGTCTGTCCTCGAAGGACGCCGCGGACCTCGTGGACCTGCTGCGCCGTCTGGCGGACGGCGGCCGAACGATCCTCCTCACGCTCCACCAGCCGTCGTACCCGATGTTCGTCGAGATCGATCAGCTCGTGCTGCTCGAGCAGGGGCGTCTCGCGTACTTCGGCCCCACGGCGGTCGATTCCTTCGAGTTCTTCCAGGTGAAAGACCATCAGGCGGGGGCACTGCTCGACGAGATCCCAGTCGAAGGGCCCCCGGTGTGGCCTCTGCGTTTCCGGGACTCCGAGACCTTCCGGCGCGCCGTGGTGGCGCGGCAGCTCCTCCCCGTCGACCCCACGGCAGCACCCGCCCCTCCGCGCTCGCGGGGTCCCATCGCGAACCTCTTCACGCTGCTCCGGCGCGGCCTGCTGCTGAAGGCCCGCGACAAGTACTTCTGGGTGGTGGCCGTGGTGGTGCCCCTCCTGGTGGCGGCGCTGTTCTCGATCGTGCTCGGCTCGCAACTCGGTGGCGACGGCTGCTCCACCACCGAGGAGCACACGCGAGCCGAGGTGGAGCACAGCTATCTCGTCGTGCTCACGATCATGGCCTGCTTCTTCGGCGCGCTGTCGTCCGCGCTCGAAGTGTTGCGCGAGCGCGACGTCCTCGAGCGAGAGCGCCGAAGCGGGGTCTCGATCCTGTCGTACCTCGCGTCGAAGGCCTTCCTCTTCGTCATCCCGGCGCTCACCCACCCGCTCGCCAGCCTCATGGTGCTGCACCTCTTCGGCGGTGCGCTCGAGGGGAGCTTCTTCCTCCACTACATCGTGCTCGTCCCCGCGTTCTTCGCCGCCACCACGGCCGGACTCTGCATCTCGGCCAGCGTGGGCTCAGCCGAGGGTGTGATCGGCCTCGCCGTGTCGTATGCGATCGTGCAGACCGTGTTCTCCGCCTTCGCCCCCCTCTCCGTCACGGTGGGCGACGACGCGCGCCACACCTACCTGCGTTGGGCCGCGGCCCCGGTTACCGCACGATGGACCCTCTCGGGCCTGGTCGCCCAGTCGGACCTCTGCCGTCCCATCGCCCGCGAGGGCACGAACGACGCGGAGGAACGCGACGACCGGACGCAGCGGCGAGAACTGCGCAGAGAACTGCCGACGACCCCCACGGGCACGACCGTCATCATGCCGGACGCCCCACCGCCGACCCTGGTCTATGGCGACGCTGGCGATGCCCCGCTCCTGCAGCCGATGCCGGCTCCGGCGCCAGCGCCCATGGCGCCGGCCGCACCGCCGGCAGTGCCAGACCGGTGCGAGCCGGAGCCCGGTTGCGATGACGAAGCCTGTCTCCGCGACGATTTCTTCGTCGAGCGCTGCGAACAGCGCTTCTACGAGGATCACGGGATACCGGACGCGAGCACCGCTGCCGACCGCACCGGTCCGAGCCACCTCCTCGCCTCCGTAGCCGTAAACTCCTTCCTCGCCTGCCTCGCGCTCCTCGGCGCGGGGCTACTGCTACGCCGTCGGAGCCAATAGGCAAACCAGTCCAGCACGCAGAAAGCGCAGCCAGCGGAAAGCATCGTGACCCAGGGGAACACGACCATGATCTTGCCACGCCCTATCACCCTCCAGCGCTCGAGCCATGGTGTGATGCCCTGGCTCGGGCACGTCTTCAGCCACTTCACGGTCACCCTCCTCGTCCTTGCGACGTTGGCTGCGACCGCGCACGCTGCCGACTTCGAAATCCGCCGGGTGAAGCGGGAGAAGGAGGGGCTGCTCATCTACCACGACCCGGTGATGGTGCCGGGTGAGCTATCGATGCGCGTCGACCTCAGCCGGGGCGGCTGCGACGTCGAGAAGCCACCGGTCAGCGTACGCCAGGCTGGTGACAGCTTCGCGACCCTGATCGCGATCGACCGCGGGGACAAGCGTTCGCTGGGGAAGCACAGCAAGGACATCCTGGGTGGCGTCAGCGACTACCTGCGGGTCGAGCTGATGACCCAGCGCGTCGCGCAGGATGAGTACGCCCTCCTCGACAGCTATGGGACGCCACCCCCGCGCGAACAGCCCCTCACCAACAACCTCCCTGCGCTGCAGGGATTCCTGGAGAACGCGCCCGAGCCGGAAGCCGCGGGGGCCGCGATCTACCGGCGCACCCTGGATGCCTTGCGCCTGCTCGAGGCGACCGCGAAGCCCCTGCGCGCCGTCGTGATCATCTCGGACGGCGCGGATCCCAACCTCTACCCCGGCGGGGTGGCCGAGGACACCCTGCTCATCGAGCGAGCCAAGCAACTCGGCTCACCCATCTTCGCCATCGTGATCTCACGGACTCCGCAGGGCAACGCGCATCGCGCGGCGCTCCAGGCTGCGGCGACGCGCCTCCAGTCGGTGGCGATCCGTTCCGGGGGCGGCGTCGTACGCGAGATCAAGGCCGACGAGTCGCTCCGACCGAACCTCGCTCAGTCCCTGCAAAGCTTCGCCCAAGCGGTCGGGGCGTGGCAACGGACCGAGTGCGACCTCTGTGGCGAATGTGCCACGGGCGACACCGCGGTGGAACTCACTGCGCTCTCGAAGGATGAGGTGGTCGCCCGCTCGCGCCAGCCCCACACCGTTCAGCTCACCAACGTCGGCGACTTCGAGGACTGCAAGCAGTGCATGCAGGCAAGCGACTGCGATTGCCCCGAGGGCGTCAAGGCGACTTGCAAGGACCGCGAGTGCCGCTGCGCGGGGGAGTGCAAGGACGACGACGACTGCAAGGAGAACGAGACCTGTGAGAAGGGCAAATGCAAGGCGAAGTTCCCGATCCCTTGGCTGGTCGTGGGCCTCGTGCTGGCCTTCCTACTCTTCGTGGTAATAGTGATCGTGGCCGTCGGTGGCTTCCTCCTCCGGACACGCGCGGAGGACCGTCGCCGCCAGGAGGACGAGGACCGGAGACGCCGGGACGAAGAGCGCTGGAAGCAACGCGAAGTGGAGGAGGAGCAGAAGCGTCGGGAGGTCGAGGAGCGCCGTCGCGAGGCCGAAGCGCAGCGCGAGATCGCGATGGCAGCCCAGCGGGCGCAGCTCGAAGCCTCCCAGCGCGCGCAGGCGCAGGCCGCCGTCGCCGCCACCGCGCCGCCGACGCCATTCCGACTGCACGCGCAGTCGGCGGGCTACTCGGACATCCCGCTCCCCGAGGGCGTGACGGTGATCGGCGCCGATCAACAGGCGGTGCTCGAGGCCGTACGCCATCTCCCACCCGGAACGAGCGGCAACCCAGTGGTCCTCGCCGCGCAGACCATTTCGGGCAAGCACGCCGTCGTTCGAGTCCTAGGTTCCGCCGTGAGCGTGACCGATCTCGGGTCGACCAATGGCACCTACGTCAACGGCGTACGCCTCGCGGCGCACGCCATCGTCGAGCTCAAGCCGGGCGACCGCCTCGATCTATCACGGCAGGTAGGGTTCGTCGTCGAGGCGACGGGAGTTGGGCGCTAGTCGTCCGAAAGCCCACGGGCCGAGAGACGAGCGAAGATGGCGACGCTGGTGATCGAGCACGGGTCCGACTCGAACGTCGGGCGGGTCCGCGAGCACAACGAAGATGCCTGGGAGACGGTGAGCTACTCCGGCGGCGATCTTCTGATAGTGTGTGACGGAATGGGCGGTCACGAGGCGGGCGATGTCGCCAGCGCCGTCGCGAGCAGAACCATCGCCGCGACCATCGTCGGGGCCGGCTTCAGCGACCCCCGCGCCCAGATCTTCCGTGCGCTCGAGCGCGCTCACCAGGAGGTGCTCACCGCGGCCAGCGCCGTTCCCGGGCACGCGGGCATGGGCACCACGGCCGTGGTCGGGCTGGTTCGTGCTGGCGCGTTGTTCCTCGGGCACGTCGGGGACAGCCGCGCCTACCTGGTCCGCGACGGGGTCGTCTCCCAGCTCACCCGTGATCAGACCAAGGTGCAAGAGCTCGTTGACAATGGGCTCATCGCCGAAACGGACGCGAAGCACCACCCCGACGCGGGCGTGCTCGCCCAAGCGATCGGGATGCCGAGGGGGTTGTTACCGTTCGTCACCCCGGAGGAGACCGGAATCCCGCTCCGTGGTGGTGACCTCATCGTCCTCTGCTCGGACGGGGTCTACGATGCCTTCGACGCGAGGGAGATCACGCCGCTCACAGCGAACCGTAGCGCTCGCGACGCGGCCCGCACGCTGGTGAAGGTCGCCGTCGAGCGCGACGGCCAGGACAACGCCACCGCCGTGGTGGCCGTCGCCCGCGAGGCGCCCGAGTCCCGGGGCGTGGCGCCGACCGTGATCGGCGGCCCCGCCGAACCGGGCGGACCGGGGCGTAGCGGGCGTCCCCGCACGATCACCGATCGCGGGTCCTTCCTCCCCGTGCCGCGGCCGCCGCTCACCACGGCCGCTTGGATCGCGCTCCTCGCACTGTTCGTGGTCGTCGCGTTCGTGGCGGGGAGGGCAACGGCGGGACGAAATGCCGCGCCCGCGCGCCCCTTGCCGTCCGCCTCGGGAAACGCAAAGGGAACCGGCGGCTCACGCGCGGTGACGGTGACCAGGACGGAGACGGAGCCGACGCCTTGATCCGGGACGTCGCCGGCGCGCTTGGCGGGGAGCGGCGCAGAAAGGTAGGATCGGGCCGGCTCACGCGAAGCCCGGATTCGGTCAGGGTGGAGCGTGCCCGGAACAGGATCGCCCCATGAACTGCCCCTTCTGCAGCGCGAGCATTCCCCATAACTCCGAGCTATGCCCCCATTGCATGAGCGATCTGCGCGCCGCGAGCCGGCGCGGGGATCGCGGCACCGCAACGGATGGCGGCGAAGGCGCGAAGTACGTCCCTCCGCGTCATGGCTACGTGCCACCAACCCAGCCCGGGAGCGCCTCCTCTGGTGCAATCTTCGCATCCTCCGGGCTCGCCCCGCAGGGCCCACCCACGCCCCCACTCCCCGTCGCGCCAGCGGGCCCCTCGCCCGCCCCGGTGGGGATGCCGGGGGAGGATGTCACCAGCGTGTCCCCATATGCCCCTGCCCCCGCCGCGGCACCGGCGCCAGCCGGGATGCCCGCCACCGCCCCACCCTTCGTCCCGAACGTTGGGTACCAGAAGGGGGCTCCCGTGGGGTATGTGCCCGGGGTGGGCGGGGTCTCGCCCGGGGGGGGGTACGTGCCCGCCCCCTTGGCCGTGAACGCGGGTCCGTTCCCCCGCGAGACAGCGCAAGCGGCGAACCCCGCGCGACGCCGCACGGCGCTCGACTCCGATGTCGCCGCCCCGGCGCCGGACGCGGTGGCACGCGGACGCACGCGGCTCGATCGCAACGCCAGCGGTGCCCCTGGAGCAGCCGCCGAGCCCCAACGCCGGGTCGTCGGTTGGATGATCTCGTTCGACGTCAACGAATCCGGGCAGGAGTACGTGATCCGCGAGGGACGGAATTCGGTGGGCCGCGCTCGCGACGCCGACATCTCGGTCTTCTATGACGACCTGGTCAGCGCGAACCACGCTACCATCGTGTCCCGCAACGGCGAGCTCAAGCTCCGCGACGAGATGACGAACAACGGCACCTTCGTCAACGGCCAGGACATCGGTCCCGGCGAAACGGTACCGCTCAAGCACGGTGATGTCGTCCGAGTCGGCCGCTGCACCTTCAAGCTGTTCATCCTCGACCCAGCCGAGGTCGCCGCGCTCTGGCCGCACGTGTCGACGCCACGGTGAGCCGTAGCACCGCCGTCCTCCCGCGGGAGCAACGATGGCGACCGCGCGACGCCCGTCGTCAGCGCCAACCTTGCTCGAGCGCGGTCGCCAGGGCGCCGAGGTCTGCGAACCGCGGGCAGTCCCGAGCGGCCTGCAGTCCCCCGCGGTCGATGAGGACGGCCGAGAGACCCGCGGCGCGCGCCCCGAGGACGTCGACGTGATAGAGATCGCCGACGTGAAGGGTCGTCGCCGGCTCGGCGTGGATGCGCGCGAGCGCGCGGTGAAAAAAGACCGGATCGGGCTTCTCGACCCCCTCCTCGCCCGAGTCGACGATCGCGGCAAACCAGGACGCCATCCCGAGCCGCTCGAACTTCTTCCGCACGGTCCCGTTGGCGTTCGAGAGCACCACGAGGGCAAGGTCGAGCGCCCGGAAACGCGCAAGCGCCGGCACCACGTCCGCGGGGACGTCGTCCCAGAGGTTCTCTTCGGCATGGATCCGGCAGAGCTCGGCGACCGCTGCGCTCAGAGCGGTCGGCGGCGCCTCGACACCGGTTCGGCAGAAGACCCGGGTGAGGAAGGCAGCCGTCCGGGCCTCGTCGGTGGAAAGGCGGATGCCGTCCGCAGAGTCGAGCTGCCTCATGACCATGAGCTCCTGGGCAGCGAGCTCGCGAGGATCGACGGCAAGGTCGTGGGTGGCGAAGACAGCAGCGATCCGGCGCCAGTTGGGACAAACCAGGACGCCGCCCGCGTCGAGGGAGAGGGTACGCAGCATGGTGACGGATCTAGATCGTCCATCGCTCCTTGACGACCGGAGATCCGTTGGGAGCGGACATCCGTCCGTGCCCGCGAGCAGGTGGTCCCAGCGACCCACTCCGCCCTACGTCGGCCCGAAGGCCATAACCCCCGAACTTGCCCGTGCGAAACCTCCCGATTCGCGGGGAGAGAATCGCCGCCCGCCGAGCTCCGTCGAACGGATGCATTGGAGCTGCGGGCCTCGGGGGTCTGGGCTTGCTAGCTTTCGCTTCGAGGAGGTAACGCCGATGTTCAGACTGAGCTCATCCGCCCTCACGGGCCTGTTCGCGGCCACGCTGCCGCTGTTCGTAGCCGGCACGGCACGCGCAGGCATCGATGCTTGCGGGGACATCGAGGTGGAGGCCGAAGCCGAGTGCACGATGGAGTTCGAAGCCGAGTGCAGGGCGAGCTGCACACCGGTAAGCTTCGAGGCCGCCTGCGCGGCCGAGCTGGAGACGGAGTGTTCGGGCACCTGCGGCGAACCCGAGATCGAGGTGAGCTGCACGGCGAACTGCGAGGCGGGCTGCGAGGCGGAGTGCGAGGTCGACCCGGCGGAGTTTGACTGCGCTGCCGAGTGCGAGGGGAGCTGCAACGCGGATTGCTCCGCGGACTGCGAGGCGAGCTGCGAGGCCCGGGCCGAGGGGAGTTCCGCGTCCGCAGAGTGCCAGGGCGAGTGCGAGGCCTCCTGCAAAGCCAACTGCTCAGGCTCCTGTGAAGGCCACTGCGAGGCGACGGGCGGCTCGGCTGACTGCAACGCCAAATGTGAAGCCAATTGCGGAGGCCAATGTGAGGCCAAGGCCACCTTCGACTGCCAGGTCGAGTGCCAGTCCGAGGGCTACGCGGAATGCAAGGCGGAACTCGAGGGCGGGTGCGAGGCCGAATGCGAGAGCTCGGAGGGCGCCCTCTTCTGCGACGGGCAGTACGTGGACCACGGGGGAAACCTCGAGGAGTGCGTCGCCGCCCTCGAAGCGGCCATCGAGATCGAGGTCGAGGGCTACGCTGAGGGCGAGTCGAGCTGTTCCGGCAACCGCTGCGAGGCAGAGGGCGAGGCGGGCGTGAGCTGCTCCGCCGTTCCGCGTTCGCTCCCAGATCCACGCCTCGCCGCGCTCGGCGCGCTCGGGCTCGTTGGACTCGTGCTCCGTCGTCGCCGCGCGCGGTGAGGAGCGGGCCACCCACCACGGCCCCCAGCGCCCGGTGCGGCGTCCGGACCGCACGGGGCACTGCGCGATGGTCATCGGCCCGCCAAAGAGGAGCAGGGTCGTTGGTGACCCGATGCGGGAGGCTGTCCGCCAGGCAAGACCGGGGCTCATCGCGTCTGCCCGGCAAGGCAGGTTTCTCATGTGTGGACACCATGGCAGGTCCAGAACCAGCTCTCCGAAGGTTCGTTGGGGTGGTCCTCCTCCATTGGGCTTGGACCTCCGTCCATCCATCCATGAGACAAGCGCACCATTCGACCTCGATACGGGATCCGACACCCCGTCCGAAAAGGCTGGCCGCCTTCGCGCGTCTGTCGGATACCGCCACTGAAGAATAGGGATTCTGTGTCGCAACCAAACGGTTTATCCTGCCTGGGCGTTTGAGCGCAGAGCGGGGGTGATCGTGGAGCCGGTCGCGAGCAGGATGCAGTCACTGACGGGTGTTCAGGTCCTGATCGTGGAGGACGAAGCGGAGGTTCGCCGAGTCTTCGCGCGACTGCTCGAGAGCGCGGGTGCATCGGTCACCGAGGCGGGCGACGCCATCTCGGCGCTAACGGCCCTGCTGCAGAGCGAGTTCGACGTGGTGGTGACCGACGTCGGCCTGCCCGGTGCCGACGGCCTCTCGGTGCTGCGTTCCGTGCGAGAGAACAGCCTCGACACCTCGTGCATCATTCTCACGGGGCGTCCAGAGGTGAGGACCGCCGTGGAGGCGCTGCGGCTGGGCGCGTTCGACTACCTCAACAAGGCCGAGGCAGTGGCGTCCATGCGCCGAACGGTCGCCAGGGCGGCCACGCTCGCTCGCCTGGCGCGCCTGAAGCGGGAAGCCCAGTCCAGCACGGGCCGTCCCTCGACGGAGCCGGGCGACCTGATCGGGCTGGACGTGGCCCTCACCCGGGCCATCCATTCGCTGTGGATGGCCTATCAGCCCATCGTGCGCCCTGACGGCTCGACCTACGGGTACGAGGCGCTGATGCGCTCGCAGGAGTCGACCCTGCCAAGCCCCGGGGCGATCCTCTCCGCGGCGGAGCGCCTCGGGCGCACCTTCGACGTGGGGCGGAAGACCCGCTGTCTAGTGGGGAACGAGATGCCCGCTCTCGACGCCGCCGCGACCTGCTTCGTGAACCTGCACCCGCGTGACATGGGGGATCCGCAGCTCTATGCGGACCAACCCCTGCTCGAGCGCTTTGGGCAGCGGGTGGTGCTCGAGGTCACCGAACGGGAGTCGCTCGACCGGTTGCCGAACCCGCGCACCGCCGTCGCCACCCTCCGCGAGAGCGGCTGCCGGATCGCCGTCGATGACCTGGGCGCCGGATACGCCGGTTTGACCGCCTTCGCGCAGCTCGAGCCGGACATCGTCAAGATCGACATGTCCTTGGTGCGTGACATCGACCGGGACGGACGCCGGGCCCAGATACTCGGCAGCATCGTCGCGCTCTGCCATGATCTCGGGGTGACCGTGGTCGCGGAGGGTATCGAGACCGTGGGCGAGCGCGACGCCGTCCTGCGACTCGGATGCGACCTCTTTCAGGGCTACCTCTTCGCCCGACCAGCCGTGAGCTTCACAATTCCGTCCTGGCCCCCCGTCACGATCCCCCCCCAGGCGCCTCTCGTGACCCAACGGCATCGAGCAGCGAGGTAGCTCAGGGGCAAGCATCCTCTATCTGGCGCTGGAAGCCGTCGCCGATCTTGACCCACCAACGCGCGCCGCCGGCCCCGTAGCCCACGTACGAGACGTCTGCGATGTAGTTGGTGCGCGGAGCGCCTTGTGCCTCTGCCTTGGCGAGGATCTGTCCTATCGTGCACTTCGGGGCAGGTATGGTGGCATCGTCGCAACCCATGTGGTCCTGCAGCATGGCGAGGATGCCGAGCTCACCAACGATGTAGGCGTAGGTACACTTCGCCTTGACCTTCGCCCCCACCGGGAGCCCCGCCGGACGCTCCGAGAGCTTGAGCGACCGCCACCGCCCGACGATGGCGGAGGACGAGGATTCCGTCAGCGAGAGGTCCACGAGCCCCTCGCGGTTGACCCCGTAGACGGCGAACATGATGAGCTCCGCGTCGGGCATGCTCTTTTTGGCGAAGGCCTCGCCCTGCTTCAGGTGCGCGCCGGCATCGAGTCGCTTGGGGTCGAACCCCTTCGGCTTCTGCCAGGTCCACTCGACGGGACCCGGTCGGGCAAGCGGGTTGGCGAGAGGATCGCCGTCGTCATCGTCGCTGGTAGCGCCATGTCCAGCAGGCTGTTCCCCCGTACTCGATTCGGACTGCTGCGCCATCCATTTCACGCCGAACGCCCCGACCACGAGCACGACGGCCACGAGTCCCCCGACAACGACGAGGATCCCGAGAGCGAGCGCCAGCCAAACCAGACCCGGGACGCCGCGCCGCCGCTGGTCGGAGAAGGTGGCCCCCCCGGCGGTGTAGTACGAGCTTCCCACGCCGGTCGTCGCGCTCGTGTAGCAAGAGGCACCCGTGCTCGACGTCGCATCCGTCGCGTACGAGCCGCTCGCGCCCGCGCCGCTGGGCGTGGCACCCACCGCCGGCTGCGGCGAGGATTGGCCACCACCGGACCGTGTCCCGAGCGACGGAAACGACTCCCGCGGGAGCACCTGCGCGACCGCGGCGAGGGCAGCCGAGAGCTCGGCCGCGGATCCGAATCGACGCGCCGGATCCTTCTCGAGGACGCGTTGCACGATCTCGTCGAACAAGGGCGGTGTATCGGGACGAAAGGATTTGACCGAAGGCGGGGCCGCCTCGATCTGCTGCTTGAGGACGTCGAAGAGCGAGGACCCGACGAACGGGAGGCGCCCCGCAGCCCCTTCGAACAGGATCACCCCGACGGAATAGAGATCCGAACGCGCATCGACGGTCCGTCCGAGCGCCTGCTCGGGCGACATGTATTGCGGCGTCCCGAGGATCGAGCCCGTCGCGGTCATGTCGCTCCCCGAGGCGAGCTCGGGCCGGAGCTTGGCGATCCCGAAGTCGAGCACCTTGGCGCGCCCGCCCTGGGTGACGTAGATGTTGTCCGGCTTGAGATCGCGGTGGATGATCCCCTGCGCATGCGCAGCGGTGAGCGCGTCGAGCACCTCGGCGACCAGCATGACCAGCGCCCCGAGCGGGAGCGCTCCCCGCTTCCGGATCACCCCCGAGAGCGGCTGCCCATCGAGGTACTCCATCACGATGTAGGGACGCCCGTCCGGGAGCCACGCGAGGTCGAGGACGTTGACGATGCCTTCGTGACGGATGACGTTGACGGCACGGGCCTCGGAGAAGAAGCGCTCCACCATCGACTGCTGACGCCCCCAGTCGCCGCTCAGCACCTTGATGGCGACCCGGCTGCCGATGGCCGGGTGCACCCCCTTGTAGACCTGGCCCATCGAGCCAGCACCGATGCGACAGGCCACGCGATAGGGCCCGATGCTCTGACCGAGGAGCAGATCGGTCGCCCCGTCGACGAGCGGTGTCCGATCGCGCGCGCAGAACCCAGGTCCCGCGAGGCTTTCCCCGCACTCCGGACAAACGAACATCGCGGACAACTCTGCCAGAGGCCCGCCGGGCCGTCGACCCGGCTCCCGGGGCCGACTTTACGGCAACGCCAGGCGATGCTGGAATCTCGACCCGAGCCCTGGCTCCCCTCGACTCGTCCCACTGGAGGCACCATGCGCAAACCCTTCCTCGCCAGCGCCACGCTCGTGACCATCGGAAACCTCGCCTCTCCGGCAACGGCCGCGGAGCCGCGAGTCCACGACGGCTTCCATGTTCGGGGTGGGATCGGGCTCGGCTACGCCGGCGACTCGTTCGAGAGCGACGAATTGCTCATCGGTGAGGTCGAAGGCTCGCTCGGGGGCGTCGCCATCGTCGGGGAGCTCTCGGCGGGGTACGCCGTCTTTCGCGGTAGCTTCGTGGGAGGCGGCTTCTACTTGAACCACACCCCTTCCCCGAAGGCAAAGGACGTCGCCTGGGGCGACGGCGAGATCGACGAGATCACATTCGATAGCGGGACCTATTGGATGATCGGTCCCATGCTCGACTACTACTTCGACCCCGACTCTGGGCTACACCTCACGGGCTCCATCGGCTACGCACGCCTCGGTCTCGGCGACGGGGAGGTGGAGGAGGACATCCCGTTCGTCGATCTCCGGCTCGCAGACCAGCACGCGGGCGGGATCTCGGGTATGATCGGGGTCGGCTACGACTTCTGGGTTTCGGATATCGTCTCGCTCGGCGTGCTGGGTCGCTTCATGCTCGCCCGGGTGAGCGGCGAGGACGACGACGACCTGGACTATCGCCACACGGTCTACTCGCCAGCAGTGCTCTTCTCGGCGAGCTTCGACTAGAGCACCGATCAGGTTGCCAACAGCAACGGCAGTGCTGAGAACGCGTCCATGCGAGGCGAGGGCGCGTTTCCAGCGCTGCCTCTGGTGAGGTCTGCTGCCGGTTCGGTGCTCTGGGTCATTGATCTGACGCAGCAATCAACCTGATCGCTGCTCTAGGCTCTGGCGCCGTGCCGGACCCGAAGGGGATCGGCCGTCGCTAGCCGTCGCTCGGGACGCCGAAGGACCGACGAAATAGCTCGTAGATCGCAGTGCGGCCGGCTTCGGAGAGGGTCTGCGTGCCGATTCCGGCGAAGCGCTCGCTCACGATCACGGGGTGCGGCGCGAGCTCCCAAGCAGTTCCGCTCCAGCGGTACCACGCGCGGCGATCCTGATCGAAGACGAAGAGCGGCTTGTTCCAGAGCCGCGCGAGCTCGACGCCCCAGCCCGTGCCACCCTTGACCGTGTCGTCATTCTGAATCACGCCGACCGCGAACACCTGACGGGCAGTAGTGATCTGATGCCAGATGGCCTGGAGCACGTGGCGCACGAACGGGATCCTCGTAAGCTGTCGGTTGAGCCGCCGCGACGCATAGACGAGGCTGAACTCACCGCGGCCGAGTTCCTCCTCCGTGAGCACGGCGAGCCCGCGCCGACGGGCCAGCTGGGGGTTTTGTGGATAGGTGAAATTCACCTCGGTGATACCCCAGCGTTCGGCGCACGCGCCAAACTCGGCCTCGGCACCCTTGCAACCACCGGAGACGAGCCGGAACCGGCGCGCGTCACGGGGGCGGTCGGAGGGAGCGCGCACGTCCTCGTCGATCACGCGCATCGTGTGCGGATCGAGCCGGAGGTGGAGGTCGGACGCCCCCACGGAGTCGTGGTCCTTCAGCAGCCTGAGCCGGATCGCCTCACCGGCCGACTCGATGCCGACGACGACGTCGAGCAGGTCCTGCACCGACTCCAGTGGTGTCGGGAGTCCGCCGGCGGTGGGCACGGACTCGTCTGTGCTGGCAGCGGTCCAGACCTCCGCGTTCGCAACGCGCGCGAGGTCCTTGAGCCGCGCCACCCCCCCTGCCAACCCGTGCACCAAATCGAACCCGTCGACGATGATCACGTCCGGCTGGAAATGCGCGACGTCTTGGGCGAAGCGAACCACCTCGACGATCCGGTCGATCGGCGCCGGCCCCCCCTCGGTCGTACCCGCTCGGTCCGTCGATTGCCCGGCGCTCGCCGATCCCATCAGGGAAAAGATGAGCCGGTGTCGCTCCACCTCGAGCATGACCACGTCGGGATCGGCGAGCTGCGCTACCACGGACAGCTCGTGGAAGATCGCGCTGTAGAATGCGCGGACGTGGTCGACTGCGTGCATGTGGGAGACGTGCAGGACGCGCCGATCGCGAAGGAGGTTGTCCAGAGCGATCTGCACCAGGAGCGGGGTCTTCCCCACCCCCGGTGCGGCGGCTACGACGCCCAGATTCCCGCGACCGAGCCCGCTGTGCATGGACTTCTCGAATACCCGCATCGGGCTCCGCTCGTTCACCTCTTGACGGTACATTGGCTCGGTCTCCTCACTTCGCCTTCTTGGCCTGCTCGTGGCGGTGCTTCTCGATGAGCTCCTCGCCGATCGCCGTTGGCACCGGCGCGTAGCGCGCGAACTCCATGGTGAACTCGGCCTTGCCCTGGGTCGCCGAGCGGAGCGCCGTGGAGAAGCCGAACATCTCGGCGAGCGGAACGTCCGCCTCCACGCGACAGAACCCGTCACCCTCCGTCGAGCCGACGATGAGCCCACGCCGCTGCATGAGCAGGCCGACCATGCCGCCCTGGAAGGAGCTCGGCCCCTCGACGGCGACCTTCATCAAGGGCTCGAGGATCTGCGGGCCCGCCTTCGGATAGGCCTCGCGCCAGGCACCCCGCGCTGCCTCCTGGAAGGCGATGTCCGAGGAGTCCACCGAGTGCGAAGCGCCGTCGTTGAGAGTCACCGACACGCCTGTTACCTGCGCACCGATGAGCGATCCCTTGGCCAACATCGAGACGAACCCCTTCTCGACGGCGGGGACGAACTCGCGGGGCACCGCCCCGCCCGTCACCTGATCGTCGAAGCGGAACGGCGCCTCGACCCACGGCTCGACGTAGCCAGCGACCCGACCGTACTGCCCGGAGCCGCCGGTCTGCTTCTTGTGGGTGTAGCTGAACTCCACGCGACGGGTGATGGTCTCCCGGTAGGCGACCCTGGGTGGGCTCGTCATCACCGCCGCCGAATACTCGCGCTTCATGCGCTCGATGTACACGTCGAGGTGGAGCTCTCCCATCCCGCTGATGACGGTCTCGCCGGTCTCGGGATCCGCGCCGACGCGAAAGGTCGGGTCCTCCTTGGTGAAGCGACGAAGCGCCTTCGACATGTTCGTCTGCGCCTTGTTGTCCTTGGGCGAGACGGTGAGCGAGATCACGGGCTCGGGCACGAACATCGAGGTCATGGCGACGTTGACCGCGCCATCCGTGAAGGTATCGCCAGAGTTGCAGTCGATCCCGAACATGGCGACGATGTCGCCGGCCGTCGCCGTGTCGATGTCTTCCATCTCGTCGGCGTGCATGCGCACCAGGCGTCCGACCTTGTGGCGCTTCCCGGTTCGGGTGTTGGTGATCTCGGTGCCGCGCGCCGCCGTACCCTGGTACACGCGCAGGTACGAGAGCTGACCATAGCGCCCGTCTTCGAGCTTGAAGGCGAGCATCACCAGCGGCTTGTCCGCCGCACTCTCGAGCGCCACCTCGGCTTCATCACGGTCGAGGTCGACGCCACGGTTGATGACCTCGCCAGGATGCGGCAGATAGGCGGCGACGCCGTCGAGCAAGAGCTGAACCGCCTTGTTCTTGAAGGCGGAACCCATCATCACCGGCGCAATCTTGAGGCCGATCGTGGCCTGGCGGATGGTCGCGCGGATGAGTTCGGGCGTCACCTTGTCCTCCAGGATCGCCTCGGTGAGCTCGTCCGAGAACATGGACAGCGCGTCGAGCATCTCCTCTCGCGCCGTCACGACCTCTGGCCGCATCGCCTCGGGGACGGGGCCCTTCGTGATCGTTTCGCCGCTCGCCCCCTCGAAGCGGACTGCTTCCATGGTGATGAGATCCACCACCCCCTCGAACTTGTCCTCGAGACCGATCGGGAGCTGAAGCAGCACCGGGTTGAGCTGGAGCTTCTCGCGGAGCTGTGCCTTGACACGTAGGGGGTTCGCGCCCGCGCGGTCGCACTTGTTGACGAAGGCAATCCGCGGCACACCATAGCGTCGCATCTGCCGGTCGACCGTCAGCGATTGCGACTGCACGCCGGCGACCGCACAGAGCACGAGGATGGCCCCGTCGAGCACACGAAGCGCGCGCTCGACCTCGATGGTGAAGTCGACGTGCCCTGGCGTATCGATGATGTTGATGTGGGTTCCGCCCCAGACGCAGTGCGTGGCAGCGGACTGGATGGTGATGCCTCGCTCCCGCTCGAGGTCCATCGAGTCCATCTTGGCTCCCACGCCGTCCTTGCCCTTGACGTCGTGGATCGCGTGGATCCGCTGAGTGTAATAGAGAACGCGCTCGGTCAGGGTCGTCTTCCCCGAGTCGATGTGGGCGCTGATCCCGATGTTGCGCAGTCTGGCTAGGTCGCTGTTCACGGCGGCTCCCTGATCACTGGGCGGCCGCCCCCGAGCTCGGCGCGGGGGGACGGCGCAGCGATTCCGCGGCGCTAATAGTGGCTCACGCGACACCGCGCCAGGAAAAATGTGAACGGGGCGGCCTGGCTGCCGAGAACCCTCACCGTCCGGGACCCAGGGCGACTGGCCAGATCCGAACCCAGCGCCGCCATTTGTAGGGGTTCGTTCCCGGGCTGCCGCCGAGCTCACGCGAGAGCCAGCTGGATCTTTCTGGGACTTCGCCGCAGACGACGGTGATACGGGCCGGCCCGCGGGAAACGGGATCGCGCGTCCCGAGAGCCGACCCGACCGTCCGCATGACTCCCCCATACGACGGTTCGCGGCGGTACCCGGCTGCCGTCCGGAACGGGACCACCGCGCGCGCCGCGACCCTTCCTCGAGTCCTCCGCGGCTCCGAGCCGTCATTCCGTCGTCATCGAACGTGCTGCGCGGGGCGGCGATCGGGGGCTAGACCACCGATCCGGTTGCCGATGGCAACGGCGACGCTGAAGACGCGTCCGTGCGGGGCGAGGACGCGTTTCCAGCGGCGCCGCTGGCGAGATCTGCTCCCGGTTCGGTGCTCTAGTCCCTTGGCGGTGCGATCTTGAACAGATCTGGCAGGATCTCGTCTCAGTGTTCTCGTGGCCATCAGCCATCAGCCATCAGCCATCAGGAGCACCGGGTTCTACCTGACAGCTGATCGCCGACCGCTGATGGCATAGTGCCCTCTACGGTTCTAGCTCCCCCGGGTTAGTCCCTTAGCGGTGTGATCTCGACCGGACCCGGCAGAGAATCGTTCAATGTTCTCGTGGCTATCAGCAATCAGGCATCAGCGATCAGGGTCTCCACGTTCTACCTGACCGCTGATGGCCTGGCCGGTTTGGTTCCGGCTCCGCCGGCGTAGGTCATTGATTTGTCGCGGCAATCAACCTGATTGCCGCTCTAGCACTACTGCGTCAGGTTAGTGGCTTGGTTCGGTCGCAGCGTGACGCTGGGGCGACCAGGGCGAGGGCGCGAGCGGCTCCC